>JBCDJT010000094.1:0-19773 GCA_038747545.1 Bacteroidota bacterium
CGCGTTTCAACTGGTGGGGCGCGGCGACGACGGCGGAGATGGATGCCGGGGGCAACCCGAAGAACATCGGTGCGATCTTCGACGGCTATGACCGCGCGGGTGTGGCGTTGGTGGACTACAGCGGATGGCTCGCTGAAGCTGCGTTACCCGTCGAACTTGCCTCCTTTGATGCCCGCGCCGATGGTCTCAATGCCCACCTTGAGTGGGCAACGGTCTCGGAGACCAACAACGCGGGCTTCGATGTTGAACATCAAGCCCCTGACCAAGCACAGTGGCAGCGCCTAGCGTTCGTCGAAGGCCAAGGCACCACACTTGACGCGCAACGCTACACGTACACCGCACCCAGCCTTGACCCGGGTACGCATCGCTTCCGCTTGAAGCAACTCGACTACGATGGTTCGTTTGAATACAGCGCTGAGGTCGAAGTGACGGTGGAACTGACATCGTCCTATGTGTTGAGCGCAGTGTATCCGAATCCGTTCAACCCTTCAGCGCAGTTCAGCTTGAGCGTGCGAGCCGCGCAAGTAGTGGAGGTAGGCGTGTACGACTTAGTGGGGCGCCGAGTAGCGCTTCTGCACAATGGCTTGCTCAATCCAGGGCGTGTGCACCGGTTTATGCTAGATGCCGTAGGTTGGCCAAGCGGCGTGTACGTGGTGCGCGTGACAGGTGAGCGGTTCCGGGCGCTGGAGACAGTAACACTCATCAAATAAACGTCAACGCTGCACAAGCACGCGCCGCGTGGCCTGGAACGTGTCGCCCTGGACGGCGATGAGGTAGACGCCGCTCGCATAGTTGCCCGCTTCCCAGGTGAAGAGCGAGCGGCTGCTTGCGGGTACGGCGCCGTCGAAGAGGGTTTCCACGTGGCGGCCCAGCACGTCGTACACGCGCACGCGCACCTGCTGCGGCGTACGCACCTGGAGGCCCAGCGTCGTGGTGGTGCTGAACGGGTTGGGATAAGCAGGACTCAGCGTGTACGCGGCGTCAGGCAGGGTGGGGTCTGCTCCGTCGATGGGCAGCGGCGTGGTGTTCTCGCGCCAGTTGGCTGGGTCGCTGCCGAACGCGTTGCGGTCTACGCGGCGGATGGAGGGACCTTCGCCATCCGCACTTTCTGGCCATGGCGCCCGGTCGTTGTAGATGACTCTGTCTTCGATCCCTTGCGGGAAGAAGCCTGGCTCCTCCGCAGGCGGCGCGTCGGGGCGGAAGAGCGTGACGGTTTCGCCCCCGTTGGAGAGCCTGCCGTCCCACGGGCCGAGGATGGGCAGGGCCTCGGGGAGGGCGTACGTACTACGGAAGCTCGCCAACAGATCTGGTGCGGCCACAGGGTCGAAGCCAACGACGAGCAGCATCGCGTCGGGCGCCAGCAGCTGCCCCTCGGGGAAGGCGAAGTCGACGCCGTCGCCCAGCATCCAGTTGGTGAGGTCCACGGCGTCGGGGCCTGCGTTGGCAATGCGCAGGAACTCCAGGTGGTCTTCGTCGCTGGCGGGGTGGTACATCACCTCGTCGATGACGACGGTGCCGAGGCGTGGGCCGCTGTTTTCGCTGCCGAGGGTACGGCTGGTCATGGGGAAGAAGGCGTCCTCAAAGCCCGGCCATCGGCCCAGGCTCTCCCCGTTGAAGGCCGCGCCAAAGCGCGCCGTCTCGCCAAAGAGATACGGTTGCCCATCGTCGCCCGGCACCATCAAGCGGAGTGTTTCGCCACGTGCGCTGCTGAGGCCAAAATCAGCCTCGGTGCCGCTGCTGTTGAAGTCGTTCTCGGTGAAGACGAGGTAGCCACTGGGGGCGATGGTGGTGCCGTCGGGGATACGGAACTTGGCATAGACGCCGGGTTCATCGCTCAGCCACCAGCCCCCGATATCCACGGGCGAATCTGTTATGTTGCGCAGCTCGATGGCATCGGTCAGTGGCGGGTCGGTATGGGTGAGCACTTCGTTGATGACGACTAGCTCGACTACGCGAACGCCTGCGCGCCCGGGAGAGCCTTCGAGGTCGTCGCTAGAGCGCCAGCTGTCGGCATCGTCGGGGGCGTCATCGGCATCTTTGCGCTCTAAGCTGCTGCCTTCGCCGTCGGGGCGCGAGGGCCAAGCGCCGCCATCGCTGTAGTCGACTTCTTCGATGATGTTGCCCGCCGCATCGGCCAGGATCAGCGTTTCGCCGCCGTTGCTAAGGCCGCCCTGGTACGTCCCGGCCACGGCCACATCAAACCCGTGCCTGAGGGCCAGCGCGGAGGGGTCGCGCGCGAGGACGACATAGCCGTCTGCGGGGACGCTGCCGCTCGCAAACGTGAAGGCGATGCCTTCAGTGAAACCCACGCCTGTCAGGTCGAACGGCGCATCGCCGGGGTTGTGCAACTCGATGAATTCGAAGTCATCGGCATCGGCGAAGCCGGCATCCGCTTCAGCGCTTGTGGCGGGGCTCGGGTGGTAGTGGATCTCGCTGATGATGAGGCGGGGTGCCGCGCTGCCGCTCACCTCTACCGTGCGCTCCACCAGCGCCGACCACGCGCCGCCCTGCTGCGCACGTGCCTTGAGTACTGTCGTGCTGCTGAGCGTCAGCGGGTTCACATAGGTCTGGGCGGTGCCGCTGACGGTGCCGCCCACAGCGCGTGGGTCGCTGCCATCGGTGGTGTAGTAGATGGTGGCGTTGGCATCGGCACTGAAGATGGCTCTGGGCCGCGCCGCATCGCTGACGGTGAGGGCAGGCGCATCCGTATCGGGGTAGAGTGGGCGCAGGCGGGTGGCGGACTGCGCGCCGCGCCGCCAATCGGCGTAGGTGCGGGCTTGGCGCAGCTGGTCGAGGATCTGTGCTGCACGCGGCTGGATGAAGTCATCGGCGATCGTGTTAATTTGCCGCCGCCAGTCCTCGGGCGTACGTGCAGGCTCCCGTTGCGCATCGCCCCACCGCGCCGACTCGGCCAGGATGGCACTCTGGATCTCGCTGGCACGGCTGCGGAAGAGGGCTTCGGCGCGCTCTGGCGTGAGGATACCGTTGCCCGTGAGGTGGCGGTGCGCCAGGTCGCCGAAGCGCACACGGTATTCCTCCACGTGCATCAGCTGCTGGTGAATCCACTGTGGGTTGCTGGTGATGAACTCCTGGCCTGCAGGGAACGGCCCGGTACGGTCGCGGCCGCGGTCGTCTTGCAAGATCAGGGTGTGCTCGTTGTCGTGTGCGAAGTAGACGAAGCCGCGCTCGCGCTCGCGGTTGCGCATGACGTACATGTTGTTGATGCGCGCATCGCCAAGGAAGCCCGATATGGGCGCGTCGAAGTTGCCACCGAAGAAGATGACCAGCATGTAGTGGATGAGGTTGTCCACGTCCAGCAAGACGGGCGCGTCGGGCAGGCGATGTCCATTGCTGCTCAGGCCCTGCGCCCGCATGTACAAGCTGTACCGTGCCTGTTCGCTGCCCGTGTCGGCGATGGTGTTGGCGAGGTCCCACAGCTGACGCCAGGCGTCGGTGTTGCCATCGGTGGCTTCCAGTTCGTAGAACCCGCCGTCGCGCTCGGTGGACTTGAGCACGTCGTAGTCGTCAGCATCGCCGCCCAGGTAGGTGGCGCCGTAAGACGCCTCGGCGCGCTCCTGGCTCTGGAAGAGCCCCCAATACTGGCCGTTGAGGTAGAGGTGGTAGTAGCGGCTGCGGGTGTAGGGCGCGCCCATCTCGCGCTGGATGTCGCGGGAGAAGACGTCGCGGTTCATCACGTTGCGGGCGTCGCCGTAAAACGACCACGAGTAGTTCTGGCTGGTACGCAGGTCTAGGTTCTTAAACGTGTCGGTGCCTTCATCGCCGAAGACGGGGTAGACGAGCTCGCCGTCGTACTCGTCGCGGAAGAAGAGGCGGAACGCGTGCTTGGGGTTGTTGGCGTTGCGGCTGAAGCCCCCGCGGATGCGCAGCCCAGCGTCGATCTGAAACGCCGATGTCCCGTCCGGGAGAAGCAGTTCTACTGAGGCAGGACGCTCCCAGTCCCGTCCGCGCTCGCGGGCGTTGGCGTAGATGCCTGTCTGCGCATCGAAGAGGTGGGCGAGGTCTGTGGCAATGCTGACGCTGGGCAGATCGCGCAGCGCCTGGACGAGCGCCTGCCCCCGGCTGTTAACCACATTCGGATCCATACCATAGTCCACATCGTTGTCGCCCCAGGTGGTGGGCCAGCCCGCTGGCGCCTCACCCGTCGGCGATTGGCGGACTACATCGAGTGGGAAGAGGAACGTACGCGTCTCCACAGGCGAGGGGACGAACCCAGGGCGGAACGCTGCTGCGCGCAGCACCGTGGTCTCGCTGATGGTGAGCGGCGCGGTATACACGCTACCCGTGGTGGCGGTGGGGACGCTGCCGTCGGTGGTGTAGCGGATAGTGGCGCCATCGGTGGGTGAGTTGAAGGCGATCTCTTGCGCGCTGCTGAACACGCCGCCGTCAGTGCTGACGCTGAGCGCCCCAATGACGCAGCCACGTACCGCCGCGTTGGCGGCGCCGGGCGTAGGGCTCAGCAGAACGCCGACCTGCCCATCCGGCCCGAGGCCATAGCTCATGTCATCGTCCAGCGCAGGGAACGGGTCGAACACCGTCGCCACGGTGCCGTCGGGTGCGACGAGCGCCAGGTATTCGCCGTCGCTGCTGAGGCCAAAGCTGGTATGTAAGCTCGCCGAGGGCAAGCCCGTCACGGCACGTGCTATGCCTCGTTCGGTGGCAGGTGGCACGGTGAAGCCGAGCGTCAGGAATGGAATCAGCGACAGGTCCGACGAGGTGAGCGAGGTGTTGTGGACCTGGATCGCGAGCGTGTTTTCGCCATCGACCAAGAGATCAGCGAGGTTGGCGATCTCGAACCCATCAATCACCTGACCCTGGTAGAGCCGGGCGTCGGTGAACGTATCGGAGGTAGCGTTGTGGGCTGGACGCACGCCCGGTGTGCCGATGTTGGCGCGTGCGATCTCGGTGCCGTTGAGATAGGCCACGAAGGCATCGTCGTAGTCT
Source organism: Bacteroidota bacterium (assembly GCA_038747545.1). Classification (GTDB taxonomy): domain Bacteria; phylum Bacteroidota; class Rhodothermia; order Rhodothermales; family JBCCMF01; genus JBCCMF01. Next base: position 4,963 of record JBCDJT010000094.1, read on the forward strand.
ACGTGGAGCAGCGCGCGTGCTACCTGGCTGGCGTCCTCCACGGTGAACGTGCGGCGGACGTAGACCGACAGGGTGGTGGGCACGGTGGTGGCGTCGTCGTCATCATCGTAGCCAAAGCCGCTGGGGCCTTCAGCCCAGCCACTGTCGTTGAAGCTCGCTGTCGCCCACGTTACAGGTGGCTCGCTGGTGCCTACGCGGTAGCGCCAGGTGTCGCCCTCGGTAATCACCGTGTCCCACGTGAGCGTGGCGGCGCGGCGGTCCTTGCCCGAGGCGAAGACAACCACATGCCCGCCCGCAGGCACCACCATGTCGGGCAGCGGCCAGAGCTGCGGCGCGCTCGCGTCATCCGTCAGGTGCCAGCCCGCTAGGTTGATGGCTTCACTGGTGGGGTTGTGCAGTTCGATCCAGTCGCTACTGTCGCCGTCTTCGTCGAAGAGCGTGCCCGCGTTGGCGGCCATGAACTCGCTGAGGACGAGCGTGTCCGTCTGGTCGTCGGGTAGGCCAGCGCCGATCAGGAAGAGGAGCGCTAGGGGCCAGAAACGGAGGCGGTACAGCATCGCGGCGAGTGTTCAGATGGGCGGTTACCTCAAGCTACGGATTACCTGCCCGCGATGTGAGGCGTTCCGGCGTAGCACAAAACAATGCCCCGCCTGCAATACCCTGAGCCGGGGATAGCCACGCCCCTAACGACGCATCATCTTGCACAGCACGTGCCGCCATACACCATCCGAAACGATTCCAGCACCATGAAAAGCACGCTAGGACTCTTGCTCCTGCTGATTCTCGGCAGCGACCTCGCCTCGGTGCATGCGCAGCCTTGGAAGGACCGTGGCGGAATCTACGTCTTCTACGCCCGACAGCCGCAGAGCACGCTCGCTTGGCCACAGCTGAACGCGATGCTCGACAGCAAGCGTCCGTTCTTCGCCCGCTTCGCCGATCCCGATGTTCGAGAAGAGGTGATTGAGGATGCAGACGGCGAGATTGTCGTCCTCGAATTCCCAGGAGGCACGCTGCTGCCCAGGATGCAGTTCGATCATGACTTCAGCCTGGGTGTGGGGCTCATCATCGCCTCACTCAACGCGGAATTGAGCTGGCACAGCTTACATGGGATCAGCAAGGCTAGGCTGAAGCAGGGCATCACACAAACGTACGAGGTGAAGGGCCGGACGTCGCGGCTCGACGTCGGCATCCTGGCGCCGCTGGGCGCCTTGGAACTGGGTTGGTTCATGGGGATGCACAGTGCACGCGGCGAGGTCAGATCCTTTCGCACCTACCCCGACGGCACCGAAAGCTACGGCGACGAGGCGGGCTTCAGCGGTATCTGGACGGTAAACAGCCTGGACCTGACAGCAGGCTTCAAAGCCATGATCCGGCTCGGCCCTGTGGCAGTGTACGGGCGCGCCGAGTGGGTGGACCCGTTCAACTTCAGCGAGCAGTTCACCACCATTCCCACTGCACTCACCCAGAACACCTATCGCGGTAGCGGCGTCCGGGCCAACTCCGACATTTACACCTTCGTGGAGTTTTTGCCCGCTCGGAGCGAGGATTTCGGCAAGAGCATTTTGATAAATGACGAGCCCGTGGTCGATGATCACTTCAGCGGCTTCACCCTGCACGTAGGCGTTGCCCTGGTCTTGGGCGGCTAACTTGAAATGACAGCCATGAACAGGACGACGATGAACCCCACACGCCCACGTCTGCCCAACGCACTGTGGATGCTGGCAGTCCTCTGCCTCGGCTTGTCCGGCTGCGGACTGCTAGAGGTTAACCCCGACAAGCCTGCCGACGACATCCGAGGCGCCTGGACCATCCTGTCGGTCAATACGCAGACCTATGACGCCGACGGCACTGTGCTGACCGATGAGACGGTGACCAACATGGGTACCCTGCAGTTCGATTACGACATCCCCCTCCCTGACTCCGGTATCCCCGGACTGGATTTGGGCGAGCGAGATGGGATGATTGCCCCTCTTGAATTCCTATCGCTGTTCAGACCGAGCCAGGAACTACGCCGCCGATCAGCAGGGACCGCGTTTCGGATTGGTGGAGAAAACGTGTCCGGTGTGCAATGGGGGCGCCTCGATCGCCGGCTCGTCTTCTCGGGCTTCAGTGGGCGAGAGGACAAGTTTCTCAGCTACGTAGCCACCACCACACTCGACGACGATAAGTTGACCATCCTGTACATTGAGGCCAGACACCCACTCGACACCTTCGGCATGAGTTACCGCCAGGAGGTGCAGCTCCAGCGGCGCTAGGCGCCGACGCCGCTGATCTTGTAGGCTTTTTACATGAGAATCCGCGTCAGGGATCGTATTCTTGCAGGACCGCTACCACGTCACTCGGTCCATCATGCTGACTCGTTTCCTACTCCTGGTCTTCTGCCTCGGTCTGGCTGCCCCGCTGTACGCCCAAGAGCGCCCGCTCTCGTTCGTCGATCTCATGCAGATGAAGACGACCCGCCATGCCTCCCTGTCGGATGACGGGCAATGGATGGCTTTCACCGCCATGCCCGACCGCGGCGACAGCGAGGTACACGTCTACAGCACCGACGGGCAGCGGCATTACACCGTCCCGAACGCCACCACGCCCGTGTTCTCCGCCGATGGGCGCTTCGCAGCGATGACCGTCAATCCCACACTGGCCCAGCGCGAAACCGCCGACGAAGACGACGTGCCGCGCAAGGCGCTGGCCGTGCTCGCCACAGCCACAGGGGCCGTCCATACCATCACCGATGTAGAATCCTTCGCCTTCTCCGCCGACGGTCGTTGGCTGGGCTACCACCACTTCCCGTTCAAGGGCGAGGATGGCGAGACCATGACCGATGAGGTGGGCACGCTGTTCATGCTGCGCAACCTCGACACCAAGCGCGAGTCCGCTATCGACAACGTGAAGGGTTACGCCTTTTCTCCCGAGCAGCCACACATGGTCTACGCGACGGCTGCCGCCGACGGCAGCACCAACAGCCTGGTCCACCTCGACCTGACGACGGCATCCCCCGCAGGCTCGCCGAACACGCTGCACGCGGCTGGGGATGCCGCCTATGCCGAACTTACCTGGCACCGCACCGAGGCGGCGCTGGCGTTCGTCGTCAGCACCGACAGTACTGAGGCGAAGACCGCCGCGCTGATGACCTGGATGCCCGACGACGGCCTCGCCGAGCGCGTAGCCGTGGGCGATGCGCCCGACGGCTGGCACGTGCCGAGCCGCAATACGCTGCGCTGGTCCGACGATGGCGAGCGGCTGTTCTTCGGCTTCCGCCCTGTCCCTGAGATGGAGGCTGAAGCCGAAGAGACCGACAGCACCGCCGCCTTCGATCCGTACGACCTCGATGCCATCCTGGCCGATCGCGAGGTGGATGTGTGGCACGATCAAGACCCGCTCATCAACACGCAGCAGAAGCAGCGCTGGCGAGGCCAGCAGCAACGCACCTACGCTGCTGCGTATCACCTCGCTGAGGATCGCTACGTCCCGCTCGAAACGCTGGAGATGAACATCAGCACCAGCCCCACCAGCACGGGCTACGTGGTGGGGCGCGTGACGGCGCCGTACGAGCGCGAGGTCACGTGGGACGGCAGCTACTTCGACCTCTACGCCGTAAGCCTCGACGATGGCACGGCCACCAAGATCGCCGACCGGCTGGGTAGCACCACGCAGGTCTCACCCGAGGGCCGCTACGTCGTGTTTTACCACGAGCAGCACTACCACCTCTACGACACCGAGGACGGCAGCACGCGCAACCTCACCGCCGACCTCGGCGTGCCCATCGCCAACGAAGACCACGACTACCCGAGCGCCGCGCCGGGCTACGGCATCGCCGGCTGGACCGAGGATGACGCCTCGCTGATCATCTACGACAAGTACGACCTATGGCACCTCCCCGCCGACGGCAGCACCCCCATACAGGTCACCAACGGCCGTGCCACCGACAAGACCTTCCGCATCATCCGCACCGACGCCGACGAGCGCACCTTCGCGCCCGATGCTTCGCTGCTGCTCTCCTCGTATGATAACGAACGCAAGAACAGCGGCTTCTATCGGGTGATGCTGGATGATCCTTCCAGCCTGACCGTCCTCCGCGAGGAGGCCAACCACGTCGAGTTTGTAGACCACGCCGATGACGCCGACCGCATCCTGTTCACACAGGAAGACTACGACGAATTCCCGAACTACTGGATCGCCAGTCCCGACTTGAGCGACCCAGCGCGCCTCACCGACATCAACCCGCAGGTGCGCGACTTCGCCTGGGGCAGCTCGGAGCTGATCGAGTGGACCACACCTGACGATGTGCGCCTGCAGGGCGTCGTCATCAAGCCCGACGACTTCGAGGAAGGCAAGCAATATCCCGTGCTCGTCTACTTCTACCGCTTCATGTCGCAGCGGCTGCACCAGTTCAACGACCCGCGCGTGAACCACCGCCCCAGCTTCCCGGTCTACGCCAGCGACGGCTACATCGTCTTCCTTCCCGATGTGCGCTTCCAGATCGGCGCCCCCGGCATCTCCGCCACCCGCGCGGTGGTCTCCGGCGTCCAGAAGCTCGTCGACCTCGGCTGGGCCGACCCCAACGCGCTCGGGCTGCACGGGCACTCGTGGAGCGGCTACCAGACCGCGTTCATCGTGACCCAAACCGACATGTTTGATGCCGCTGTGGCCGGCGCCCCGGTCTCTAACATGACGAGCGCGTACGGCGGCATCCGCTGGGCGTCCGGGCGGGCGCGGCAGTTTCAGTACGAGAAGACGCAGAGCCGCCTGGGCGGAAGCCTCTGGGAAGTCCCCGAGCGTTACATCGACAACTCGCCGCTCTTCTTCGCCGACCGCATCACCACGCCCACGCTCATCCAGTTCGGCGACGACGACGGCGCCGTGCCGTGGTACCAGGGCATCGAGCTCTACCTCGCCATGCGCCGCCTTGACAAGGACGTCGTCTTCCTGCAATACCGCGGCGAAGGCCACCACCTGAGCAGCTACGCCAACAAGCTCGACTACGCCATCAAGATGAAGGCGTACTTCGATCACTACCTGAAAGGCGCGCCCGCCCCGTCCTGGATCACCGACGGCGTACTCTACAACGGCAAGTGAGGCGATGCTAGCGGTTCAGACCTAGCGCAGCAGCACTACCTTCTCGATGCCGCTGTCGTTGTTGACGAGTACGGGCTCGCCCTCGGCGCGCATGAATACCTTGTAGAGGTAGACCCCCGAGCCCAGCATGTCGCCGTCTTCGTCGCGGCCATCCCACAGCACCTTGTTCCACCCGATGCGCAAGAAGCCGTCTTCGAGCGCCGAGGGATCATCTACAAGATCAAACTCGCGCACCAGTCGCCCGTTGAGGCTGAAGATGCGGATGCGCAGGTCATCCACTAGAGTCGCATCGGCACCGCGCAGCAGGAACGCGAACCGCGTGAACGCCGACATCGGGTTGGGGTACGGGTACAGGCTCTCCACCTCCACCTGGTTCTGCACCCGGAAGTGAACCTGATAGGGGCTGCCGCTGGCCTCGTTCCCTGTGGCGTCGAACGCCCGTACCTGCAGCGTATGCGTGGTGTCGCGCCCCGAGAGGTCTGGGGTGAAGACCAGCCGGGCTGGACGCTCGGGTCCTGTGCTCGGCTCGAAGGTCACCGTAGGCAGGTCGGGCGACAGCATCTCCCCGTTGAAGTCGATCGAGAGCAGGTTGGCATCGTCGATGGCCTTGAACGGGTTCTCGTCGGTCAGCTCTATCTCGATGGTAGGCCTCGCGCTCAGGAACGGCAGTGCGGGGTCTTGCAAGTTGCGGACGGGCTCCGGGTCGTTCGGATACGTGTCGTCATCCAGGTAGACCTGAAACATCGGCGGTGTATCGTCAGCGCGCACGGTGAAGCTGCGCGTCTGCACGTTGTTGAACGGCACCAGGTCGAAGCCATCCTCGTTCACCAGCCGCACCTCAAGGACATTCTGCCCAACCAGTTGGTCGGTGGAGAACGTATGGCTGGCCGTGCGCACCTCGTTGTTGGTAAGGTTGCGTAGCGTATCTATATGGATCAAGGCGCGACGGTTTCCAGCATCGCGCAGGTAGTACTGAACGGTGGCTCTGCTCAGCGCTGAGGCTCCCAGGTTCGTCACTTCCACATTGGCTGTCGTGGCGTTGCCCTCCAGCAGGCTATCCGCCGATAGGGTAAGTGCGCCGCTGCCAAAGCTCAACTCTGCAGGGCGCGTGTAGTCGATGCTCCACGACTTGAGTTGCAGCATATTTCGCCGCAACGAGTCGGTGAGCGTAGCCCGCAGCTTGAGCCTCGGGTACCGCGTAGCATCGATGCTTGCCAGAGAGATCGGCTGACCCTCAGCAAACAAAGCATCGGCAATCAGGACGGCTTCAGTCTCGGCGTCAATCACGTCGACGCGCGCGGTGTTATCCGCCTGCAGACCGTCGATGTCAACCCGCGCCGCTTGCCATCCCAAGGCAGGGCCCACAGTCGGACTTTCAATGACGCCCTCAGGGGTGTTGAAGAAGAGCGAATCTACGACTTCAATGAAGTCGGGCATATCGTCGCCGGGAGGGACTACCCACTCGCGCACGGTGCTCGGGTTGCCCACTTGACCCACATAGACCCACAGGTGGTTAAACGTGAGCGTGTCTACCGCAGTGCTGCCCAGCTGCCGCATCTTCGCCTTGAAGTAGTCGGGAATGGTGGGGTCGGCAGGGGGCTGCATGATGCGGCTGTTGATAATGAGCCAGTCGCCCTGCTGCTCGTTGATGGTGCGGTCGAGGTTGCCCGCCGTTCGCGCCGAGTCGCGGTGTGCTGGCGCCCCAATCTGATAGATGCGCTCGCCGCTCAACTCGTCCAAGACGAGCAGCACGTAGCCTTCAAATCTCGAGAAGTAGATGCTATTGTTGATGATCACACGCCCTTGGAGAGTAGGGTTTTCGCGAGCGCTCTGTATGAACGCCTCCAGTTTGTACTGCGACGCTTGCCACCGGGAGTCTCGGTAGGCCGTGCCCGATACGCTGAGCCCCGCGGCGGCGTCGGCAAACGTCTGAACGTTCTGGTGCCACGTGCTCGGAGGCGTGCCCTGCGAGACCAGGACGGTGCTCTGGTTCCATGGCCCCGTAGCTTCGCCGCCACGGCTCGGCCGTGCGCGCCAGTGGAACAGCTGCACATCGCTCGTGGGCGGCAGGCTTGGCGTCCAGGTAGTCTCCGGCGTAGCTGGTACCTCTGCCCTAAGCACGTCGGCACCACTGAACGACGCATCGGTGCTCATCTCAAATTCGACCGCGAGATCGTCGTAGCCAGCGGCCGCGACGAAAACACTGAGGCCCAAGTCTTCTTGTGGCACGAGTTCAAACACGGAGGGCTCAAGGATAGCGATGCCCTGCGTAGCCACGTCCACTGTCACCTGTGCGCCGTTGTTGGTTTCGTCAGCCTCCGGCAGGCGGTTGGATGGGTCAATACTTACCGTCAGCGTGTTGGGGCCGAGAAAGTCATCGTTGATCTGGACGGCTTGCTCAAACGTGTAGCGATTGCGCATCGGCGGGATCTTACCCGCAAGCTCGCTCTGCCTACCCGATGGGCTGCTCAGGATGAATTGCACCTCTGTGGAGTCGGTCGTAGTGAGCCCCAGATTACTGACCGACACACGCACATTGAATAGCGAGTCTGCAGCCAGCGGCTGCTCAGGCGTCGTCACGATGGCTGCTGGCGTCACCGTCAAGTCTGGCTGGGTCGGTAAGGCGAGGCGTGTCGCTGGGTCGCCGATGAGTCCATACTGAAGCGCGATGCTCCGCGTAAACGTGCCCACCCCTCGGGATGCCGCCCACGTGTTCTTTGCTATCCTGATCGCATCGCCAAGTACGCGGACCGTATCTCGAAAGACGGCCTCATGGAGGTGCTCGGTCAAGATCGCCGGCTGGCTGATGGTAGACAGCGACCCCGAACCCCAGTGCGCGATGGCACCACTTAGCCCACGCAGCACCAACTCTTCGCCGTATACCAGCGACTCGGGTACGTTTTCCTGTTGCGCACGTGTGAAGTTGCCGGTGTGGCAGCCCACTGAGAGAACGACGGGCAAGCGGTCTGCATTGTTGAAGTCCTGTGGCTCGTCGAGCACCAGGAGCCAGTTCTCGGCCGCAGAATGGCCAAAGTAGCTGATCCATGACGTCCCTTTTTCCAGTGCCACGCGTATGGAGTCTTGAACGGAAGGGTCGGATAAGCCGCCTGCTCGCGTAGACTGGTTGTTGAAGTGCAGCGTATCCATAGCAGTGGACCCATCGTAAGCCACGCTGCCCCACCGCCGCGTATACGACTCTAGCAGGTTGCGCTCAGACACATCCACACTGCCCGCTAACAGCAGCATTTGTTTCTGCCATGTATCGGCCGGGCTGCGCTCGTATGTTCTGATCTTCTCCAAGAACAGAGCACCCTGGCTGTTGGACCGTACAGGCAGACGTCCGATGGCTGCTTGCTCAGAGAGGCTGCCGCCCTCGTCCTGCTGTACGTACCAGTTGTCGGCGGGCGTGTCGCCGAAGGTGACTACCTCCCAAGTGTGAAGTGGTCTTTTCTGGATAGGGTGCTCTGTATCGCCCCATATGACGAAGTAGCGTGGCGACACGCGCCATTCTCGCGTCGCCTCAACAAAAGACCGGAGGGCCAGCGGTGTAGGGTGCCCGCCGTCAAATTCGTCAAAAATGTCATCCTGGTAGACAATTTTCGTGGTGTAATGCTGGCTGCGGTGTTGAGCGAGCTGCGCGGCTGAGCTGCGCAGCATGGGCCGCGTAATGATGACGTAGTCGGCGGCATGGTTGGGGCTGGCGAGCGCCTCCGTTGGCTCGACTTTGCGGGTTTCTGGTGGTGTTTGCGCCTGAGAGACCGGCGTGAAGCGCACGCACCCGTCACCCGAAAGGGCAACCGGAACCTCCGTCACGCCAGCCGCTACCTGGGAGAACTCGCCCGTCGCAGTGCTCAAGACCAACGTTTCTTCTTGGAGTGGCTCCGCTAGTGCAAGTCGGTGTATCCCGGGCTGTACGCCAGGAAAACACGCCGTGCCATTGCGGTTGAGATCTATGCTCCGCGCGTAATCGAAAGCGATCCAATCCAAGAGCACCCGGTTAGGGTTTCCATTAAAATCATTCAGGGAGACGACCTGAATGTTGAGCACACTCCCGTTGGACAGAAAAGAATCTGAGCTTGCTGTAAGGGTGCGAAACTGATAGCCCGTCCAGTCGGCCTCGCTAAAGCGTTCGAAGCCTGTATCGGTTTGCACAAGCAACTGCACATGGTGCCGAGATGCCGTCTGGCCGTTAAGCTGTACACGCACCGATATGTCGTTTTGTCCAGCATACCCGACGAGGCTATTGGAAAAATTCCGGGTGATGGCGTTAGTGTTCGAGTGCCAGAAATTAGTCCAGTAGTAGCCTTCCCCGCGCGTGTACAGCGGAGACTGTGCCAAGTTGGAGTCTCCACCGTAATAAAAGGTTTCGAACTCTCGCCACAGCGTATCACGGTGGACGGTATGCGTATTAACAGGCGTCTCAGTAGAGGGCAAAACGTTCTGGTAACGGCGCGCAGCAGGAGCGTTTTGCGTCGTCAACCAATAGTAGGTGGTATCAGAATAGAGACTGAGGTGTGGGCTACTGCGGTCTGTCTCGGGATTGATATACGCCCATGCATCATCGACGCCCGTATTTCGCTCGCCGAAAAAAATGAGGGTATCGGTGGGCAGTACGCGATCGCTGGCCTGCTCAGAGAAGTAGAACGGAATGGCAGAACCGCGCTCAAGAAGTTGCAACTGGTCTGGGCGCATCTGGGCTATTTCAAGACCAGCCTGGGCTAGGTCGGCACCCGTGAGCAGCACTACGCCATCAGTCGCTACAGGAATCTTCAGGTACGTACGCTCTGCTTGGTACCAGTCCGTACTCTGCACGGCATGAGCGCTGGCTGGGTACCACAGCCACACAGAAAGGATAGCGAGGAGTAGATAAAGCTTTGTCTTCATAGCAGTAATCTCTTGCCTTCCGGTCGCAACAGCCTGACTATCCGCTTCCATGTGGCTCCTGTATCCACAGCATCCTCTTTCTCTGAGCTGACGGCGATCGACCGAGCTACCATCTTGAGAAAGTGTGTGGAAGGATTCTGGTGGGTCCGAGCAATGTAGTATTTGAGCCGGAATCGATCCCAGATGGGCAGTTTGGCATCCCACAGTAAGTGCTGGATCACGTATGCATATAACCGCTCTTCCGTGGTATGTATCCCAGGGCAGGGCCGAGGCGCGGATAGGTAGTCAGCGATAGCATTGAGTAACCCCAAGATAAACCGAATGGCTGGTTGAAGAGACTGGAGGTGGGTGGACCCTTGCACGTGGGTCACAAAGGCCGCGGTATCCTTTTGGCAGTGAAGGTAGGCATAAAGATCGGCGAGCCACTTAAGTTCAATAATACCAAGGTGAGACAGGCAATGAACACACAAATAAGCGAATTCGTCCTCGGGGGCCAGTTGGTAGTGCGATACGTTTTGGAAGACTGCTGGAGTGGCGCGCTCCCATAGGGTGCTTTCAGGAAAGCCATAACTGAACGACATTGGGTTTATCAACCGAACGTGCATTTCCAGTTTTACGCCAGTCGTCTCCTCCACCAAAAGTACGTCTTTGTACGAGGCCTGGTCGTTCCTGTACAGGCGCTTGAATCCTACTTCATTTAGTGCCCGGAAGCTGGTCTCCAAATGGGCAAACTCTACGAAGACATCGAGGTCGGCACTAGTCCTGTAGCTGATATCTTTATGCAGCCTTTCGGAGAGTACAGGGCCTTTTAACGGGATCGCTCGGACCTGATGTTGACTAAGGGCCGTCAGGACGCGGCGCAGTTGGTAGGTGAGCAGAAGGCCATGCTGCTTGGCCAGGAGAGCTTGCTCCTGGAGCATGGTGTGAAATGCAGGCTCAACGCCCCTTGTTGCCCTCGCTATGAGGTGGAGCACATGGTTGTACAAGTTATGCTGCACAACCATTTCGCCTAGCCGCTCATAATTGACTTGCTGGAAGGAGACCTCAGGTAGCGGAGCCAGCAGACTCGCCAGGACGATACGGGCTTCTCGATCAGGCATAACGAAGGCACTCTAGCGCTTACCTTGCCTTGTCACCAATGAGCGCCACGCACTCGGCTAGCGAGGTGAAGTCCGAGGTGCGCGTGATTCGGTAAACCTCCACATGGCGCAGCAGACTGGCCAAGTCGGCAAAGTGGCGCTGCTGTTGCCCTACCAACTCCAGCCCGCGCGGCATAAAGGTGTGCCGCACCAGGTGCTCGAAGGCGCCCGCGAAAGGCATGGGCTCCAGCGTCACACGCTCCGCAGGTTCAAGCACGTAAATTCGCCGCAATCCCCCCGCCAACGTAGCAGGTGTGAAAGGCACGAGGCGCTTCTGAACCTGGGCTGATAGTTGTTCAAGCGGCTGAGCAGGAATGTTGAGTGTGTGGAGCGCATCGCCCCAGGCCTTCACATAGGGGACGCCCCGCTCTGCATACGGTCGCTTTTCTATATTGATGACAGCTACATCGTCGCAGACAAGTGGGTAACCAGCAGCATGCAGGGCCAGGGTCAGCGTGGACTTGCCTGCGCCCGATTTGCCAACGATGAGGGCCTGGCCGTCTGTTGTGGCGACCCCTGACCCATGAAGAACTAGGCGCCCCCTCATCATGAGCAAGAGACCCAGCATGTTCATCGCGATGAAGCGGTAGAAAAACGGTGATGGCGGCTCCTGCAGCGCCGTGGCGTAGATGTGACCTGTTGGATCAAGGACGAAGTTGCCTGCATCGGCATAGTAAAGCTGCAGGTTACGCCCCCTTAGCTCAAAGTTGAGACCAGCATTAATGTTGGGCAAAGAGTAAGACGCTACCCCCGGCAGGATACTGACAGATGAGGTGCCCAATGGGGCTGCTTCAAGCGGCAGGGGGAACGCAGAGGCTACACGCTCTCCGAAACAGGAGTACAGAAACATGATCCGGTAGCCCGAGAGCCTGCAGTAAAGACGTTCAGGTTATGGTCCGGAAGAAGAACGCTTTGGGGAGCGAGACCTGCGACACTTTAGCAAGATCGCCAATAATGTTGAGCTTGGGAGCGCTGTAGACTAAGCGAGGGGTAGCTGTAGGGGCGCTAACGGCAAGCGTAGCATTTGAAACAGCCTGGATGGAGTTTTTCATGATCTCGAGTGAGGTTGAGAGTGAATAGGGTTCGAATGTTTAGACCGTCTGATCTGCGAGTAGCAACCCATTCTGGATTAACACTTCGGCGAACTGCTGGACGTCCGCCGTGGCGGTTTCCTCTTCAACAGCGTAGGCTTGACATACGGCGCGAGCAATCTGGTTCAGTGAGGCTTGTTGGTTATCGTCGAAGAGGCGCCAGATGAAAGCACCTACGCCGTCGAGGGAGAGGTATTGTCCGCTACCAGGGTGCAGCAAGACGATTTCGTCCTGTTGCCCGCTCTGTATAACGTCTGGGTTCTGGCGAAAAGTCACAACTGGTGTTGCAGTCTACTGGTTGTACACGAATAATAGCGCAAAACAGAGGGCGAACGGGCCATTTGAATCGGAAAAAACGCAAGTGAGTACTCTACGCTGGCGCAATATGATGCTGAAAGGCAGCAAAAGTCATCACCGCTCCGTTAATAATTGGTAACCAGTTCTGCTGCTCACGGTTGCCGAACGCATTCACCGCATGGCTGAACCGCTTCCAGTACGCGCCAGTCTCTGCACCATACCCCGAAAAATACCGGGCGCCCTGCGTTTGGGTGAAGCCCAGTGCTTTGCGCACTTGCTTAGCAATGATGCGTCCGCCCAGCGTTGAGCCCTCGATCACGTAGAGGGCGCCTACGGCCTCGGCATGCGTAGCTAGGGCAAACGGGGCGGCGGGCTGACGATCAGTCAAAGGTGCTACACCTAAGAAGGCCAAGTCAGCGTTGAGGGCGGGCAGTTTACGCCGCGCATCGAAGTCGAGGCCAAGCGATGCCCAGTCCCACACGCTCAGGAGTGGCTCGACTTGGCTGTGGAGAGCGTGGAAGCGCTGCAGGATGCGGGCATAGGCGGCCGGACGTTGCAAGACGGCCTCCAAGTTAAACGCGAACTCAGCCGCTTCGTGTGCAGCACGTGTCTCGGTTTTCAGCCGCGCCATTAATGGCACAGCGAGGGTTGTGGAATCCATGGTAGATGGCCTGCCCTACTAGGGCATGCAGCTTGGTGAGGGGGCTGATGCCTCATACCTCGGCAGTGAAGGGCCGGGATGGGGTAGCTGTGTACGGCGTACGGCCACATCGTTCCCATAAATGACGAGGTTGGAACGACCGCATCCCATGCGACATCAGGTGAGGTGTCTGCCGAGCGACGGGGTTATGTCGCTGCGCTGGTATCTGCCGGGGCAACGAGCGATGCAAAGTAATCGGGAGCTGGCACGTCGTTGCGCTTCGATAGAAGTGGTGTCAATGCCACCGCCTGGATCACGGCCACCCGGTATATGTCTCCGTGTGGCCTGAGTGTGCATCCTGGTGGCGTACGCAAAGTTCAACCCGGCTCGTTAGTCAAGGGGTGGCATCCACAGGTCCTCAATACGGCATAGGGACCCCGGCGGATTGTCAGGACGTTCCAGAAGCCAGCAGTCAAGACAACTACTCCAGCTTTCATGGCAACAGAACAAGCAACATTGGGCGGCGGGTGCTTTTGGTGCCTCGAAGCTGTCTTCGAGCAGGCCGTCGGCGTGGCGCGCGTCGTCTCCGGTTATACGGGCGGCCACGTGGTCAACCCGACGTACAAGGCGGTCTGCAACGGCACCACGGGCCATGCGGAGGTCGTGCAAGTTACGTTCGACCCCGAGGCCATCAGCTACGCCGACCTGCTGCGGATCTTCTTCACCATCCATGATCCGACCACGCTGAACCGACAAGGCAACGACGTGGGCACGCAGTACCGCTCGGCCATCTACACACACGACGACGCGCAGCGGGAGGTAGCGGAAGCCATCATCGCTGAGGTCGAGGCTGCAGGCATCTGGGACGGCGCGATCGTGACCGAGGTGACGCCGCTCGGCGACTTCTACGTGGCGGAGGACTATCACCAGCAGTACTTCCAGAACAACACCTACCAGCCCTACTGTATGTTCGTGGTGGCGCCCAAGGTGCGCAAGTTCAGGAAGAAGTTTGACCACCTGCTCAAGGCCGAGGCGCGGTGAGAGTCCTCGCAGTCGTTCTAGCCATGCTGACCGTGGGGTGCCAACGCGATGCCTCCACACCAGACGCTGCGCTGCTGGGCACGTTTGTGGACGATTACGGCGACCTGCACACCGTGACAACCGAATTGTGGCACCATCAGCCTAGCTTGCGCTACCAAGTGTTGCGATGGGAGGCTGATGCGCAGTACCTCATCGCGCAAAACGACGCGAGCAATGCCAGCGCGCGCGGGCGGTTTACCCGGATCGACTGGATGCCACTGGACATGCCGCCCTACACCTGGGCGTTTTGTCTGAGTGCCTACGACGCACCAACGCCGGAGGCCGCGGAGGCCGTGCAGATCGCAGATCGCAGCCAGCCCCGCTCAGGATGCAACGGCTTTCCGTTCACGCGGCTGCAGCCTGCACCAGACGCGGCGGCAGCATCCGGTGGTGCGTATGGTTCGCTCACCCGCTAGCCCCCGCTGGCGATGACCGCTTCGCCCACCGAACAACTCTTCCAACATATCCAGGCGCGACGTTGGGACGCTGCCCTCCAGGTCGTCTATGCCCGCCGCGAGGCGCTGCCCGACGATCCGCTGCTCCAACACGCCGTCGCCACGCTGCTCATGGCCTTCCGGCACGACCTCGCCGCCGAAGGACCCTC
>JBCDJT010000095.1:0-19511 GCA_038747545.1 Bacteroidota bacterium
AAGGCTTTGGAGTCGTCGGTGGAACGTGTGGTGGCTACGGATGCGCAGGGCTGGTTTGAGCACTGCGGTTTCAGGCATCAACCAGTGTGACCACCGCTATATTCATGACCGGTTGGTTCTCTTGTACAAAGCTATGTGCAAAGACCTGCACATATCGCATAAAGAACTGAACGACAGCTTCTTCCTTACCCCGTTCAACACGCGACGATCAATTCCTGAAAATGATGCACGCGAGTAATCTTCACTCGTAGCGGAGCGCACGCACGGGGTTGGCGCGTGCCGTCGTGATGACTTGGTACGCAATCGTCCCCCACGCCACGACCAGCATTGCTAGGGTCAGCACCAGCAGTAAGCCGATCCCGATGTCGATGCGGTAGGGAAAGTCGTCCAGCCACGCATCGAGCAGCAAGTACCCGATCGGGAAAGCCAGGACGACGGCAGCGGTGACCTGCTTGAGCAGTTGCACCGACAGCAGTTGCACCAGCGACGTCATAGACGCGCCCAGCACCTTGCGGATGCCGACCTCTTTCGTTCGCTGCTCGGCGGCGAAGGCGGCCAGCCCAAACAGCCCCAAGCACGCCACGATGGTGGTGAGGAAGGCGAAGAGGCTGAACACGTTGCCCAGGCGGCGTTCGGCCTGGTACGCTTCGTCCAGTGTGTCGTCGAGGAAACTGAAGGTGAGCGGCCGGTCGGCGACGCGGGCGGCCCACGCGGTTTCGACGGCGGCCAGCGCCTCAGCGGTGCGGCCCTCCGCTGAGCGCACCAGCAGCGTCCCGCGTGAGCCCTCGCTATGCACGAGCACGACGGGTTTAATCTCTTGGTTCAACGGCTGCACGTGGAAGTCTTCCAGGATGCCCACAACCCGGCCCCCGTTGAACTTTGATCGCTCCAGGCTCATCAGCGGGTCATCGCCTTGATACAACTGGGCAGCCGTCTCGTTGATGAGCACCAGCCTGTCCTTATCCGTGTAGAGCGCGTCTTCAAAGTTGGTTCCTTCCACGAGGGTCAGCTCCAGGGCATCCAGGTATTCATCCTCGACGAATAAGATGGAGAGCATCGTGTTTTCCTCATCATCGCCAAATACTGCGCTGCTGCCATAGCGCACGCGGCCCGGTAACTCGCCCCACGCCACATGCGAGACCGCAGGATTCCCCATCAGCTCATTGCGGAAGTCCTCGTAGGCTGCCCGGTTCAGCGAGGCGCGCTCGTTATCCACCACAATCACCTGCTCACCCTTGATGTTGAGCTGCGCATCGCGCACGTACGTCAGCTGCTGATCCACGACGACGGTCGCAAAGACTAGCAGCACGGAAGCGGCAAACTGCACGACGACCAACCCCTGGCGCAGCCGTCCACGCTCGTGCAACCGCCCGCCCTTCAGCACCCTCACCGGGCGATAGTGCGACAGGTGGAGGGCCGGGTATAAGCCGCTCACGAAGGCCATCAGGAGAACAACACTCCCCAGCGTGACTACCCAGAATGGCGTGGCCAGCATGCCCAGCGACAGGTCGATGCCCACGACAGCGTTGAAGGCGGGTAATGCCAGTGCAGCCAGCACTAAGCCAACGGCCAGCGCGCCCACAGCGGCCACCAACGCCTCGCCGAAGAACTGCGCTATGAGTTGTGGGCGAGAAGCCCCCAGGGCTTTACGAACGCCTACCTCACGAGCGCGACGTGCCGCACGGGCTGTGGCGAGATTCATATAGTTGATGCAGCCAATCAGGAGCAACAGGAACGCAGCCACGGAGAAGACGGTGAGGTAGAGCCGTGGCCCGCCCAGGGCCGCCGAGGCCCCGAACGACGGGTTCAGGTGTACGTCTGCCAGCGGCTGGAAGACTACCGTTGTTTCTTCGGGACGCAGGTTGTTGTAGCGCTCGGCAAACGCAGGCATCTGGGCCTCGAGCGAGGCGACTTCATGCGCATTGGGAATGCGGACGTAGCTGTCATAGGTCGAGATATTCCACTGCATCATGCCCGTTGGCACGAGCGGGGTGAGCACCTCGAACTGGATGCTGGAGTTCGATGGCATGGACGCCACAACGGCGCGCACCTGGTACGTTACTAGCCCGCGATCCGCGAAGGAGAGCCTGTTGTTCTTTTCAAAGCCTTCGATGTCAAAAAGCTCTTCATCTACCGTGGCGAACGTCTTGCCCACGGCATTCGCTGTCCCGAAATGCTTGAGGGCCGCACGATCGGTGATCACAGCGCCGTCCGGGGTGTCCAGCGCACCTTCTACCGATCCGTAGAGCACTTCGCCAACGGTAAATAGCTCGAAGAACGCCGACTCCGACTGTACAAACCCTGCTTCGTACTTCCGCGCCCCCTCTTCGGCTTCCAGCAGCATCGGCTTGTAGGCGGGGCTGACGCGAGCGCCAGCCGTGATGGCGGGGTAATCGCTCACCAGCTGTGGCACGATCATCTCCGGCAATTGCGAGCTGTTGCTCCCTACACTCGTGTCCTGGATGTGGACGCGATACAGCTCATCTGCCGAAGGATGAAACTGATCATAGGAGCGCTCATGGGCCACAAAGAGCAGCATGCACAGACACGCGGCCAGGCCAATCCCCAGGCCACCGACGTTGATGAGCGTGTAGCTAGGATAGCGCTTGAGCAGGCGCGCTGAGATCACCAGGAAGTTGGAGAACATGGGGGCGATGAGGTCAGGAGAAGCGACAGCCCCGGCACGTTACATAGCCCGTGCCACAATCATTTTCCGCTGGTTTAGCCCACTGACCACTCGGCCAACTGCCCGATAATGAACACCCGCGTTCATCAGCGCCCACCTCCTGGCGCCCGCTACCTATTCGTACCGCAGGCTCTGGACGGGGTCGGCGAGCGCGGCTTTGACGGATTGGTAGCTCACCGTCAGCAGCGCCACCACGAGCACGAGGCCCGCGACGGCGACGAACAGCCCTATGCCGAGGTCGATGCGGTAGGCGAAGCTGTTGAGCCAGCGCTGCATGACGACGAAGGCGATGGGCACGGCGACGGCGAACGCGACGGCCAGCAGCACCACAAACTCGCGCGCCATCAGCGTCACCAGGCCCGGCACACTCGCGCCCAGCACCTTGCGCACACCGATCTCCTTGGTGCGCCGCTCGGCCGTGAACGCGGCGAGGCCAAAGAGCCCAACGCAGGCGATGAACACCGCGAGCCCCGTGAACGTGGAGAACAGCGTGGCGCGCTGCTGGTCCTCGGCGTACTGCGCGCTCACGGCGCCGTCGGCGAAGAGATAGATGAACGGGTTGCCGGGAAAGTGCTGCTCGAAGAGCGCTTGGATGCCGTCGATGGTGGCGGCCAAGTCGGCGCGGCCCAGCTTGAGCGAGAAGTCGCCGTAGCGCGTCTCGTAGAGGAAGACGACGGCCTCGGCGGGCTCGTGCGCGGACGACCACCGGAAGTCGCTCACCACGCCCTGGATGGTGAACTCCTCGCCGCGCCCGTTCTCGATGCGCTGCCCCACGGCGTCGGCATTGCTGGCATAGCCGAGGGCGCGCACCGCCGTCTCGTTGACGAGCGCGGGCGGCTCCACGGCGTCGGAGAGCGGCGTGCCCGGTCGGAACGGCTGCCCGGCCAGCACCGAGAGATCGTACGCAGCCAAGAAGTCGTGGTCGATGCTGGTGGAGCGCGAGCGGTGGCCGTTGTTGGGCGCCTCGCCCTCGCGGAAGATGGGGGTGTAGTAGTTAAAGCCGCGCCCGGGTGTCGTGGTTGAGCCGCCCACGTGCTCGATGCCCGGCAGCTGCAAGAGCGCGGCCTTGAACGCCTCCTGTTGGCCCGTCCACACCTCGCCCTCGCCAAAGCCCTGCCCCACACGCACCCGCGGCCGCTCCACCACCAGCACCTCGTCCAAGTTGAGGCCCGTGTCGAGGTCTTCCATATGGCGCACCTGCTGGTGAATCACGACCGTGCTGGTGAGCAGCACGAACGTCACGGCGAACTGCGCGATGACGAGGCCGTGCCGCAGGCGCGGGCGCGGGCCGAGGCGTGCGGCACTCCCCTTCAGCACCTGCGCCGGACGGAACGCAGCCAGCACCAACGCCGGATAGCCCCCCGCC
Source organism: Bacteroidota bacterium (assembly GCA_038747545.1). GTDB lineage: Bacteria > Bacteroidota > Rhodothermia > Rhodothermales > JBCCMF01 > JBCCMF01. Next base: position 4,053 of record JBCDJT010000095.1, read on the forward strand.
AGCAGCGGTCCTAGCAGTACCAGCGTCCCCACCACAGCCAGCGTCAGCGGGTGCCGCCAAAGGTCCAACGGCAGGTGCGTCCCGATGAGGCCATTGACCAGCGGCACGCACAGCGACGCCACGCCGACGGCCAGCAGCAGCGCCACGCACAGCACGAGCGCCGACTCCAGCAAGAACTGCCGAATCAGCTGTTGGGGATGCGCGCCGACCACCTTGCGCACGCCGATCTCTCGCGCCCGGTCCAGCGCCCGCGCCGTGGCCAGGTTGACGTAGTTGATGAGCGCCAGCAGCAGCGTGACGAGCCCGATGGCGAGGCCGACCCACACGGCCCGCTCGTCGCCCGTGTTTGACGCCGGAGCTGTGATGGACGCGTCGAGGCGGATGTCCGTGAGCGGCTGCAAGTGGACGCGCCTGGTGTGGTTGCGGGCCGCAAGCGCCTCGCGGCGTTGCGTCACGAACGTCTGCGTCATCAGCGCCTCGGCAGCTCTCACGTCGGCGCCGGGGCGCAGCTGGACGTACGTGGCAAAGTTGCGCCGGTCCCAGCCGCGTTCAGGCTCGTGATTGTAGCGCCAGAGTGCCAGCAAGTCTGCCATCGGTAGCAGCACCTCGAACTGGAGGTGCGAGTTGGGCGGCACGTCGGCGAAGACGCCCGCCACGGTGTAGTCGCCGCGCACCCAGGCCGTCACCGCCAGCGTCTGCCCGATGGGATCGGCATCGCCAAAGTAGCGGCGCGCTGCCGAGGCCGAGAGCCACACGGTGCCGGGCTCGGTCAAGGCCTGCTGCCGATCCCCCTGCACGATGGGGAAGTCGAACATGCGTAGGAAGGTGGAGTCGGCATACATCGCCTCTGTCTCCCTGAACACCTGCGTGCCTGTCGGCCGCTCTGCGGCGACGACCGCGTAGCCGAAGTTGGGCTGGATGCGGGCGATGTGCTCAATGGTGGGTACGGCATCGGCCATGAGCACGCCGAACTGGTGCCCTGTAGCCCCGAACAGCGGCAGTTCGCCACGTCCGGGCTCTATGACCTGTGTGGCGGCGCGGTACAGGTGCTCGTGCTGCGTGTGGAAACGGTCGAAGCTCAACTCGTACTGCGCATAGTGCAGCAACAGCAGGCAGCAGGCCATCCCCAGCGCCAAGCCGGTTATGTTGATGAAGGCGAAGCCCGGATGGCGCCGCAGGTTGCGCAGCGCCGTGGTGAGGTAGTTGCGCAGCATCGCGCCTTGCAACGCCGCGACCTCGGCGAGGCCACGCGTGCGCCGCAGCTTGTCCCACTGCACCTTCTCGTACTCCGTCGCTCCTCCTGCCACATCGCCCACCTGCTGCGTCGCGTGCCGGAACGCCGCCTCGTCGCTCATGCCTTCGGCCATCAACCGCGTCGTGTGATCGCGCAGGTGACGCTCCAACTCGTCCACATCCTCCGTGGTGAACGACGCCTGCTGTTCGTGGAACCGGCGCCACGTGGCGATGGCGGTTTCTAGATCAAAGTGTAGCATCGCGGAGGCGGTTATTCGTAGCGCAGGCTCTCGACAGGATCGGCGGTGGCGGCGGAGATCGCTTGGTAGCTGACGGTGACCAGGGCGATGACCAACACCAGCGCCCCCGTGGCGAGGAAGACGCCGATCCCCAGGTGCATCTGGAAGGCGAAGTCATCCAGCCAGCCGTCCGTCACGACGAACGCCAGTGGCGCCGCGATGACGAACGCGACGCCAATCAGTGCCACAAAGTCGCGCGCGAAGAGCACGAGGATGCTCGGCACGCTGGCGCCGAGCACTTTGCGCACGCCCACCTCCTTCGTGCGCTGCTGCGCGGTGAAGGCCATGAGCCCCACCAGCCCCATGCACGCAATCAGGATGGCGATGGTGGCGAAGACGCCGAAAAGCGTGCCCAGCCGCGCCTCGGCCACGTACTGCGCATCGAAGCTGTCGTCGAGGAACGCATAGTCGAGCGGTACGTCCGGGGCAAAACGCGACCACTCGGCCTCGATCGCGGCCAACCCGGCCTGCACATCGCCCGGCGCCAAGCGCACGGCGATCTCGCTTTCCTGAATGGTGAACAGCTCCGACGACGCGTGGAAGACGGCGAACGGCACGATGGGCAGCTGGAGGGCGAGGGCGTTGAAGTCGCGCATCACTCCCACGACGGTGTAGGTGTCGTCCTCGTAGCTGACGGTCTGTCCAATCGGGTCATCCCATCCAAACTCGCGCACGGCGGCCTCGTTGACGAGCACGTTGCGCGCCTCGTCGCGCCCCGCTTCAAACGCGCGCCCTTCTGTTACCTCAAGCCCCAACGTCTCGGTGAGGTAGGCATCGGCGAGGTACGTCACCAGCCCCACCTGCGCATCGCCCTGGCCGGAGACTCGGAAGTAGTCCTCGAACCCGAAGTTGGGCGGGAGGTGGGTCGAGATGGCGGCGTTCTCTATCGACGCGTACTGCCTCAGTTGCGCTCGGAACGCCTCGGCCTGGGTGCCCAGACGCTGATCGTAGTTGGAGATGGCGACGATATGTTCGCGGTCGAAGCCGACATCGGTGGTGCGGAGGAACGCCATCTGCTGCTGCACGACGAGCGCCGAGGCGATCAGCCCGATGGTGAGCACGAACTGCGTGACGACCAGCACACGCCGCACCGCTTGGCTGGCCTTGGATGCCCGGAACGCGCCCTTCAGCACCTGCACCGGACGGAACGAGGACAGATATAGCCCGGGGTAGCTGCCCGCCAGTGCACCGACCAGCGCCGCAAAGGCGACGAGGCCCGCCAGCCCTACCCAGCTCGCGCGTTCGGCCAGCAGCAGCGGCTGCTCGGCCAGTTGCTCAAACGGCCCAAGTGCCGCAACCACCAGGAGCACGGCAAGCGGCAACGCTAGCAGGCTGAACGCCATCGACTCGGACAGAAACTGCCCCGCCAGCATGCGCCGCTGCGAGCCCAGCACCTTGCGCACGCCGATCTCGCGCACGCGCCCCAGCGACTGCGCCGTTGTCAGGTTGGCGAAGTTAATAATGGCGATGAGGAGCACCAGCAGCCCGGCGATCAAGAACAGCCGCACGTACGTGTGATTGCCTAGCGGACCGAGGCGGTTGCCCACCACGTCGCCGCCCAGGTAAACGTCGGTCATCGGCTGGAGCACAAAGTCCCACCGCCAGCCGTTCGCCATCATGTCTTCGTACGACATCCCTACGCGGGCAAAGGCGTCGGGCGCAAACCGACCGACCAATTCGGGCATCTTGGCCTGCGCGACCTCCGCCGTCGCCGGGTCGTGCAGCTTCACGTAGGTGACCACCTGCATCCAGATCCAGCTCCAGTCGAAGTAGGCCACTTCGGGGTGCGACGCCATCGACGTCAGCATGGTGAACGTGATGTGCGACGTTGGCGGCGGATCGGCCACGATGCCAGTGACGCGGAACGTAGACTCGTAGACCGAGCGAAACATGGGGCGCGTCTTGCCGATGATGAGCGTTGCCCCCATCGGGTCGGCATCGCCGAAGTAGGCCCGCGCAGCGGTCTCGGTAAGCACTACGCTGTTGGGCTCCACCAGCGCCGTCTCGGGATCACCCACGAGCAGCTCGAAGCTGAAAAACGAAAAGAGATTTGGATCGGCTGCTACAATGCCTGACTCATTGCGGACCTGCTCCCCCTGCCGAACCGTCAGGTCATTAATGGGGCGCAGGCGGATCGTGCTCGCAATCTCGGGGATGTTCTCGGCAAACCGTGCGGCCAGCGGCGGTGGCGTGCCTGGTCCTACCCCTTCCCCGCTCTCGTAGTTAAAATCCCAGTTGACGCGAAAAATCGACTCCGCATCCGCGTGGAACTGGTCGAAGCTCGACTCCTGCCATGCGTACGCCCCGATGAGCAGCGTGCAGGCCATTCCCAGCGCCAGCCCAGCCAGATGAATGAACGCAAAGCCCGGATGCCGCCGCACATGCCGCGCGGCCACGACGAGGTACGTCTTCAGCATCGCCCAGCGCACCTGCAGCTCAGCCCCGATGCGCTGCTGCTGTCGTGCCTTGGCCCAATACACCTTGCCGTATTCGGCCTCGCCCGTCGCTGCGTCGCCTAGCTTCTGCATCGCTTCGCGGAAGGCGGCGCCCTCTTCTCTTCCGGCGGCGACCAGCTGTGCGGTTTGGTCACGCAGGTGGCGTTCCAACTCGTCGAGATCACTGGACGTGAGCGCAGCTTGGCGCTCGTGGAACTGGCGCCAGGTGGCGATGGCAGCTTCGCGGTTAAAGTTGGACATGGCGGAGGCAGTAGTGCGGGTGATTATTCGTAGCGCAGGCTCTCGACCGGATCGGCGAGCGCGGCCTTGATGGATTGGTAGCTCACCGTCAGCAAGGCGACCACGAGCACGAGGCCCGCGACGGAGATGAACAGGCCGATGCCGAGGTCGATGCGGTAGGCGAAGCCGCTTAGCCACTGTTGCATCACGACGTAGGCGATGGGTACGGCCAGCACGAACGCGACACCCATCAGCGCGACGAACTCGCGCGCCATCAGCACTGCTAAGCCGGGCACGCTGGCGCCCAGCACCTTGCGCACGCCAATCTCCTTCGTGCGGCGCTCGGCTGCGTAGGCGGCCAGCCCGAACAGCCCCAGGCAGGCGATCAGCAGCGCGAGCGCGGTAAAAGCGTTGACGAGGCCGCCCAGCTGCGCCTCGGTCTGGTACATCTGTGCGTACGCCTCATCCAAGAATGTGTACTCTAGCGGGTAGCCCGGCGAGAACTCTGCCATCGTCGCTTCCAGGAACGCCACCGTCTCGGGCATGGCCTCGGGGCGCACCTTCACGAACACGCGCTGGTATGGAAACCACCAGCCGCTATCCAGAAACATCGCAATCGGCGCCACCTCGCGATGCAGCGAGTGGAAGTGGAAGTCTTTGACGACGCCTGTGATCAGCGCCTCGCGACCGTGGAAGTCGAAGCGGCGGCCCACGGCCGTATCCCACCCCAGCTGTTGCCGCAGCGTCTCGTTGATGAGCATGCCCGCCTCGGCATCGGCGGGGCGATCCGGCGAGAGGTCGCGGCCTTCCACCAGCTCCAAGCCAAACACGTCCACGAAGTCGTGCTGGATGATCGACCGGTAGACGAGCAGCGACTCATCGGTGGGGGCGCCTTCCCAGCCTTGCGCCCGCGAGGCGGCGTCCACATCGACGGGGCTGGTCTGCGCCGCCGTGACCCCGAGGACGCGGGGATGGGCCTCCAGCGTTTGCTTGAGCGCGAGGTAGCGGTCGTCGAAGACAGTGCGGTCTTGCATCTCGATCTGGATCACCTGCTCGCGGTCGAGGCCCGTCTCCTGGTCCTGCATGAAGCGCAGCTGCTGCTGGATGGCGAAGGTGCCCACCAAGAGCGCGATGGTGATGGCAAACTGGCTGACGACGAGCACGCGCCGCAGCGTGGGCCGCCCAGCCTGCTGTGGCGCCCGCCCCTTCATCGCACGTACCGGCTCGAACCCCGAGAGCAGCAGCGCGGGGTAGCTTCCTGCCAGCACGCCCACGCCCAGCCCGATGCCCACCAGCAGGACGAGCATGCTTCCCTGCCCATCCAGCGTGAGCAGCCGCCCCACGAGGCCGCTGAACGCGGGCAGCACCAGCACGACCACCGCTAGCGCCAGCACCACGGCCAGCAGCGCGGGCACCACGGCCTCCGCCATGAACTGCCCGATCAGCTGCCGCCGATGCGCGCCCAGCACCTTGCGCACGCCCACCTCTCGCGCACGTACCGCCGACCGCGCCGTGGCCAGGTTGACGTAGTTGATGCCCGCAATGAGGACAATCAACACCGCAATCGCCGCGAACAGATACACGTAGCGGAGATCACCGCGGGCGCCGAACTCGAAGGCCGCCTCCGAGCGCAGGTAGATGTCGGTGAGGGGCTGCGCGAAGTAGGTCACGGCATCATCCCCCGCCGCTTCCGCCGTTCGCGCGCCGAGCACCACGAGGTTGCTCGCGAACGGCTCCAGGTTGGCTCCCTCGCGGAGGCGGACGTAGGTGTAGTAACTATTGCTGAACCACGCATCCAAGTACGCCGCCAGCTCACGCGACGACTGCGCGGGCACGACGTAATCGAACGCGAGGTGGCTATTGGGCGGCACGTCGGCGATGACTGCCGCTACCGTCATGGTCAGCTCGCCGCTGAAGTGCTCGCCGCTGTGTGCCATCAGCAGCGTCTGCCCCACAGGATTGGCGGTGCCGAAATACTTCTCGGCGAGCGAAGCCGTGAGCACGACGCGGTCGGGCGCATCCAGGGCGCCTTCCAACGTGCCCTGCTCCACCGGGAAGCGAAACACCTCGAACAGGGCGGGGCTGGCAAAGATACCCGACGCGTTGAAGGCCTCGCCATTGTGCCGGATGATCGCCTCACCTTTGGCCAGTTGGGCGGCAGCCTCCACCTCTGGAAACTCCGCCTCTAACGCGGGGACGAGTGGCCCGGGGGTTGCGGCACGCTGCGTGGTGCCCGTATATGCGCGCGCTGGCGTGTCGCGGGCGATGCGGTACGTCCGGTCGGCATCGGGATGGAACGTGTCGTAGCTCAGCTCGAACTGCACCAGCAGCGCGAGGAGCATGAAGCACGCCAGTCCCAGGGTGAGCCCGATGATGTTGATGCTGGCGTAGCCCTTCTGGCGCTGCATGCTGCGCACCGCCACGGTCCAGTAGTTCTTGAGCATGGATAGTCTCCAGTGTAGTTCGTGTCGGATGCGGCCTTGCCGTCGCAGCTTGGCCCATTGCACCTTCCGATATTCGGCCTCCCCAGCTCCGTAATCGCCTACCGCTTCCACCGCCCGATGGAACGCCGCCTCGGGCGCGAGTCCAGCCTCCACGAGGTGCGTCGTGTGGTCGCGCAGGTGACGCTCCAGCTCGTCGAGGTCGCCCGCCGAGAACGCCCGCTGTTGCGCGTGAAACTGCCGCCACGTCGCGATGGCGACCTCTAGATCGAACGGCTTACTCATGGCGCAAGCTGTCTACAGGATCGGCTGTGGCGACACGCAGCGTGTGGCCGCTCACCGTGGCCAGCGCCACCAGCACCACCACGGCCCCGATGCCCACGAACAGGCCCACGCCTAAGTCGATGCGGTACGTAAACGCCTCCAGCCACTGCTGCATGGCGAAGTAGCTCAGCGGCACGGCCACCACGAACGCCAGCAGGACCAGCTTCATAAAGTCGGCCGAGAGCGAGGCCATGAGCGCGTTGGTGGAGGCGCCGAGCACCTTGCGGATGCCGATCTCCTTGGTGCGCCGCCGTGTGTGGTACGCGGCCAGCCCAAACAGCCCCATCGAGGCGATCACAAGCGCCAAGAAGGTAAAGACGCCGACGAGTTGCCCGGCTTGCTGCTCTTGCTCGAAGAGCCGCGCGAAGTGGTCGTCCATGAACCGATACTCCACCGGGTACGGCGTGACGGACTGGATGGTCTCCTCCAGCATCGCCAGCGTCTCGGGCAGCTGCTCGCTCCGCACCTTCACCGAGAGGTAGCCGGTGGGATACTGGTCCAGCGTCAGGACGAACGGCTGGAGCGCGGCCTGCACCGAGTTGACGTGTACATCCGCCATGACGCCGATCACCGTGCGGCGCCCCTCGCCATCGGTGAGAAAGAGCGTTTTGCCGAGCGCCTCTTCCGGCGTCCAGCCGATGCCCGCCACCGACGTCTCGTTGAGGATGACGCCGCGCGCGCCCATCGTATCCGCCGCGAAGTCGCGCGAGAAGCCGCGCCCCGCGATGATCTCCATGCCGTACACGTCCATGTAGTCGTGGTCGGCGCTGGTGGTGTGAGCTGACACGCGCCCGTCCTCCGGGCCGCCCTCCCAGCCGACGATGCCCTGCGTGTTGCCGATGGCCGTGGGCACAAACTTCGAGTAGCTCACCGCCTCCACGTACGGGTGCTGCAGCCACCGCTCGCGAATCGCCTCAAACTGCTCGCCGATGGCCACGTCGTTGGCGCGCACCGTCACGATCTGCTCGCGGTCGTAGCCGAGATCCTGGTCTTGCACGTACTGCAACTGCTGGTAGACCACCACGCTGCCCACTACGAGCACGACGGACGCCGCGTACTGCCCCACGACCAGCACCTCCTGCAAGCCCAGCCGACGCCGCCGGGTTGTAGTGAGGCGTCCCGTCAGCGCCTCCATCGGCCGCGTCGCCATCATGAGCACGGCCGGGTAGCCCCCAGCGAGCCCGCCGATGACGACCGGAAGCCCCAGCATCAGCGCCGCCACAATGCGCCAATCGAGATCGGCCAGCGACAACGGACGGGCCAGCAGCTCGCCCATCAACGGCAGCACGAGCGGCACCACCAGCAGCGCGGCGACCAGCGCCACGGCGGCCATCACGACCGACTCGTTGACGAACTGCCACGCGATCTGCCCGCGGCTCGCGCCGGACACCTTGCGCATCCCCACCTCGCGCGCTCGGCTCATGGACCGCGCCACGGCTAGGTTGGCGTAGTTGACGCACGCCAGCCCCAACACGACAACGGCCAGCAGGATGAAGAGGTAGACATACTGGATGTTGCCGCTCGTCTCGAACGGCTTCGTCTGGTATTGCGGCCAGTAGAGGTGGATCTCCTTGAGCGGCTGCGCAAAGAACGTCATCCGATTCTCGGGCGCCCACTCCGCCAGCGCCTCCTGGATCGCGGCGTTGAACGTCTCCTCCAGCTGGGTCCCGGGCACGCCGTCCTGCATCTTCACGTAGGTGTACCACCCGTTGTTGTAGATGATGGGCTTGTCGAGCCCGTCGGCGTACCACCTGTGGTTCATCGCAGGCAGGATGTAGGCGAACGACAGGTGCGAGATCGTGGGCGGATCGGCCACGATGCCTGTGACGGTGTGCGCCGCGTCGTTCTGGAAGAGCAGCGTTTGACCCATCGGATTGGTGTCGCCGAAGATCTTGCGCGCCAGCGAAGCCGTCAGGACGATGCTGCCTGGGTCTTGCAGCGCGGTCTCGGGGTTACCCTGGAGCACCTCGAACGAGAACATACGGAGGAAGCGCTCGTCGGCATAGATGCCGTCGTCGGTGTAGTGCGCCTCACCATAGCTGAGCAGCGGCGTCTCCACGTCGCCGACGGTGGACGACAGCACCACCTCGGGGTAGTTCTCGACGAGTGCATTCGCCAGCGCGGGCGAGGTGGCGGTCCAGTACTGGAAACCCGTCGAGGTGGGCCGCTGCTGCACGACGCGGTAGATCGAGTCGCCGTCTTCGTGAAAGCGGTCGTAGCTCAGCTCGTGCTGCACGAACACCGCAATCGTGAGGAAGCACGCCAGCCCCAGGGTCAGACCGATGACGTTGACGACCGTGTAGCCCTTGTGGCGGCGCAGATTCCGCCACGCCACAGTCCAGTAATTCTTTAGCATGGATGCTCTCCAGTGTAGTTCGTGTCGGATGCGGCCTTGCCGACGTAGCTTGGCCCACTGCACCTTCCGGTATTCCAATTCCCCACTGCCATAGTCCCCCACGGCTGCCGTGGCCTGCCGAAACGCCGCCTCGGGCGCAAGCCCAGCCTCCATGAGATGCGCTGCATGATCGCGCAGGTGGCGCTCCAGCTCGTCGAGATCGCCCGCCGAGAACGCCCGCTGCTGCTCGTGAAAGCGGCGCCACGTGGCGATGGCGGTCTCTAAGTCAAAGTGTGGTGTCATATCCTCATCATCGATGGGAGAACGCTGCCCGGCTATGCGTCACCGCAAGGTCCACCCTCCAAAAAACGAACCCCGAACAGCGCGTAGCGCGCCCCAACCCCGAATGCTATTCGTAGCGCAAGCTCTCCACCGGATCGGCCATCGCGGCCTTGATGGATTGGTAGCTCACCGTCAGCCAGGCGACGCCCAGCGCAAGCAGACCAGCGCCAATGAACAGCCCGATGCCCAGATCGATGTGCTGCTGGAAGCCGCCGAGCCACTGCTGGATGCCGTAGTAGGCAACGGGCAGCGCGATCACGATGCCGAGGCCGACGAGCACGGTTACCTCTTTGGTGAGCAGCATGACCAAGCGGGGCACCGTGGCCCCCAGCACCTTGCGGATGCCGACCTCCTTCGTGCGCTGCGCCACTGTGTAGGCGATCAAGCCCAGCAGGCCCAGACATGAGACCAGGATGGCGATGAACGCGAAGATGTTCGCCAGCCGCCCCAGCACCGCCTCGCTGGCATAGACGGCGGCGTAGTTGGCGTCCATGAAGCTGTACTCGAACGGATACGCCGGGTTGACCTCGCTGATAACCGCCTCCAGGCTGGCTAGCGCCTCCGCCGTCTGCCCCGGCTGCGCCCGCACGAAGAGTTTCGACGTGCGCTCTGGGAGCAGGGCCATCACCACGGGCTCGATGGGCGCGTAGAGGTCGTTCATGTCAAAGTCGCGCACCACGCCGATGACCTCGCCTTCCATCCCAAAGAGCGACACGCGCTTGCCCAAAGCCTCGCCCTCCATCATGCGCGCCATCTCCTCGTTGACGACAAAGCCCGCGTTTTCAGCACCGAACTGTTCGTCGAAGAGGCGTCCCTCGGCCAGCTCCATGCGGAGGGTCTCGGTGAAGCCGTAATCGACAGAGAGCAGGAATACTTCGCGCTCCACGTCGGGCGTGCGGCCCTCCCACTGCGCCCCGCCCGTGCTGCGGTTGATAGCCATCGGGCTTGCGCTCGCCGACGTCACCTCGGCGATGCCGGGCTGCGCGAGCAGTTGGTCGCGGACGGCGGCGTACTGCGTGCGCAGCGCACCTTCCTGCGGGACCATAATGACGTTGGTGCGGTCCATCCCCGTGTCGCGGGTGTCGATGTAGTCGAGCTGCTGGTAGACGGCGATGGTGGCCACGATGAGCAGCGTGGAGAGCGCGAACTGCGTCACCACCAGCCCGCGCCGCAGCGTCAACGCGCCCTTGCCGGATGTCAGCGTCCCGCGCAGCACCGCCAGCGGCTGGAACGCCGACAGGTAGAGCGCCGGATAGCTCCCGGCCAGCAGCCCAAGCAGCAGCGTGGCGCCGAGCGATCCCAGCAAGAAGCCGATGCCTAGATCGCCAAGGGCGATAGCTTTGCCGGTCAGCGTGTTGAACACGGGCAGCAGCGCCACGACCAACGTCAGCGCGAGCACGAACGCCGTCAGCGCCAGCACTAGCGCCTCGCCGAGGAACTGGCCGATGAGCGCGCCCCGCTCGGCGCCAATCGCCTTGCGCACGCCGATCTCCTTGGCCCGCTGGCTCGACCGCGCCGTGGTCAGGTTCATGAAGTTGATGGCTGCAATCAGCAGCATCACGACGGCTACGATGCCGAACATCCGCACATACTCGATGCGTCCGCCCACGAGTACGCCGTCGCTGTAGTCGCCGTAGAGGTAGGTCTCGCCGTACGGCTGCGTGAACAGCACCTCGTCGGCGCCCGCCTCGTTCTCGTTCACGACGTTGGCAATGGCCGCGCTGAACGCGTCGGCGTTGGCGTCCTCGCGCAGCTTCACGTAGATCGGGAAGGCGTTGTTGCCCCATCGCTCCACCCACGTGTTGCGGCTCGCAAACTCGTCAACCGAGAGCATGACGTCGTACTGGAACGACGCCGTGGCGGGCCAGTCTTCGATCACGCCCGTGATGACGCCGTCCCGGTCCTGGTCAAGCGTCACGGGCCGGCCGAGCAGGGAGCCCTCGTTCCAGGCATCGCCGAAGAGCTTGCGGGCGGTTTGTGCCGTGAGCACGACGCCTTGCGGATTGGCGAGCGCCGTCGCGGGATCGCCTTGCAGGAACGGACGCGGGAAAACCCCGAAGAACGTTGCGTTGACGTACGTGCCCGACTCGCGGAACGTCTCGCCATCGCGGGCCAGCACGATGTCTTGCGTCCACGACGTCTGTGCCACGGCTTCCACCTCGGGGTAGTCGTTTTCCAAGACGGCGGCCAGCGGCTTCGCGGTGGCACCCCACGTGTAGACCTCGCCGCCGATGTTGACGTTGCGCCACACGCGGTGGACCTGATCGCCCTCGGCATAGAAGCGGTCGACGTTGAGCTCATCGGCGACCCAGAGTCCAATAAACAGGCTGGCAGCCAGTCCGACGGCGAGGCCCGTCAGGTTGATGGCGGTGTAGCCGGGGTGACGGCGCATACTGCGCCACGCGACCGTGAGATAGTTGCGAAGCATGGAAAGCCTCCACTGAAGTTCGTGAACAAGCAGGCCGCGCCGTCGCAGCTTGGCCCAGTGTACTTTCCGATACTCCGTGGTCCCCGTGTCGAGGTCGCCCAGGCCGTACACGGCGCGGTGAAACGCCGCCTCGGGCCCGAGCCCGGTGTCAACGAGATGCGCCGTGTGGTCGCGCAGGTGGCGCTCTAGCTCGTTGAGGTCTTCCCTGGAGAAGGCCCGACGCCGCTCGTGAAAGCGTCGCCATGTCGCAATGGCCGTTTCCAGGTGAAAGTCGGGGGTCGCCATCGTCGCGCTACGTGGCCATGCCCAACTCGCTGTTGGTGTCCCACAGCCGCGCCAGCAGGGCGTTCATGTCCAGCCAGTCGGCCTTGGCCTTGTCCAGCGCCCGCTCGCCCTTGGGCGTGAGGCGGTAGTACTTGCGCCCCGGCCCCGGTCCCGCTTTGCGCCACGTGGAGGCCACAAGGCTGCGGTTCTCCAGGTCGTGTAAGAGCGGATAGAGGCGATTCGCCGTCCAGACTACCCGACCATCCGAGAGGTCTTGGATGTGCTGGATGATCTCGTAGCCGTACGTCTCGCCCCGCCCCAGCAAGGCCAGCACGAGCGGCTCGAACGAGGCAGCCAGAAGCGGTTTGGGCAGCATGGGATCTAGGTAGCAGGTTGTGTGTCGGCCAGAGTATATATCCTTTTTTGGATATATCCAAATCTGGATGTATAGTTTTTTGGAACGGGCACTACTGAATTTCGAGGTGCGGCACATCTTTCAATCTTGTCATCCCGAGCGAAGCCGAGGGATCTCCCCCCTACACGTTTTGCACGACGAGTAAGGGGGAGATCCCTCGACTCCGGCCTACGGCCTCTGCTCGGGATGACAATCCTGAACGCACGCGCTCCCTCTAGCATCGGATAGAGCGAGCACGGGGGCATTCGCATTTCCCTATGAAGCCATCATCCCCTCCCGTTTGCCCTACGTCGCGCTGTAACATCTCTCACCCCACCTCCTCCAATCTGCCCATCGTGATGTTGACCTCCTACCCCCTGATGTAGCGTGATGCGCAGATCTCTCCTGGCCCTGTTTCTCCTCAGCCCCATCGTCCTCGCCGCCTGCGACAGCAGCGCCGACGGCGACCTCAATACCGACGCGTGTACCATCGACCAACGGCTGTTCCGCGACGGCGGCGTAGGCAAGGACGGCATCCCGGCCCTCACCAACCCCGAGTTCGTAGCGCCCGCAGCGGCGACGTACCTGGCGGGCAGCGACCGCGTGATCGGCATCGTCATCGACGGGCAGGCGCTGGCGGTGCCGCACAACATCCTGTGGTTCCACGAGATCGTGAACCTGGATCGCGGCGGCCAGCAGCTCGCCATCACCTACTGCCCGCTCACAGGCACGAGCATGACGTTCGACCGGGCGCCGATTGACGGCGGCGAGCTGGGCGTCTCGGGCTTGCTGTTTCAGAGCAACCTGACGATGTACGACCGCAACACGCAGGAGTCACTGTGGCCGCAGATGAACCGCGAGGCGGGCTGCGGCGAGCGCGCCGGCCAGCTGCTGCCGATGGTAGCCAGCGTGGAGACGACGTGGGCCGGATGGCAAGCGATGCACCCGAACACGCTTGTCCTGAGCGAAAGCACGGGGCACAGCCGCAACTACCGCGCAAATGGGTATCCGTACGGCAACTACGAGGTGCCCGAGAACCGCAGCCTCCTCGTCTCGCTGCCCATCGACGACCGCCGCCTGCCCAAAGAGCGCCTGCTCGGCATCGCCGACGGCAAGGGTGGCATCGCGCTGCCCTTTACTGAGCTAGACCGTGAGGGGGAAGTCAATGCTGTAGAGGTCAACGTGGGCGGCGAACCGATGGTCGTCTTCTGGGACCGCAGCCTGCAAGGCGCGATGGCCTACCGCCCCGGCGGGCGGCAGTTCGAGGTCGTAGACGGCACCATCCGGGACCAGCAGACGGGCAGCACGTGGCGCTTCGACGGACAAGCTGTGGCAGGGGCGCAAGCCGGGCAGCAGCTGGAGCCTGTGGCCGAGGCGTACGTCGCGTTCTGGTTCGCGTGGGCCCTCTTCCAGCCGGAGTCGACGCTGTGGGAAGCCAACATCTAAGCTGGGGCGAGTCTCAAAGTGGAGAAAGCGGCGGCTTGCGGGACGCTTAAAACGGGGATATCGGCGGAAAAACACGGATTCGTTCGAGGATCGGATTTTTGGTCTGACATTTGATGAGGGGATCGGCACGTTGGACTCTGGACCAGAGCGAGACGAACCCACAGACCCGCACCCACGCGGTTCAACCCCACATACCCACGGATCCGAACGATCACGATGAAAGCCCCAGTTTCTTCGGTGCTGCGCCTCCAGCGAAGTGTTCGCTTTGCCCTCTTGTTTCTCCTCGCCGTCGGCCTCTCGTCGTGCGGCATCTTCGAGGACGGTGTAGACGACCGCGCCCCTAGCGTCGAAATCCTCACGCCCTTCGATGGCGCTGAACTCGGCGGCGGCTCGGTCCGCTTCCGCGCGCAGGCCCAGACCCTCGGCTCGGAGACCGACAACTTCATCTCCTTCGTCACGCTCAGCCTCGATGGCCAGCAGATTGGCGAAGCCGAGCCCGTCTCGAACGCCGATGGCGTCTCGACCTTCGTCCTCGGCTGGAACTCGTTCGACGTGCCCGATGGCGAATACATCCTCGAAGCCGTCGCCTTCGACCGCTTCGACGCCCGCGGCCTCTCGGCTCCGGTACGCGTCGTCGTTAATAACGACGGATTGGACAATACCTCCAGCTTGAACGTCGAGATCGTCTCGCCGGTGGACCGCGCTGAGGTAGCGGGACTCGTGCGCGTCATCGCCGAGTCGACCAACCAGCTTGGGCCAGCCGTGACGAAGATGGACCTGCTGCTCGACGGCATCACCATCGACACCGACGCCAGCGCCCCCTTCATCTTTGAGTGGAACGCCGCCTCCAGCTTCACCGGCTTCCGCACCCTCCGCGTCCGCGCCTTCGTGGACGACGACACCTTCGTCTACTCCGAGCCCGTCTTCGTCACCGTGGTCGAAGCTGGCGAGGACCCCGACCCCAGCCCAGGCGACGTCGCCTTCCGCGGCGCAGGCATCGACGGTCAAGTCTTTGGCTCGGCGGGCGTGGGCTTCAACAACGATATTTACGTAGGCAGCGACAGCGATACGCTCTACTCGTTCAGCCAGGACGGCGCGCTGCAGTGGAAGTTCGGCACACGCGGCCCCATCCGGTCGTCGCCTGTGATTGCCAACAACGAAGACATTTTTGTCACGTCTGAGGACGGGCGCCTGTACGCGCTCAACGCCTCGGGCCGCCAGATTTGGCCGTCGTACACGACCAATGCCCAGTTCCGTGCCACCCCGGCGCTCGGCATC
>JBCDJT010000096.1:0-19476 GCA_038747545.1 Bacteroidota bacterium
GGCGATGAGCACGGCGTCGTCCCACGGCATCGTCTGGCTGGGCGCGTACACGGCAATGCGCGGCGCCTTCTCCAGGCGCACCACGTCCATGTTCTGCGCATCGCTCTGCACCTCGCGCAGGATGTTGTCGGCCTGGGTGGCGCTCAGCGTCTCGTAGTAGACGCCGCGCACGCGCAGCTCGTTTTCCAACCCCTCGAAGTTGGAGAAGAGGAACGAGCCGCCCCGGTAGTTGAGCAACCAGTCCAGGTCGATGCCCTTCTCCAGCGTCCAGAAGGCGACACCATAGGCCTTGATGTGATCGGACTGCCGGGAGTCCATCGGCACGAGGATGTCCTGCGCCATCGCCGGGAGGCTAAGCAGTATGCTGAAGGCAAGGGTAAGAAAACGACGCATGGGGTTGGTCGGCAGGTCTTAGGTCGAAGGATTTGTCTGCGCAGGAGGCGCTAGGCGCCGTCGCCGCGGAGGACACGGAGCTTGGCGCGCACATCGGGGATGAGGAGCGAGCCCGGGTAGGTGTTGAGGAGCGTGGTGAGCACCGCGATGGCATCGTCGGGGCGGCCCAGCGCGTCGGCGAGCAGGTTGGCGCGGGCGAAGAGGCTGCGGTCGGCGAGGTAGCTCTGCGGATACATCAGCACGATCTCGCCGAAGGCTTGGTGTGCGGCCTCGGCATCGCCCTGATCGCGCAGCAGGGTGGCGCGCAAGAAGCGCAGGTCGTCGTCGATGGGGTGGCCGCCCGCACGGGGCATGAGGGCCTCGGCGGCGGTCAACGCGTCGTCGGGACGCTGCTGGCGCTCCAGCAGCTCGACGGCGGCATAGGCTTGCAGCAGGGTGCTGAGCGAGTCCGGCCCGCGGTTTTCGCTCAGCAGCAGCTTGAGCGTGATGGCGTCGTTGGCGATGTCGGTGCTGGTGTTCTCGTCGATGGCCGAGGCGATGGTGCTGGCGGCGTCGAACTCGCCCTTGAAGTAGTGCAGGTAGGCCAGCTCCAGCCGCGCCTGCTCGGCCAGCTCGCCGATGCGTAGCTCGTCCTCTACGCGCCCGAAGCGTATGCGGGCCTGCTCCAAGTCGCCACGGATCAGCGCGATCTCACCCAGCTCGAAGGCGGCCTGCTCGGCGGCAGTGCTCGACGGGTAGCGGGCGATGACTTCGTTGAGCGTGGCTTCGGCGGCACCTAGATCGCGGAAGATATTCTGCTGCAGCTGCCCGATGCGGCGGAGCGCGTCGGGGTAGAACGGATGGTTGGGATGACGCTGCAAGAAGTCGCGGTAGGTCTCCAGCGCCTGTTCGTAGTTGGGCGCCGGGATGCGGTTAGCCATGGCGTCGTACGCCTGCTCGCTCGCCGCCTCGGCCCGTCGCTCGTGCATCTGCGCGATGCCGAAGCGCACCTCGGGCGCGAGCGCTGCCGTGGGGTAACGCGTCAGGATCTCGGTGTAGGCCTCCAGCGCCGTGTCGAAGGCATCGGCAGCGGCCACTCCCTTGGCAAAGTTGAGCAGGATGCGCCCCTCGGCCTGCTGCAGCCGGTCCAGCGCGAGGTAGGTGTTAAACGCGTCGGGGTAGCGCTGGGCTTCCATGTACATCCAGCCCAGCAGCTCGCGATATGCATGGTTCATAGGCGCCTCCCGGATGCGGCGCTCGGCGAGCGCGATACCCGTCTCCAGCGCACCTGGGTTGTCGAGCAGCGGCGAGAGCCGCGCCCGCACGAAGCCCAGTTGGCGCTCGTTCTCGCTGATGAGCGCCAAGTACTCGGTCAGGGCCTTCTCGAACTGCCCGGTGAGGCCGTACATGTACGCCAGGTCGTTCTGGAAGAGCGCCGGATTCGCGAGGGCTTCGCGGCCCTGCTCCAGAATCTCGATGCCCTTGTCGAACAGCCGCAGCTCGCGCATCGAGATGAACACAACGCGGTACACGTTGCGGTTCTCTGGGCTCGTGGCAATGGCCGACTGCCACGTGTCGAACGCGCCCATCTCGTCGCCCTTCAGGTAGAGGATGCGCGCCTTATCGGCGAGGCCCAGCGCGTTCGGCGTGCGCGCCAGCTGCTGGTCCACCAAGGCCAGGGCGTCGTCGTAGCGCTTGATGCTCTCGTACGCTTCTTTGAGGCGTTCGAAGAACACGTTGGACTGTGGGCTGGCTCGGTACAGGTCTTCCAGGATGGTGATGGCCCGCTCGTACTGCGCAGCGCGGAGGTACGACTCCGCCAGCTGGTACCGCGCCACCAGCGTGCTGTCTTCAGACTGCGCCTGCGCCGTTGGCGTAGGTGCCACCATCAGCGTCACCATCGCCAAAGCCAGAATTAAGTGCCGCATACGTTTTGCTGTCGGTTGGTAGCGGCGTGGTATTGCCACGGGTTGCGTGAGGTTTCAGATCGCGTGCAGGATGTGTGAAGCGGTGGTCACGATGTCGGCGTGGCCAAGCCGCGCTTTTGTCAGGATTCTAGGATTCTCCCATTGACGCGCCGAGAGCCAGCCCGCAACTTCCCTGGGCTCTCCTCGCTCGGCTGTACCGCTCCACATGCCCTCCAACGCTGCACCCACTACCCTTAGTATCCTTGGCGCTACGGGCTCCATCGGGACCCAAACGCTCGACATCGTGCGGCTCTTCCCGGATCGCCTCGCGGTCAGGGTACTGACGGGGGGGCGCAACGTAGAGCTGCTGCGCGAGCAAGCGCTGGAGTTCGCGCCGGAGCTGGTCGTGGTCGGCACCGAGGCCGGGTACCACACGCTGCGCGAGGCGTTGGCAGGGACACCCACCGAGGTCGCGTGGGGCGATACGGCGCTGGTGACGGCGGCCACCTGGGACGGCGTGGACACGGTGGTGGCCGCACTCGTCGGCTTCGTGGGCTTGCAGCCCGTCATGGCCGCGCTCGCTGCCGACCGCACCGTCGCGCTGGCCAATAAGGAGACGATGGTGGTGGCGGGTGCGCTCATGCGCGATGAGTTGGCGAAGGGCCGCGGCACCATCGTGCCCGTCGACAGCGAGCACTCGGCCATCTTCCAGTGCCTCGTCGGCGAGCCGCCGGACGCCGTGGAGCAGCTGATCCTCACCGCTTCGGGCGGCCCGTTCCGCACGCGCCCTGCCGAGACGTTCGACCAGATCACCAAGGCCGAGGCCCTCAACCACCCGAACTGGTCGATGGGCGCCAAGATCACCATCGACTCGGCCACGATGATGAACAAGGGCCTCGAAGTGATCGAGGCGCGCTGGATGTTCGACGTCCCCGCCGACCGCATCGACGTGCTCGTACATCCGCAGTCGATCATCCACTCGATGGTGGCCTTCACCGACGGCTCCACCAAGGCCCAGCTCGGCGTGCCCGACATGCGCGTGCCCATCCAGTACGCCCTCAGCTATCCCGCTCGTTGGGACGCGCCGCACCCCCGCATCGACTGGCGCGACCTGGCATGCCTCGACTTTGAGCAGCCCGACCTCGTCCGGTTTCCCTGCTTGAGACTCGCGTTTGAGGCGCTGTCGGCGGGCGGCACGGCGCCTGCCGTGCTCAACGCTGCCAACGAGGTGGCCGTGCGGCGCTTCCTCGAAGAGGACCTTCGGTTCGTCGAAATCCCGCGCCTGATCGAGGCGGCCATCGCGGCGCTGGCACAATCCGTGCAACCTTCGCTGATTGATCTCGTGGAGGCGGACAGGGCCACGCGACGGTGGGCACAGGAACACCGTTTGCGGACGCTCCATTGAACCGCGCTCCACCGTCACCGCGCAGGTGGCGTCCGAACCCACAGCTTACAACCGCCCTGCTCGTAGTGTTGGCAGGTGCGCCTACGCCTACTATGGAACTCCTTCTTGACATTGCATCCTACGTGTTCTGGGTGCTGGTGGCGATTACGCTGCTGGTGTTTGTACACGAGATGGGGCACTTTCTCACCGCCAAGCTCTTCGGCATGCGCGTAGAGCGCTTCTCGGTGGGCTTCCCGCCCAAGATTGTGGGCAAACAGATCGGCGAGACCGAGTACGTGATCGGCGCCACGCCGCTGGGCGGATACGTCAAGATCTCGGGGATGGTGGACGAGAGCATGGACACCGACATGATGGAGTCAGAGCCGGAGCCGTGGGAGTTCCGCTCCAAGCCCGTCTGGCAACGCATCGTGGTCATCACCGCGGGCGTCATCTTCAACGTGATCCTGGCCGCCTTCATCTTCGCTGGCCTCAAGATGACGTACGGCGAGAACTACATCCCTGCTGAGAATATCGAGGAGGTGTTCGTCTCCGAAGGCTCGCTGGCGCACCAGATGGGCCTGCGCACGGGCGACCGCATCGTGGCCGTCAGCGGCAACCCGATCGAGCGCTACAACGACATCCTCGACATTGGCGCCCTCCTAGCCGACCCGATGACGCTCACCGTAGAGCGCGGCGGCAAGGAGCAGACGTTTGAGGGGCCCGACGACATTATGACGCAGCTCCAGCGGTCCGAGGGCTCGCTCGGCATCCATGTAGAGCCGACGGTTGTGGGTGCTGTAGTCGACGATGGCGCTGCAGCTGCAGTGGGTATCCTGCCTGCAGACCGTATTGTCGCCATCGATGGCGAAGAGGTGCGTTTCTGGAACCAGATGACCGAGCGCATCCAGAACGTAGACGCCGACGGCCAGCTGAGCCTCCGCTTTGAGCGGCCCGACAGCCTCGTGGGCGCCCAAGACGCATCGGTTGCGCTGCCGCCGCCTGTCGGGCGTGGCGTCAACGGGTCGATCTACGAAGTCTCTGTGGCACCGCAGTACAACGAGGACCAAGAACGCTACATGATTGGCGTGGGTGGTGCGACGCCGGAGATGCTGTTCCATGTGTTCGGCGTCCGCCACAAAGACTACGGCGTCGGCGAAGCTATCGTCTCGGGCGTGGAAGACACGTGGAGCAACTCAGCTGCCATCGTGACGAGCCTCAAGCGCGTCGTCTCGGGCCGCGACAACTTCCGCGAGAACGTAGGGGGGCCCGTGGCCATCGCCAAGGTGACCAAAGAGGCGGCCGACGCGGGTGCGCCCTACTTCTGGCGCATCGTGGCGCTGCTCTCCATCACGCTCGCCATCATGAACATCCTACCCATCCCCGCCCTCGACGGCGGCCACCTGATGTTCTTGATCTACGAAGGCATCACCCGCCGCGAGCCGTCCCTGCGCGTGCGCATGGTCATGCAACAGGTCGGCATGGTGGTGCTGCTGCTGCTGATGGTCTTCCTCGTCTTCAACGACATCCTGCGCTTCTAACCTGTGAAGCTCGCGTGAATCGCGCAAAACGGGAAACGTTGGAGTAGACTACAGGGCGTAGAAGGCCACCGAACCATCGCCTCCGCCCCATGACCCGCAGCCAGATTGCGCAGACCGTCGGCATCGGCAAAGAGACCGTGCGCTATTACGAACAGCGCGGCCTGCTGCCAGACGTAGGCCGCTCACCCAGCGACTACCGTCTCTACAGCGACGTTGATGTGCAGCGCCTCCGTTTCATTCAGCACGCCAAGACGCTGGGCTTCACGCTCCGCGAGATCAAGGACTTGCTCGACCTCCGCGCCACCTCAGACGCCGACCGGCAGCAAGTGCGCGAACGCGCCCAGCAGAAGCTCGACGAGGTCGATGCCAAGCTGCAGCGCTTGACGCAGATGCGCGACACGCTCGCTGATCTCGTCAACGCGTGCGACGGTCACGGCGCGCTCGACGGCTGCCCCATCATCGAAGCCATGGAAACCCCGACCTGTCACTGAACCCCAAACGCTCCACAATCCCATGACGACCGAAACCCTCTCCATCTCCGGCATGAGCTGCAGCCACTGTGTCCGCGCCGTCGAGTCCGCCCTCAACGCCCTAGATGGCGTCACCGCTGAGAACGTCAACCTCGCCGACGGCACCGCCCGTGTCACCTACGATGCTGCCCAAACGCCCCGCGCCGACCTCGTAGCCGCCGTCGAAGAAGAAGGCTACACCGTAACGGCCTAGCCCCCAAACACTTCATTCTGAACACCGTCCCCTGAGGCCACCGAGCAGTCGCGAGCCACCAACGTCGGTCTCGTGGCTAGGGTGCGCTGGGAGGAGCGGACGGGCAGCGTTCAGCTAGCGAGCAACAGCACAGCTGCACGAAGTACCGCAAACCTCTCGGCTCGCTAGGTGCGGATCTGTGCGCTGGAAAGTCCGCTGTGTGTTTTCGAGATCGACAAGCCTTTTTGGTTCGTTTTTGGGCTCAAAAATGAACGTCCAGCCAATCGAAGGCGAGTACGCCTTCCGTAGCACAACCACTGTTGTGAGCACACCCGAATCAACGTTCTCCACCACCACCCTCCCCGTCCTCGGCATGACGTGCGCCGCCTGCGTACGCCGGGTGGAGCGCGCCGTGCTCAAAGTGCCGGGCGTAGACGCCGCCCACGTCAACCTCGCCACCGAGCGCGCCCAGGTCCGCTACCAAGTCACCGAGACCGACCAGGACCGTATTGCCGCCGCCATTGAGAAGGCTGGCTACGACGTCATCCACGCCGACGCTGACGCCCTAGAAGACGCCGAGGCCACAGCTCGCGAGGCCGAACGCACACGCCTGCGCCAACGGCTTACCTGGGCCGTGGGCCTGACGCTGCCGCTGTTCGTGCTTGAGATGGGCGGTATGATGGTCCCTGCCTTTCGCACGGCACTGCTCGACGTTGCGCCCGCCCCGGCGTGGCACCTGATCGCGTTCGCCCTGGCCACGGCCGTGCAGTTTGGCCCCGGCTGGGCGTTTATGGTGAGCGGATGGCGCGCAGCGCGCATGGGCAGCCCCGACATGAACACGCTCGTGTTGCTGGGTACCAGCGCCGCGTACGGCTACTCGGTCGTCGCCACGTTCGTACCGTCGGTGCTGCCCACAGGTGCGGTGCAAGTGTACTATGAGGCCGCCGCCGTCATCATCACGCTCGTACTCGTGGGCAAGTACCTGGAGACCGTCGCCAAGGGCCGGACGAGCGCAGCCATCCGTCAGCTGATGACGCTGCAAGCCAAGATGGCCACCGTGTGGCGAGGCGAGGACACAACCACAGTACCCATCGATGCCGTCCTCCCCGGCGACCGCGTGCTCGTGCGCCCCGGCGAGCGCATCCCCGTCGACGGCGAGGTGACGGACGGCACGTCGTTCGTGGACGAAGCCATGCTCTCGGGCGAGCCAATCCCAGTGGCCAAGGCCGTAGGCGATGCGGTGACGGGCGGCACCGTCAACCAAAGCGGTGCGCTCACCGTGTGCGCTACCCATGTAGGACGCGACACGATGCTGGCCCAGATCATCCGAATGGTCGAGGCCGCGCAGCAGAGCAAGCCCCCTATCCAGGCGGTGGCAGATCGCGTCGTAGCCGTGTTCGTGCCCGTAGTGCTGGTGCTGGCGCTGCTCACGTTCGGCGTGTGGCTGCTCGTCGGCCCCAGCCCGCCGCTGACGTACGCGCTCGTGGCCGCCGTCTCGGTGCTCATCATCGCGTGCCCGTGCGCCATGGGGCTCGCCACACCTACGTCGATCATGGTCGCCTCAGGGCGCGCTGCGGCGCAAGGCGTGCTGTTCCGTCGCGGCGAGGCACTGCAATACCTCAGCGAAGTCGACATCATCGCCCTCGACAAGACAGGGACGCTCACCGAGGGGCGGCCCGCGCTCACGGCTGTGCATCCGGTCAACGGCTGGGCGGAAGGCGAGGTGCTGCGCCTCGTAGCGGCCGTCGAGCGGGCCTCTGAGCATCCGATCGCGCGGGCTTTGGTGGCAGCAGCCGAAGCACGAGGTGTAGCTATCCCTACAGCCTCCGACGTGGAAGCCGTACCCGGCCATGGCGTCTCGGGTATCGTCGAGGGGCAGCGCGTCCTCGTGGGCGCAGCGCGATACGTTCGGCAGCACGCTCCCCCCTCGCCAGCACTCGATGCCGCCAGTGCAGCCCTCAGCAAGGCCGCGCAGACGGTCGTGTTTGTTGTGGTGGATGGTGAGGCGGTGGCCGTCCTCGGCGTCTCCGATCCGGTGCGGCCCACCACCGCCGACGCGTTGCGCCAACTCCGCGCACAGGGCCTGCGGCTCGTCATGATCACGGGCGACAACCGCCACACCGCCGATGCCTTGGCCGCTGACCTCGCCCTCGACGAAGTGCATGCGGACACGCTCCCCGGCGACAAAGCCCACGTCATCGCCGCGCTCCAGCGCGAGGGCCAGCGCGTCGCCTTCGTAGGCGATGGCTTGAACGACGCCCCTGCGCTAGCGCAAGCCGACGTCGGCATCGCGATGGGCGGGGGTACCGACGTAGCCATCGAGTCCGCCGATGTGGTGCTCATGCACAGCGACGTGCTGCGCCTCGTTGACGCGCGCCGCATCGCCCGAGCCACGCTGCGCAACATCAAGCAAAACCTGTTCTGGGCGTTCGGCTACAACACCGTGCTCATACCCGTCGCCGCAGGCGTACTGTACCCCGCGCTCGGCCTGCTGCTCTCGCCGATGCTGGCCGCAGGCGCCATGGGCCTCTCCAGCCTCTTCGTGCTTGGCAACGCGCTACGGCTGCGGCAGCAGTAAGGCGCGCCTATCGCACGAGCGTCAGCGTCAGGCTTTGGCTGGACGCCCCCGTTGTGAGGCGGGCGATGTAGAGGCCATTGGGTAGGGCCTCGGGCTGCCAGATGGCGGTGTGTGATCCTGCGGACTGTACGCCCTCGGCCAGCGTAGCCACGGGGCGCCCCAACAGGTCGTAGACGGTGAGCGTGACGGCTTCGGGTTGGTCCAGATCGTAGCGGAGTGTGGTCTGCGCTCGGAACGGGTTCGGGTAGGCGTTGCTCAGGCGCACGGTTGCGGGCACGTCCTCTGTCTCGTTGGCCACGTTCGTGCCCGCGCTGTACGTGATGATCAGAGCGGGACGCGTGCTTTCCGTCGGGTGCTCGCGGCTGTTGAAGCGCTTCGCGGTCGTCGTCACGTCCTCATTCCCGATCATGATCCAGCCGAAGTTCTGCTCTGGGGTGTCGAGCCAGCTCTGCACATCTGCCACGAGCGCGGCAGTGCTGGGCCAGGTGTAGCGCCCGTTGCCCGCTACGTTGGTGGTTCCACTGGCGGCGCCAGTGAAGTCGCCCCCCTGCGTGGTCCAGTTCACCTGATTGAAGCGGGCGTGTTGCCACGTGGCGTCGTTGCCCGCAGGCGTCGTCCCCCGTCCCTCTTGGCCTGCTGCATCCGAGGCGCCCTCGCCCCATGCTGTCGACACCCGATGTAGCGCCATCGGCATCGTGCCCGCGATGGTTTTGCTCATCGTCAGCTCTACGCTGACGCTCTCGATGGTGGCACCTGCCGGAATGCTACCCGCAATGTCAAACTGGAGCAAGGCACGGCGTACCCCCACACGAGCGGTGTTACCTGCAAAGAGGTGAATGCCCGCCCCGTTGCTGCGCAGCGTGGCAGCACTCGCGGCTTCAAAGAGCGTGTTGTCTTGAACGGGCGCCAGCGTGACGGACGTCTGGGCAAACGCCAGAGGCGCCATCAGCATGAGCACGAGGCCTAGGGAGAAGCAACGTCGCATGAGCGATACAGTCTGGGTCGTTGGGTCAGTGTGTCTGGGATGCCTTGCACGAAGGCATGTTACAAGAGCACTACGGCTCTTCAGTACATCAGTACGCACGAAGGCACAGTGTCCCCAAGAGATCCGTAAAAAACTTGTCTGAACCGCCTACCGGGCCGTATCGTTACCTGCACGCCCCCGCTTCACCCTGCCCGTTTCATCTCCCACCGCTCGCAGGCATGTTGCGCTTCGTGCCCCTCTTGCTGGGACTGCTCCTACTCACGCTGGCGGCCCCTGCTACCGCCCAGCCCACTGAGCCGTTGCGCTTTGCCCATTACGGCCTAGCCGAGGGCTTGTCCCACCCCTCCGTCACGCACATCCACCGGGACCGCCGCGGGTATGTGTGGGTGAGCACCATGGACGGGCTCAACCGCTTCGACGGCATCCGCTTCGAGACCTTCTATGCGGACCCCAGCGACTCGACCGCCCTTGCCGACAATGTGGTGCATGGCATGGTAGAGGACGAAGCAGGCATCCTGTGGATTGGCACGCGCAACGGAGGCCTGAGCCGCTACGACTGGCGCACAGATACCTTCACCACCTTCCGCGCTGACCCGAGCAACCCGTTTGCGCTACCGCACAATAACATCTCGGCGACGCACCTGGACCAGCGCGGCTACTTGTGGATCGGCACGGAGGGTGGGGCGTGCGTGTTCGACCGCGCCACTGCGCGCTGCCACCGCATCCAATTTCAAGGCGACGATCGCCTGAACGCTGGCTACATCACCGCGCTCTTTGAAGCTGCCGACGGGCAAGCCTGGGCGGGCAGCATCACCGGGCTCTACCGCATCAACACCGCGCCGATGTACCGCGCGCTGGCTGCCGGCGACGCTGCTGCCGTGCCCGTCTTGGCACGCGCCGTATCGCTCCAGCCATCGGGCCGCCCACGCCCTGAACCCTCGGTGCTTTCTGTCTTCGAGCACGGCGGCGTGTTCTGGGTAGGCACCGACGCCGACGGCATCTACCGCTTTGACCCCGGCCAAGAGCGGGCTGAGGTGCTACCTGACCGCCGCCTCCGGCAGGCCCACGTGAGCCGCTTCGCTGCCGATGGCAACACGCTCTACTTTGCCACAGGCTACAACGGACTGGGCATCCACGACCTGGAGACCAACCAGACCCGCTTGGTCCCTTATCAACCCGACCTGCCCGATGGACTCAGCCACGAGCGCATCTCTAACGTCTACGTAGACCACGATAAGACGCTGTGGGTAGGCACCTGGGGCGGCGGACTCAACCGCCTGCGCCCTGCGTCGCTCTTTGCGCACTATGATGCCGATGATGGCCTCGTCAACGAGTTCATGTGGACGCTGGCCGAGGACCCCACAGGCGCCGTGTGGGCAGGCACCATCGACGGGCTGTTTCGCTTCACGAACCTTGATGCGGGCGCCTCCATTGTCTGGGCCGATGAGGAGGAGCGCATGCTGCGCGACAGCGAGGTGCGCGTGGTGCATCCGGGTCGCACCGCCGTGTGGATCGGCACGCAGCGCAGCGGCATCCACGCCCTGCCCAACGACGAGTTGGGCAACGCGTCCTTCCGCTTCCGCGACAGCTTTCACCGTCCCGGCGATGCCACCAGCCTCTCGTCCAACCTAATCCGTGCGCTGCTAGAGGACCAGCGCGGCTGGCTGTGGGCCGCCACGGACTCGGCGGGCGTCTGCCTCGCGCAAGACCCCGAGCGCATCCTCGCCGATGACGACGCCACTTGGCGCTGCCTCCGCCACACCCCCGACCAACCGGGCGGCCTCCAGAGCGATAACTACCGCACCGTGTTCGAAGACGCCGCTGGCGATATCTGGCTCGGCACAGCTACCGCGGGCGCGCACCGCCTGCGCACCTCTGCCTGGGACGGCAGCGACTGGGCCACGCTCACCATCGACCATATCGGCTACACACCGGGCGACCCAGCATCGATGCCGCACCCCAACGTGCAGTCCATCGAACAGGATGAGACCGGGCGCTACTGGTTTGCCACGTTCGGCGGCGGCCTGGCCTCCTGGGACGATGCCACGCAGCAACTCACGCGCTACCGCCGTGCGGAGGGGCTGCCGAACGAGACCGTCTACGGCGTCGTGGACGACCGCCACGGCCATCTGTGGCTGCCTACCAATAATGGCTTGGCGCGTCTCACACTCGCCGATGGGTTTATTGAGACGTTCACCCCCAGCGACGGCGTCCAGGCCCGCGAGTTCAACTCAGGCGCGTTCCACCGGGGCTCGTCGGGACGCATCTACGTGGGCGGCATCAACGGCTTCAACGTGTTCGACCCCGCACAGATCGAGCGTGAGGGCACCGTGCCCGAGGTCCGCCTCACCCGCATCCTCCTCCACGAGCAACCGCTCGACCTGGGTCGTGCCCCGTCGCTGCTTCACGAGCTCGTGCTCGACCACAAGAGCAACTTCCTGACCTTCGAGTATGTAGCACCTGCGTACGAGCAGGCAGCGCACATGGCCTACACGTACCAGATGCTAGAGGATGCGCCCGTGCAGGCAGGCGGTAGCCGGGTGGCACGCTATCCCGACCTCGCGCCTGGGCGCTACACGCTCCAGGTGGAAGCCTACGACCGCACTGCACCGATGCAGCGTAGCCGCCTGACGCTGCCCATCACCATCCGCCCCCCGTGGTGGGCTACGCCGTGGTTCTACGCCTTGAGCATCACAGTGCTGCTAGCTGGCATCGTGGGCGGCGTGCGCTATGTGTCGGTGCGCCAGTGGAAGGCGCGCGTGCGGGCGCTGGAGACCGAAAAGCGACTCCAAGACGAGCGTGAACGCATCTCGCGCGACCTGCACGATCATGTGGGCGCCCAACTCACAGGCCTCGCCTCGGGCCTCGACCTCGTCCAGCGCTACACAGCACGCAACGAGCCCCATAAAGGCGAGGAGCTGATTCACTTCCTGCGCGGCGAGGCGCGGCAGACGATGAGCCAGCTCCGCAGCACGATCTACGCGTTGCAACACACCGAAGTAGACAGCGCCTCGTTCGCCGACCAGCTACGCCGCTATGTGGGCGACCAGAGTCGCTACATCGGCGAGACACAGCTTACGTTCGCGTATGATGGCAGCCATCCACACACCCTCTCCCCCACAGCCATGCTGCACCTGTTTCGGATTGCGCAGGAAGCCATTCAGAATGCTATTAAGCATGCAGGGGCGCAGCAGATCGCGGTCAAGCTAGTGACCGCCCCCGCAGCCCTATCGCTCAGCGTGACGGATGACGGCGCGTTCAAGCCCTCAGCGGCAGGGGGCGATGGCCTCAGCGGCTATGGCCTGGAGAACATGCGCACGCGCGCCGAGGCTATTGGCGCCGCGTTCCAGCTGGAGGGGTCGGACGCGGGGACACGCGTCCAGGTCGCTTGGCCCGTAGCAGCAGCCGGCAAGGACGCCGCGTAGCGTCAGTCCTCTTTGTTGCCCACTGACGAGATGGCGTTCTTCTCGATGCGCAGCTTGGTGCTGCTATCCACCTGGGCCAGCACGCTCGTGTCGTCCACTTGCGTGACCGTACCGTGTACACCCCCCACCGTGATAAACCGGTCGCCTTTCTTGATGGCGTCGATCATGGCTTGGCGGCTCTGCTCTTTCTTCTTCTGCGGGCGGATCAGAAAGAAGTAGAAGACCACAAAGATGAGGATGAGCGGAATGAACGAGATCAGCGGGTTCTGGCCTTCCGCTGGGGGAGCGAAGAACAGCAGCGCGAGCATCGACGGCATGGGCAGTGGAAATCAGAGGGGGACAGACAAACCGAAAGGGCACAAAAAAGGGGCAAGCGACCCATATCGCACCGCTACAACCTCCTACCGCTGCTACCTTCCGGTCCTGACGGGGTTCAGAGGGAGCTGGTCGTATAGGACTTGCCCCGGCCGCCACAAACCCAACCCCACAGGCCATGTTCCACAGGGAATCCTTCAAGATCGTGTGGAGGCGTCACGTGGCATTTCAGGACTTGGGCACCCTCCGCGCGTCCAGGAGGTTGTGAGCATGATCACTAACCACCGATTATGCATTGGGAAGCGCCTTGCATCATTCCGCAGCCTGCTTCTATTCTGAGCATCATTCGATCATGAAAGAATAGCTGTTCCCCAATGCAACGCTGCCGCGCCCTGTTCTTTGCTCTGGTGTTTGCGTGGCCTGGCCTCTCCTTGGTCAGTAGCGCGCAAGCCCCGCCTGCACTGCCGTCCGGCAGCTGGGACCTGAGCTTCGCCTCCGACCAACTCAACGGTACCGTCTACGCCATGGCCTCCGATGGCACCTCGCTCTACGTAGGCGGTGCCTTCACCGATGCGGGTGGCAACCTCGATGCCGACGGGATTGCTCGATGGGACGGCCAGCAGTGGCACGCGGTGGGCAAGGGGCTCTCGGGCTGGGTTAATGCTATTGCGCTTGACGGCAACACCCTGTATGCGGGAGGCCAACAACTCGGATTCGGGCGAGACCCCGAGGCCACCCACGGTGTGGGCAACGTGGTGCGCTGGAACGGCACGGCCTGGGAGGCCTTCACCCCCGCGGTGTACGGGCGGGTACACGCTCTGCTTCTCGAGGGCGATGACCTCTACGTAGGCGGCCAGTTCAGCAGCATTGATGAGGACCGTAGCCTCAGCAACATTGCTCGGTGGGACGGGCAGCAATGGCACCCCCTAACCGAAGGCGTTGACGGGGTGGTGAACACGATAGCCCGGCACGACGGCGTGCTTTACGCAGGTGGCCGCTTCTTTAACCGCGAGGCCGGGACTGAGCACCCCCTGGCACGCTGGGATGGCGCGCGGTGGGCGCGTGCCGGCCCCGCAGACGAAGCCTCAGGAGCACAAGTCAAGGCCCTGACAGTGCATGATGGCGCACTCTACGCTGCTGGATGGTATCTCAAATCCTCCTCAGATACCCGGCATGCTGTCTTGCGATGGGACGGCACTACCTGGGACGGGCTCCTTGGCAATGGGCAAGTGTACGCGCTGCATGCCACAGGCGACAAGCTATATGCCGCAGGCGTCGTCCGTCATAACACGCCGAGCATTGACGGCGTCGCTTCGTGGGATGGCACAACGTGGCAGGTGTTCGAGAACAATGCGACATACCCTAGCCGCGCCTACGCGTTGACGGTGCATCAGGGCGCGATCTACGCCGGGGGCGATATGTACGGATGGGGAACGGTAGACCGTCACCTTGCGCAGTGGCAGGGGAATGCCTGGACGGCCCTCGGGCGCCCCGGCCCCTTCAACGTTCCCCCGAGCGAACTGATCGTCTACAAGAGCGACCTCATTGCAGGCGGCGCCTTCACCAACGCGGGCGGCAACCCCGATGCCGACTACCTGGCGCGGTGGGATGGCCACCGGTGGCACAGCATGGGCGACATGGGGCAAGCTCCCGTCTTGGCACTGGCAACCGATGGCGAGACGCTCTACGCCGGGCTGGCGGGCTCTCAGAGCTTCGAGTTGGGCACGGTGGTGATGTGGCGCGACGAAACGTGGACACGCGTGGGCGACCAGCGGTTCAATGGGCGCGTCTCAGACATCGCACTACACGACAACGAGGTCTATGTGAGCGGTGAGTTTCGCCTACACGGCGAAGAAACCGTGCTCCTACATTGGAACGGCGCGGTGTGGCGCTCGCTCTTGCCCGAGGTGCCTCGAAGAAACGTCAACGTCCTCCACCATAGCGGCTCCAACCTCTACGTAGCGGGTATCTTTACGAATCTTGGCGGCGATCCAAACATCCGCCACCTCGCCCGCTGGGACGGACAGCACTGGCACGATATGGGCCTGACCGAGTATGTGGATATTCGCGCCATCACCAGTCACAGAGGGACGGTGTACGTGGGCGGGGCGTTCACAAACATCGACGGGGTGCCCAACGCAAACGGGCTAGCGCAGTGGGACGGCGCACGTTGGCAGCGGCTGGGGGTTGGGCTGCAGCGCACCACGCGCAGTCCGCTCGTGGAGGACTTGTTCATGACCGATGGGCACCTGTTCGTGGCGGGGCACTTTGCCGATGCTGGGCACGTCGCCGAGGCGGACCACATCGCACGATGGAGTGCGGGCACATGGCATCGTGTAGACTCCGGCCTCAGCGGGCCTGCCTCTAGCCTCGCCTTTAACGCCTTGAGCCAGACGCTGCATGTGGGCGGCACCTTCACCAGCACGGGCAGTGGCGATGTGGCCATGGGCTTCGTAGGCAGCTATGCCAGTCCTCCGCTGAGCGATATCGTTCCCACCACACTCACCCTCTCGGCACCCGCCCCCAATCCCACACGTGAGATCAGCCGATTCACCTTGTCGGCGGCAGAGACCCAAGAGGTGGACGTCGTGGCCTATGACATGCTCGGTCGGGTACGGGAGCGCATCTACAACGGCCGGGTGTTTGCCGCTACCCCTCACCCCATCATCGTTGACACGCGAGGCTGGTCGAGCGGCACCTATATCATCCGTGCGCAAAGCACGCGATCGGCAACGACGAGGCGCCTTACCGTAATCCGCTAGGCGGCCTACTTTGGCAGCAGCACGCTCTGATGGCTTACGAAGCGTACTACCCTGCTCTTCGAGGTGCTTACCCGGCTCGCAGATCGGGTATCAATGAGCGTAGAGCAAGAGGATTGGAGATCAAGCCACCACAACTAGGGCGCAATAGTGGGCTGGTCCGCGAGCAACCCGCAGCTTGCTTTGGAGGCGCGCAGCCTATTTGCGTATGATGTTGCACCATAGCGAGTCGTTTGCCAGCGCAGCGCTTTCGTGAGGTAAGGTTCTTCCTCTTCATTGGCGAATAGCTGCAGGCGACCGTGCCCAGCAGGGTTCAACGCAAACCATGCCTCGGTGTGACCCGACATCAGCCGAAAGCTACCGGCGACGTGAGCTACAGTGTCCACAGGGCAAGTGAGGCCCGTATCATATTGAACCAGTACCGTGTCGGGGTGAGAGTGTGACTTCACATAGTACCAATCGTAGAACTCCCAGAAGTGACCCCCGTGGCTAATAAATCCCTCAGCTTCAACCCACCAGCCTTCCAAGTCAGCCCCGGTGATAGGGCTGTCTCCCTGTAGGCTGCAACCGGTGCATGCCATGAGGGCAGCAACAACAAGGAAGCTCCGCATAGTAAAAGTGGTGCGTGGGTGTGAATTACCACACTAACTGAAGGATGCCAGACAGACAAGGCTATTGTGCAGCCCTGTCTATCTGGAGCGCCTACAGCAGGTAGCGGTGGGCGTAGAGCAGCAGGAAGAAGCTGGAAATGACAAGCCAGAAGCAGAAGAACAGCGCCAGGGTGAAGCCCTTGGTCGGCTGGTTCTTGTGGCGCCGCTCCTCAGCAGGCGAGGTGTACAGCGTGTCGGCCTGTGGCCAAGCCACCCAACGCGTGGGGTTGGAGGTGACCGGTACGAACGAGTTATAGGACGCAGGCGCCCGGCGCGATGCGGGGCGCGAGGTGTGGGGTGCGGTAGATGGCATGGGTAGGTGTGATCCCTGGATACTTCGAAATGGGTACTCTCTCTCGCGGGAGGTATCGGCCAAAGCAAGGTGTTCGTAACTCGGGTTCGTAACTAGCTGGGCACAGAACCCGAGCGAGGGAACAGCGCACAGCAGGTGGCGTCCCACGGCGCCCACCAACGCAGGCTCCATGTAGGCATGCCGCTGCTCTTTTGCCGAGGGCGCGTTGCCAGGGATGAAGGCACCCGTATCCATGACGGACGCCACCTGCCGTTTAAGATGACCATCCGATTATGTCTTCTGATACCCTAACGTCAATCACTACGCTAGGCGCGCTCAAAGCCTCGGGCTACCGCAGCCGCAGCGTGAAAGACGAACTGCGCGCCAACCTCATCGGCTACCTGCAGCGCCGCGAGCCCGTCTTCACGGGCATCATCGGCTACGACCAGACGGTCATCCCACAGATCCAGAATGCTATCCTGGGGCGGCACGACATCATCCTGCTGGGCTTGCGCGGCCAGGCCAAGAGCCGCCTCATCCGCACGCTGCCGCGCCTGCTGGACGAGTACGTGCCTGCCATCGCAGGCACCGAGCTCAACGACGACCCGCTGGCGCCGCTCTCCAAGCACGCCCGGACGCTGGTGGCCGAGCACGGCGACGACACGCCCATCCGCTGGCTCCACCGCTCGGAGCGCTTCGGCGAAAAGCTCGCCACGCCCGACACCACCATCGCTGACCTCGTGGGCGACATCGATCCCATCAAGGCCGTTCAGCAAAACCTGACGTATGCCGATGAGGAGGTCATCCACTTCGGCATCATCCCGCGCACCAACCGCGGCATCTTCGCCATCAACGAACTGCCCGACCTGCAGCCGCGCATCCAGGTGGGCCTGCTCAACATCCTGGAGGAGCAGGACATCCAGATCCGCGGCTTCAACGTGCGCTTCCCGCTCGACCTGATGATGGTGTTCTCGGCTAATCCCGAGGACTACACCAACCGTGGCAACCTCATCACGCCGCTCAAGGACCGCATCGACAGCCAGATCATCACGCACTACCCACGCACCATCGAGACCGGCATCGAGATCACGAAGCAGGAGGCATGGCAGGACCGTGGCGATGGCAGCCCCACCGTGGCGGTGCCGCACTTCTTCCGCGAAATCATCGAGCAGATCGCCTTCGAGGCGCGCGAGAGCGAGTACGTGGACCAGAAGTCGGGCGTCTCGGTGCGCATGACGCGGGCCGCGCTGGAGGATCTGCTCTCGGCCGCCGAGCGGCGTGCCTTAGTCAACGGCGAGGCCAAGACGACGACGCGCATCAGCGATCTGATTGCTGTGGAGCCCGCCGTGACGGGCAAGGTGGAGCTGGTCTACGAGGGTGAGCAGGAAGGCGCCCAAAACGTGGCGCGGCTGCTCATCGGGCGCGCGGTGAAGTCGATCTTCGTCCGCTATTTCCCCGACCCCGGCGACAAGGAGAAGGGCCGCGTGCCCTATCAGGCCGTCATCCGGTGGTTCTCGAAGGGCAACACGCTTGACCTGGACCCGCAGATGGACGCCAAGGCGTACCGCAGCACCCTCGGCAAGGTGGACGGCCTCGAAGCGCTCGTGCGCAAACACACCACGCCCAACACCGACGCGGAACTGCTGCCGATGATGGAGTTCGTGCTCGAAGCGCTGCACCAGCACTCGCTCATCGGGAAAGACCTGCTGCATGGCACCACCAGCTACAGCGACATGATGGGGTCCATGCTCTCGTCCCTCGGTTCGTTCGACTTCGACGACGACGAGGATGACGACGACTACCGCCGCTACCGCTAGCCATGCCCATGCCAAATCAGCCCCAGAAGATTACACTCGCCGATGCGTTCGCTGCGCTCCCAGGCCATTGGCAGCCACATATCGTGGCCGATATGAACGGGCAGGAGATCAAGGTGGCGAAAGTACAGGGCGAGTTCGTGTGGCATCACCATACGGACACCGACGAGCTGTTTTGGGTCGTGAGCGGCGCGTTGCAGATCGAGTTTGAGACACACACCGTCACGCTAGGTCCCGGCGAGATGATCGTGGTGCCGCGCGGCGTAGCGCACCGCCCCGTAGCCGAGGTCGAAACGCACATTGTCCTCTTCGAGGCGGCCAACGTCGTCAACACGGGCACGGCTGACGTTTCCGATCTCACAGCGCCGATGGGCACACGCTTGTAGACCCCGCGTGGCGTAGATTGAGGCTCCGTTCCTCATCGCGCTATGCCCATGCCTATCGCCATCCGCCCCGCCACCCCTGACGACGCGGCGCTCCTCGTCGAGTTCATCCTCGCCCTCGCCGACTACGAGAAGCTGCTGCACGAAGCAGCGCCTGACGCCGATCGCCTGCGCACTGATCTCGAAGGTGGCCGGATCCACGCGCTCATCGCAGAAGACACTGCCGGCAGCAGGGCAGTAGGCTTTGCCCTGTACTTTTACAACTACTCTACTTTCCTAACACGCCCAGGCATTTATCTAGAAGACCTCTTCGTTCGACCAGAGGACCGTGGGCGCGGTGCAGGCTTCGCCTTGCTGCGCCAACTCGCACAC
>JBCDJT010000097.1:0-19432 GCA_038747545.1 Bacteroidota bacterium
GGCGAGTCCTGCAACAACGCCACGCACGAGGTGGACGTGTGCCGCTGGGCGCTCGGCGTAGACTACCCCACGCGCGCCCTCTCCAGCGGCGGCCGCTACCACTACCAGGACGACTGGGAGTTCTTCGACACGCAGGTGATGTCGTTCGAGTTCGGCGATGACAAGAGCATCACATGGGAGGGCCGCAGCTGCAACCCGATGGGGCACTATGGCCGCGGTCGCGGCTCCACCATCCACGGCACCAAAGGCACCTTGCTCATCGACCGCGACGGCTACGTCTTCACCGACATGGACGGCAAGGAATTGCGCCGCAACATGCAGGGCGAGCAGTCCGACCAGACCAACACGGTGGGCGGTGGCGACATGACGGACCTGCACATGGCCAACTTCTTCGCTGCCATCACCGATGCCGCGCCGCTGGCTGCGCCCATCGAGGAAGGGCAGAAGAGCGTGCTGCTGTGCCACCTCGGCAACATCGCGCAGTTCTCCGGCCGCAGCCTGTACCTCAACCCGTCCGACGGCACCATCATCGGCGACCGTCAGGCGATGGACATGTGGTCGCGTGACTACGAGCCCGGCTGGGCACCCGTCGTCTGATCAGGTCAAATGATCAGCGCTATTCGGTCAGCATACAGCACGCCGTCTCATCTTGTCATCCCGAGCGAAGCCGAGGGATCTCCCCCGAGCGCGTTTTGCACAACGAGCGAGTGGGAAATTTACGTTCCGTGAACCTTCGGTTTCTCGACTCCAGCCTTCGGCCTCTGCTCGGGATGACAACCTCGATCGCACAGGCATCTCTCCGAGGCTTACACCCTCTGACCGGCCTTCGGGCGGCCCATCTCCCTCAAGGGAGAGGTTTGGGGCTATGAGAACGCGGTTGGCTGTCTAGCACATGAGGCGAGCTCTAGCCCGTCGGCTCTTCCTCCGAGAAGGGCAGGTCGAACCAGAAGCGCGTGCCGCGCCCGGCGGTGCTCTCCACGTGGATCTGCTCGCCGTGGGCATGCAAGATCTGCTTCACGATGCTGAGGCCCAGGCCCGTGCCGCCGCTCTTGCGCGAGCGGTCGGGGTCGACGCGGTAGAAGCGCTCGAAGATGCGCTCGATGTGCTCCGGCGCAATGCCACGACCGGTGTCGATGATCTCGATGCGCACCTTGTCCACGTGCCGCCGTGTGCGCACACGCACCGAGCCCTCGTCGGTGTAAGCGATGGCGTTGTCGATGAGGTTGAGCATGACCTGCCGCATGCGGTTGCGGTCGGCATCGACCATCACCGAGGGGTTGTCGTACTCTAGCACCAACGCCTTCCGCTCCGCCTTGGGCGTGAGCATGTCGCCGAGGTCGTCCACCAGCTCCTGCATGTCGAACGTGGTCGACTTGAGCAGGTCGTCGCGGTACTCTAGGCGCGCAATCTCGATGAGGTCGTTGAAGAGGTTCGTCAGCCGCTCTAGGTTGGCCAGCGCCTTCTGCGCGTAGCGCTGCCGCGACTCTTTCTTGAGGCTCGCCGACGATAAGGCCTCCAGATAGCCGCCCACTGAGAAGATGGGGTTGCGCACCTCGTGCGAGATGTTGCCGATGAACTCGTTCTGCATCTGCGTGAGCCGCTGCAGCTCTTGAATCTTGTCGCGGTAGCGCGACGACATCTGGTTGAGGCTCTTGGCCAGATCCTGAAACTCGGAGGCGCGCGTCGAGACAGAGATGGCCTGCTCGAAGTCGCCGTCGCTGATGCGGCGGGCGCGGTCGCGGATGTCCTTGAGGGGCGCGATGATCCGCTGCGAGGCCACCCAGCTGCCTGCAATGGCCAAGATGAGCGCCAGCACCATGCTCACAATGAGCGCGATACGCATCTGCCGCACCAGCCGGTCGGCCGCCTTCTCCGGCTCACCGATGTGGATGACCTGCGTGGGGCCCACGTAGAGCCCAACGTATCGGACGGTTGCGCCGTCGTCCATCGCGCGCTGGGCATATCGGACGGGCTCAACCTCCGACACGGCCAGTTCGCTCCAGCTGCCGTCAAACGTAGCACCGTCGGGAAGCCCTTGCGCCACGACCCGGCCATCGCGTAGTACCGTTACGTGCATGCCCGTGACCCGAGCGAGGCGTTCTACCGTGACCGCTTGCAGTGAGTCTGGCAGGTCAGCCAACTCGGCGTTCAGCGCTTCGGCTTCGGTGCGCAGGTAGTCCTGGCTGGCACGGTACGCTTCGTTCTGGAGGACGCCCAGGTAGAACACCATGGCGATGATCCCTACGCCGATGAACAGCACAAACGTGAGGAGCATCCACGTTTGCGTGGAGGCGCGACTGGGGATGATGCCGCCACTCAGTTGGGAAGGGGAAGGGTCGGCCATACGCGTTGAGGGAGCCTAAATGGCAGCGTCCCTCCCCTCAGCAGCCGAGGAAAGGGACGCAACGCCGTTCAAATATGTGTCGGGTTACTCGCCTTCTTGCACGAAGCGGTAGCCTACGCCGCGCACCGTTTGGATGTGCTTGGCGAAGTCGCCCAGCTTCTCGCGCAGGTTCTTGATGTGGGCGTCTACGGTGCGCTCGGTGACCATCATCGCGTCTTTCCAGATGGTTTCCAGCAGCTGCTGGCGCGTGAAGGCCTTGCGCGGATGACGCACGAGGTAGCGGAGCAGTTCGAACTCCGTCAGCGTCAGGCCGAGGTCTTTGCCCGCTAAGGCAGCGCGGTACTCGTCCTCGTAGATCGTCAGGTCGTTGACCTGGAGTGTTTTGCTCTCCTCCACGCCGCTGCGGCGCAGTACGGCGCGCACGTTGGCCAGCACCACCTTGGGCGGTACGGGCTTCGTCAGGTACATGTCGGCGCCCAGCATCAGGCCTTTGTTTTGGTCCTGCTCTTCGATCTTGGCGCTGAGGAAGATAATGGGGATGGTCTCCGTCTCTACGCGGGAGCGGAGGCGCTTGCACACTTCGAACCCGTCCAGGCCTGGCAGCATGATGTCCAGCAGGATAAGGTCGATCTCGGGCGTCGCTTTGGTGAGCGCTTCTTCGCCGTCGTAGGCCTGCTGCACGTTGTACCCCTCGTCTTCGAGGAAATGGGTAATGACTTCTACAATGTCCTCTTCGTCGTCTACGACGAGGATGTTAATGTCAGCGGCTTCAGATGTTGTGGCCATCAGGAAAGGGAGCCTAGTTAATAGGACGGGAACAGGTTTATGAAGATACGCGATTTTCGTTCGATTGCGCTACTCTTGGGGCGCCGCGTCGGCATAAAAGCGGGGGACACGTTGTGAAACTCTGCAGCAGATTTCGTAGGGAATCGTTTCGGCCCACGCGGCGACCTCCATACCCGATGGGCCGCCTTCGCCAAAGAGCACCACCTCGTCGCCAACATGCACGGCGTCGCCCGCGCTGCCAGCTGGGCCGAGCCCGACCATAAACATGTCCATGCACACCGTGCCGATGACGGGGTACCGCACGCCATGGATACCGACGAAGGCGCGGTTGGTGAGCGCACGGGGGTAGCCATCGGCATAGCCTGCTGCGACGGTCGCCACGCGGGTGGGCCGTGGCGCTCGCCAGCGGCGGTCGTACGACACGGACTCGCCGGTCGCCACCGTTTTGATGTGCGACACGCGGGAGGTGAGCCGCATCACGGGGCGCAGCTGCACATCGGGCTGCGCCGCCAGTGCCTTGTGCAAGCCGAACAGGGCAATGCCGGACCGCACCATTCGCCGGGGAAAGCGGCTGGCCAGTTCGGGCTTCCACAAGAGGGCGCTGCTGTTGAGGACGTGCGTGTACCGCTCCGTCAGGTCGTGCTGCTCCAGCACATCAAGAAAACGGTCGATCTGCTCCTCCACGAACGCGTCCTGCACGGTGGCGAGGTGCGTCCAGACCGACGCGATGTCCACGCCCGCCGTATGCTCAAGGAGTGCGATGGTAGCCGCCACTTCGCCCGCCTCCAGCCCGATGCGCCGCATGCCCGTGTCGAGCTTGACGTGTGCGCTGAAGCGGTGGCCTGCGCCCGCATGGTGAGCTATGGCTTTGGCAACGTGTACCGAGGAGACCGTCACGCCTATGTCGTATGCGGCATACGCAGGCAGCATCTCGACGAGAGGTGCCCCGAAGATGAGCACCGGTGCGGCGATGCCTGCCTCGCGCAGTGCAATGGCTTCGGGCAGCGTCGCGACCGCAAACTGCGCCACGCCAGCGTCAAGCAGGGCGTGGGCTACCCGGGGGGCGCCATGCCCATAGGCATCCGCCTTGATGACCGCCATGACATCTGCTGCGGCCGCGCGGTGCGTAAGCTGATGGGCATTGTGCTGAAGCGCGCCCAAGTCGATGGTGGCCCGTGTTGGGGCCAGGAGGCGCGTGTCAGTAGAGGCCGTTGTGCTCAACAATCAGAAGACGAGCTGTAGCTGTAAGACGACGCTCTGACGCTCATCGCCCATGGCAAGATCCGTCGTCATGTACTCATAGGCCAGCGTGATACGCTGGTTGTTGAACGCGCCGGGGAGGGTCGGCGCCAAACTGGCATTGAGGCCTATGGTCACAAAAGCCTCGGACTCGCTGGCGTTCTGCACATCAAAGTACCGCCGCTCGAGTTGCGCGAACGCCTCCAGGTTGGGGGTGACCAGCGCTGCGGCCAGGAAGTTTGCACCCAGCGTATGCTGGTCGGGCGCGGCAGCCGACTCTTCCTCGTACAACACCCCGATCACGTCGAGCTTGAGGCGTAGTGGCTGGCTGCCGGGCACCCGCCCGTAGTAGACGTGGGCGGCGTAGCTGGTGTAGTTGCGGCCCCTGGTGCGGTCGGGCTTCTCGGCGTTGTAGCCTACGAAGGCGCCCACTTCCACGTTGGTCAAGTTAGCAGGACGGTGCTCGCCATAGACACTCACGGCTACACCGGGCCGATCGTCAGTCCCAGGACCTGAGATGACCGACGATGTTTTGCTGCTGGTCCACGCGCCATCGCCGTTATGCAGGAAGAGCAAAATGCGGCTCGTCTCTGTTTCGTAGTGGGCCGAGAGGCCAAAGTCGCGGCCGTCGTTACCGATGGTGTCTGCGCCCCAGCGCCGCGCGATGTTGGCGCGGTCGAAGCTGTCGCTGAGCGGGTACGGGCTCAGCAGGTAAGCACGCGGCTGGGCGTCGGGCAGCCGACCCGTGCGCAGGCTCAGGCGGTCGTTGATGCGGTAGGTGACGAAGAGATCAATCAGCGACGGGGCGACGCCCGTCAGCTCGTTCTGAAAGTTCAGCCCCCACCGGTCGCCGATGTTGACGCGGTAGACCAAGCGCGCGCGTCGCACGCCAAAGCCCGTGGCGTCGATGTCGCCCCTGGGGCCGTCGGAGCGGACGTAGGACACACGGGTCTGAAACGATCCGCCGATGGCGAAGCTGATGTCAGGGCTGATTTCAATCGTCTTCGATTGGGCGTGGGCGGTAGTTGGAGGGCAAAAGAGAAAGGCGATGCACAGGACTGGCACTGCAAAGATCCAGGACAAGCGGCGCATGTAGGCAAGGAAAGATGTGACGAAGGGAACAACGGGCATAATGTCGTCACATTTGGCCGAAGTCCAAGCCCGATTACTTCAGCAGCGTCATTTTGCCTGAAGCGTTCCATTTCGCTGTGCTTCCCAAGGCTGTAACACGATACAGGTAAACGCCAGAGGCCAGCCGGCCCCCGTCGATGGGGAGGGTACGGCCGTTGCCTGCGGTCAGGAGCTGGCGCGGACTGCTCCACACTTCACGGCCCATCAGGTCGTAGACCCGTACCTCGACCTCAGCGGCTTCGGGCAAGTCGAAGCGCACGGTGGTGGTAGGGTTGAACGGGTTGGGGTAGGTGCCATGCAGCACAAAGCCACCGGGCTGCTCCTCGTCACCCGTCACGTTGGTCACCATCTCGCATTCGGCGGGCATATCAAACCCCTCTGTGCCGTCGCGGGCGTTGTCGGCGTTGCCTTGGTCGGCACTGACGCCAAGGCCGCGCTTGGCAAAGGCGTTCCAGACGGTGCAGCTGTTGGCGCCGCCGTAGATGGCGGCATCGGCTTCGAGGATGGCGTTGCGGGCATCTACGAAGCCGGGGTTGCATGGCTGCAGCTTCAGCCCTTCCACCACGAGCTGCATGGCGATGTTGTTGCCGCCCGTGCCGCGGTAGAAGTCGGTGTCGAAGCCGTGCTGGTCGACCAGCATCCAGTACATCTCCCACAGCATCATGGCCCACGGGGCGCCTACATCGTGGGGCACCACCCCGCCGTCGCCGCTGGAGCGCGCCTCCTTGATCGTGTCGTACGTCATGGAGTTGATGCTCATGTCGGTGCTGTAGGGCTGGCGGCGGATGCCCTGTCCGTCGATGGGGTCGCCGTTGGCGTACGTGGCGATGCCGCGCGTGGTGCTGCCGCGCTGGTCTGGCGTAGCGGTGAAGGCGAGGCCGAAGAAGTCGCTCCACCCCTCGCCGGCCTGCTCGTTGTTGATGAGGCAGCCCGACCGCGCAGGGCCGCCCGTCAGCCGGATGGAGACGCCGTGGCCGTACTCGTGGATGACGATGCCGTTGTCGAAGCTGCTGTCGTTAAACTGGGCCGAGGTGCCCACGATGTTGACTTCCAGCGTGCCCGCCTCGGCAGCCGTCTTGAAGTTGAAGCCGTCGCGGAGCGAGACCATGCCCGACGGGATCGTGATCTCCTCGTCATCGCCAGCGAGCGTGACGATACTGCCGGGCTCGTCGTTGGCTACGATCACGCCTGTAGCACCCGCATCTTGTGCGCGCCGCACCTTGGAGACGAACGTGCAGTCACCGCGGTCCATGATCGCGATGTTACCGTTGAGCTCATCGGTGTTGCTCAGGTCACGGCACCCATCAGAGATGAATCCGCCAGCGGCCAGCTCCGATTTGCCGAGCACCACGCGTCCACGCAGCCCTTCGCGCGGGAAGCCTCGCCCAAACGTAGCCCGCCCGATGGTGTATTCGCCTACGAGGTTATCGGGCGCCGAGACTTGCAGCACGTTGGGGTTGGTGGGGCGCCACAAGAACATCTGCATCCGGGGCCGCGAACCATCGGGGGGCGTGGCAAAGTTGGCATTGTTGAACCCGAGGCCGTCTTGCGCCTCGGCCCGCA
This sequence comes from Bacteroidota bacterium, assembly GCA_038747545.1. Taxonomy (GTDB): domain Bacteria; phylum Bacteroidota; class Rhodothermia; order Rhodothermales; family JBCCMF01; genus JBCCMF01. Next base: position 7,064 of record JBCDJT010000097.1, read on the forward strand.
CAAAGTCGACACCTTGGCCACGCCCTGTGTAGTTGCGCTGCTGAAAATTGCCCGCGGCCTCGTCGAAGCCGTAGTGGTAGAAGACGTCGTGCGCGATGTTATTCCAGTAGAACAGGTTGGTGACAGCGGCGAACGTGTAGCTAGACGGGTCCGCGTTGAAGTCGAGGGGGTTGTCGAAGACGAGGTCTGCGCCGCCATCGGGGCGGTCTCCGGCCACGTTGAGGCTGTCGCGGTCCTCGTAGGCGAACACGTTGTTGCCGCGCGTGAACGTAAAGTCGGCCCCCGTGCGGCCGTTGATGTCATGCCAGCCGAAGGGCGAGGCATCGGGGTCGTCTACGTTCGAGACCAGCGCTCGACTGCCGTGGTTGGGGCTTTCTACAGGCATCGGGAAGACGTTGTAGGTGGCCCCTTGCGCTTGGAGCGGGTGAGCCGTGGAGCCGAGCAGCGAGATGGGCCGCGAGACGGCTTTGGCCGGCGCGGCCTCAAACCGCTCATGGATGGTCCAGTTGTGGCGCTCCAGTTCTTGCCCCGTGGCGGCGTCTAGGCGTAGGCTCCAGTAGTCGCTCGTCATGGCAGGGTTGAGGCTGACGTGCCATGCTGGCCGCACCGTGCCCTCCTCGGTGGCAAAGTAGACGAACTCGGTTCGGATCGGGTCGAGCGTGAAGTCGTCGGCGTCGAAGTACGTCCCGCGATCCCCGATCCCACCGCGCCGCTGGGCCTCGGGGATGCGGGTTAGCGCTAGGGGTGTGGGCAGGTGAAGGACGCTGAAGGCGGTACGCGCTGCGGTACTGGCGTCAAGCGCGGCTCCAGTGTCATCTAGGCGGTCGCGCAGGCCAGCCACGAACTGGGCATCGGCCTTGAAGACGCGGCCCTGGCGGTCGAGGTGGATGCCTAGGAACGTGTTGAAGACCGGGACGCCATCGAGGGCTTGGCGGAGGTAGACGTGCGTTACGCCGGAGCGCTCGCTGCTGTAGAGGTCGGTCACGACGACATCGGCCACATCATCGGCGGTGAGGCCTAGGTCGGGGTGGTTGGCGTCGAGGTAGGCCCGGACAGCCGCAGGGGGGGTAGTGGTCTGTGAGAAAGCTGGCAGAACAGCCAGCAGGCATGCAGCGCATGCCAGCGCGCAACGGTAAATCATGCGGAGTCGATTGGTGGGTCTTCGCGACGGTTGGGGGAGGCCGGTGTGTCAAGCCGGCGGGTGGAAACCGTTGGATGCCGAGCACTCGCATTCGTTTCCTCCTGCGCGCAAGGTACCACGGAACTGCCCCTGACACCATCGGCAAGGTTTTAACGTGCGGCGGCCCGCCGTAGGCGGTCCATCAGCGCTCGCCCGAGGTCATGGTTAGGCACACGCTCGCAGAACACCGTCTTCAGGCCACGCTGGTCAGCGTCACGCAAGGTGGCATAGAGGCGGTGCGCATAGTCGGTGAGGTCGGCGCAGACGCAGCACAGCCCCCACGCCTCGGGTGCCGCTGGTGCGGTCAGGCCGATGTACCCATGGGTCATCGCGGCTTCGGCGTGATGCGGCGCGTCGATGAGGCAAACGGTAGCATCGGGGGCATAGTGGCGGTAGCGGGTGCCCGGGCTTCGCTGGAGTGCGTCGGCAGCCGCGTGCGCATGCCGCGTGGTGGGCGCCACGCGCCGCAGCAGCTCCAGCGTGATGGCACCAGCGCGCAGAATGACGGGCACCGCGCCGGTGCAGTCGAGCACCGTTGACTCCAGCCCGACGCGGGCGAGTTCCCCTTGCAGGATGGCGTCGATGCGGCTGTCGAGGTCGTGCTGCACCGCCTGCCACGTCGTGGGGCTGGGCCGCCCCGAGCGGTTGGCTGACGGCGCGGCGACAGGAGTAGCGCAGGCGTGCAAGAAGTCGAGGGCCAGTGCGTGGTCCGGCATGCGCACGCCTACCGTGTTGAGCCCAGCCGTGACGGTGCTGGGGACGCTCGCGGCCTTCGGAAGAATCAGCGTCAGCGGGCCGGGGAAGAAGGCTTCAACCAAGGCCTCCGCTACCGGTGGGAGGGCCGACGCGACGGCCTCGATGGCGTCGATCTCGGCGACATGGACAATCAGCGGGTTATCGATGGGGCGCCCCTTGGCCGTGAAGATGCGCGCCACCGCGCCGGCGTTGAGGGCGTCGGCGCCTAGGCCGTATACGGTCTCCGTGGGAAACGCCACTACGCCGCCATCACGCAGCAAGGCGGCCGCTTCGGCGGGGTCGGTGGTGAGGCGAGTGGACATGGCGGCAGGCGGCGGGGCAGGAGGACGCCATCATACGCCACAGCCCAGCGATGCTTCCACATGGCCCGGCTCAGGGCGTTAGCTTCACCAGCTGTTGCACGGTGTAGTGCGTTCGGCCCACTGCGCGGACGAGGTAGAGGCCACTGGCCAAGGGCTGCCCGTGAATCGACAACCGGTGCGGTGTGTCGGCGAGCACCACGCCGTCGTGCAGCACGGCCACCTCGCGGCCTTGCAGGTCGGCCACCGTCACCCGCACGGCTTGCGTCTCGGCTACGCTGAGTGTGACTTCGGCATGTTGGGTGAACGGGTTGGGGAAGGCGGCTGTCAGCTCCAGCGCGCGATGGATCGGCACGCTGACTTCAACGACAGGGCTGTACTCAAGGCGTCCGTCGAAGTCATGCTGGCGCAGCCTGAAGCGGTGCGTCCCGGCTGCCAACACAGGCAGGCGGTAGCTGTAGTCCTGCGGTGTCAGCGTCGTGCCTACGCCCGGCACAAAGCCCACCTCGCGCCACGCGGTGCCGTCGGCCTGCTCGATGGTAAAGCCCGCGTTGTTCGTTTCGGAGGCGGTGCGCCACCGGAGCAACGCTTCTCCGCCATCAGCGTGCGCCTCGAACACGACTAGTTCGACGGGGAGGACGGCGTCGGTCGTCAGCATCAGCGGGCTGCTGGGCGTGCCTTGGCTGCCGCCTGCGGCGTACGTGGTCGTCTGGCTCACCGTGTGGGTCGTCTGTGCGCTGGCGTCGTAAACCTGGAAGCTGATGGTCTCAGACGCCGACTCGCCGTCCACTTCGAGGAAAAACACCTGCTGCCCGTCTACTGTGAACGGGGCGCCTACCCCCCGCACCTCAGGGCCGATGAAAGCGGCTACGCGGTCGTTTGGGTCGTCGGAGCGCACGCCTTCCAATGCAACGGCCGTGTTGAGGCTCATACTTTGGCCATAGCCGGGCAGGGGCTGCCAGCGGAGCGCACACTGCCCCTGACTCGCGCCGTCGGCGGTGTGGAGCACGACGGGATCGCTGATGGTGCCGCGTGAGGCATCGGGCGTGAAGCGAAGCTCCGTACACAGGTCGCGCTCCTGGTCGCTCGAAGCGTCGTAGGCTTTGAGCGTCACCGTCTTGCCCTCCGTATCGCCCACAATCGACAGGAAGAAGTAGGCCTGCCCGCCCAGCACCGTGCCGCTGGCTACGCCGCGCACCTCGCCGTCGATGAACGGGGCGAGGCGGTCGGTGGCATCGGCGCTAAACGTGCCGTCGAAGGCGACGGTGGCGGTGATGGACATGGAGTGCTCAAACCCCGGCGGGGTGCTCCAGTCGGGCTGGGCCAGGGCAGGGTGCGCGAAGAGCGCGCAGGCGAGCAGGAGGAAAGCGCGAGGCATGACGAGTGGAGGCTATCGGATGAGGGTCATGGTGCGAGTAGCCACTTGGGATTTCCACTGCAGGCGGTACAGGTAGAGGCCGTCAGGCATATCAGTAGGCATGAACCGCACGGTGTGGAGGCCTGCTGGCTGCACGCCGTCCTGGAGGCGAGCGACTTCGCGCCCGAGTAGGTCGTGGACCGTCAAGACCACAGGGCCGGGTTGGGCAAGCGTGTAACGGATCTGGGTCTCCTGCCCGAACGGGTTGGGGTGGTTGGCGTGCAATACAAAGCCGTTCAGTGGCGCCTCGTGCTCGCGGGCGACGCCCGTGGCCGTGGCAAAGCGGAAGACCGACCATGGCCCGGCATCGACGCCCGCCACACTCTGGACGCGCCAATGGTACATGGTGCTGTAGGTCAGGAACGGGAGGGCGTACTCAGGTTGGGTGACCTCGGCATCGTGGAGCAGATCGGTGAACGCCGCGTCGGTGGCGACTTGCACGCGGTACGCTATGGCAGCCGGGTCGGGCCGCCAGCGGAGGGTGACGTCGGCGGAGGCGGCCTCATCGCCGTCGGCGGGGAAGAGGGCGAGGGTGGTGCGGAGGTTCTGCGTGCGGGCAACCAAGTCGAGCGGCGCCGTCGCGCTGCCCTGGCGGCTGTTCGCCTGAAACAGCAGCAGCTCGCGGATGGCGTAGACGGTGTCGGCTGAGGCGTCGTAGAGCCGGAAATCGATGGTCTCGCTGGCATCGGCGGCGTAGACGGTGAGAAAGAACAAGGCGTCTTGGCCGACTTGCGCAGGCGTCGCCACGCCGCGCAGCGTCCCGCCCGAGAACGCCGCCAGCCGGTCTTGCACGGTGGCCGTCACGCCATCGACCGCCACACGTGCCGTGACGCTCATCGACAAGCCAAACGCGGCGGGGTCGATGGTCCACGCGGGGGCGCCGGACTCGCGCGTGAAGCGGTCGATGAAGACAGGCGCGGCGATGGTGCCGAAGACGCGGTTGGCCTCGTACGTGAACGAGTGGTCGGTGCGGTAGACCTCGTCGGCGGAGGCGTCGTAGTAGCGGAGGTAAAGCGCCTCGCCGTCGCTATCGCCGTAGACGGTGAGCAGGAAGCGGACGGTGCTGCTGTTGAGTTCGGTCGCTTCGCCCACGCCGCGCCAGACGTCCAGGCCGCTCGCTGCATCGCGGGCATACACGCCGAGCACATCGCCCGCGCTTGCGGTGGTGTGGCCGAGGTCGACGGCGGCGGTGATGGTCATACTCGTGCCGTAGGCCGACGCATCGACGGGCCAATCCGGCGCATCGGCGTAGGCCAGCGGGACGAGCAGGCTGAAGAGGAGCGTGGCGGCGAGGCGAGACATAGCAGCAGCGGGGCAGGCACAACGGTTCAGGAAGTAAATCGCAAACCGTGGCCCTACCCCGCAGGGCTGCCGTCAAAAAAGCGGAGGCGTTACTTCAGCAGCAGCACACGCTGCACCGCGCTGAAGCTGCCTGCTCGCATCCGAGCGAAGTAAATGCCGGACGAGAGGCCGGTCGCGTCGAACCGCGCCGTGTATGTGCCCGCCGTGTGGATGCCGTCCGCCAGGCGCGCTACGCGGCGACCCAGGCTGTCGTAGACGTCTAGCACCACGCGCTCGCGCTGCGGCACGGTGTAAGGGATCGTCGTCATCGGGTTGAAAGGGTTCGGGTAGGCCGCCTGCAGCGCGAACGAAGTGGGCGTCTCGCCCTCCGGATCGGTCGCCGTATCCACCTGCAGGCCATACGTCAACTGGAACGGCTCGGCCACCGTGCCGAGGTGCGCGTTCGCCTGGAAGGCCACCTTGGCCACATCGGGGTAGATGAAGTCGGTGGTGGGGTCGTAGACGTTGAACTGGAGCGGCTCGCGGGATTGCCCGTCGCTGTAGACCGTCAGGAAGACGCGATAGGCATCTAGCGCCTCGATGTAGCGCGCATGGCCGACGCCGACCACAGTGCCACCCGAGAGCGCCGCCACCGTCGCCTCGCCTCCGTGCGGCAGGCCGTCACGGTGCAGGTCGGCCACCACGGTCATCGAAAGCGGATAGTCGGTGGGCGTCACCTGCCAGAGGTCGGTTTCGGATACGGGCTCGTCCGTAGCTGAGTGCATGTGCTTGGCGGGGATTTGCCCGGATTCCAAAGCCTGCTCTTCTGCAAGAATCGCCTCCGCCACGTCGGCGGTGCTGAGGCTGGCAGTCTGTTGCGTGAGGCGGGTCTCCGCGATGCGTGCCATCGCGCCCGTCGCTGCTGCGGGGTAGCTGATGGTGCACGGCTGTGCGTTGGTACAGGCGCTGTTGCCCAGGCGCAGCATGTAGCCGCCGCCGGGCTGCAACTCGGTGAGCGAACCGACCCAGCCCACGCCGTCCACATACTCGGCGAAGGCGGTTTGGCTCTTGATGAGGTCGCCCGTCTGCGCTGCTGACTGGCCCGAGCTGGTCTTCAGTTGCGCACTGCCCAAGGCGCTGTTGATGGCCAAGGTCTCCTGCGGCAGGTAGCCGATGCCGTTCCAGTCCTGCGTCACGTCGATAGCCCGTGTCGGGTCGACCGGGGTGCCGGTCAGCGTGAGCCGCTGCGACTGCGACAGCTTGATGAAGTACGCCTCACCCACGGCCAGGTGCGTCAGAGCGCCCGCCCAGCCAAACTGGCGGTCGTATTGCGTGGGGTTGCCTCCGTGCGGCTTGATGAGGTCGCCGCTGGCGCCTGCGATGTCGGCCAGGACCGTGGAGAGCGGGTTGGGCGGCGTGTCGCTCGTTTCCGTGTTGACCGAGAACCACGTCCAGCCCGCGTTGAGTGCGATGGACTGGGCGTTGGCCGGCGGCGACGCATGGATCGCCACGGGCTGCGTGGGGCTGCCGAAGTCCTCATCGGCAGCAAACAGGAAGGCGGGCGTGAGGTCCTCGTGGATCGTGCAGGCGCTGTCGTCCCACACCTGGAAGCTGACGGCCTCGCCGCTCGTGCTGTTGCTGTAGACCAGCATGCTGACGCGGTAGCCCAGGCTCGTGTTCTGCACCTGCCCCAGGCCGCGTATCTCGCCGTTCACCATCGCCACGATGCGGTCGTTGACGTCTTCTGAGGCGACGCCTGCTACCAAGAGCTGTCCGTTCACGGCCATGGAGTGCTGGAACAGGGCGGCGTCCACAGTCCACGAGGGCGGCGGCTGGCACACCACGTTGGCCGTCAGCGTGAAGGGCGCATCGCCGAGGGCTTCGTTGCCGATCTGGCCCGACGCCGAGAGGCTGCCCTTCCATGTGCCCAGGCCCAATGTCTCGGGCAAGGTGAAGCGGATGCGCTGCTGGCCGTTTGCCACCAGCGTGCCGGCTTGCACCGACGGCGTCAGGGTGGCGGGCGCGCCCTCGCCTTGGCTGATCGACAAGCTGGCTGGCAGCGTGAAGGCCACCGGTTGTGCGCGTCCGTTCACCAAGTTGACCTCCACCATCGTCTCCCTGCCGCGTGTCACGTCTACTTCGATGTTGCGCGGCGAGAAGGCAAAGCCGCTCTGGTTCACGGTGAACGTCCACGCGACATCGCCGCCGCCAAGTATGGTGGGCAACGCATTGCCGAGCAGGTCTTTCAGGCCGTTGGTGCCGCCCGTGAGCGTGACGGTGAGGTCTTGGTTTTCGTACGCGCTCAGGTCGGCTTGCGGTGTGAGGATGACCGTGCTGCCGTCACACGCGGCCTCAATGGCAAGCGCGTCGGGGTCGGTATCCGCATCGCTGCCATCCGGAGCGGTGAGGAAGACGTTCTGGCCGTTGCCGCTGGTGACGACCGAGCCGCACGCGATCGCTTCATCGAAGGTGACCGCGATCTCATCGCCGATGTGCAACACACCGTCGGCAGGCTCTGGCAGGCCGAACAGGGCGGGGCCGACGCGGTCTACGGTGCCAAGGACCGCATCGGAAACCACCGTGTTGTCGCCGCCGCAGTCGGTGAAGCCGCGCACTTCGTAGGCGCCGTCGTTGTTGCCGCCGTTGGTGTTGGCAGGTGGCGTCCACGCGGTCTCGATGGAGGTCTTGGTCGGGTCCAGCTTGACGGTGTCGCCGTTCGGCGCCGTGCCGGTGTACATGCCGTTCGGGAAGTTGGGCTTGTCGGCAGCGTCTAGGTCGGCGAAGGCCACGTAGGCGAGCGTCATGATGGGCTGCCATGTGGATTGCCCCTCGCGGCGGTACTGGAAGCCGACGCGGTCCACGGCGAGGTCTGGCGAGTTGAGGTCGAGTCCTTCGGCCAGGAGGTCCAAGCTGGCGTCGCTGGCGCCATACGTCCAGCGCTCCAGCGGACGGCGTAGCGAAATCGCCGAGCAGGGCGCCTCGAAGTGGACGCTGAACAGGACCGTGTCGGCGAGTTGGAGGGCGCCGCCGTCTTCCCAGTTCGCGTACTCGCCGGGCGGGTAGACCATCACTTGGAGGCTGTCGTAGCGGTAGCGGCTGGGACCGCGCTCCACCTGCAGCGTGATCTCCTGGGTGGTGTTCGGGTCCATGAAGAACGAGAGGCCATTGTGGATGCTCGCTCCTTGCGCCTTGAGCACGGCGCCGCCCGGGTTCGAGGTCGAGATAGAGCGGATATGGTACTCTCGCTGCTCGTTGCTATCGCTGAGGTTGCTCAACGCCAGGGTGAAGGTGGCGGGCTCATCGGGCGCTACGCCGGTCTGTGTGATCGGCCCCGTGACAGCAAGCCTCGGGTTGTCGCGCGGCTGCGTGTTGGCCTCGCACAGCTTGGAGCCCAGGAAGCAGTCGCCTGCCGACCAGGTTGAGTCGGCCTTATCCGTGGGCGTCCAGTTGGGCTCCCACGGGTTGGAACTGCGCCCGCTGACGAGGTCGAAGATAGGTGTCGTGAAGTTGAAGTCGTCGTAGACATCCACGCTGAAATAGTCGCCGATGTCGCTGTCGGCCAAGGTGTAGCCTACCTCGTGCGACTCTGACCACGTCCGGTTGTACGAGAACGAGGGGCTGAGCGTAACGCCTATCGAGGTTTCTAGCTCGCCGCCGTTCCCCGCTGCTTTGCTCTTGACGTTGTACTTCCACACATTGCTGAACTCCACCTCCACCCCGAAGTCGAAGGTGGTGATCCGGTCCCGTGTATGGGTGTACGAATACGAAGCGCCCGCATCGAACGAGCGATTTTCTTTCTGCGCGTCCGTGCTGAGGTTATTGCGCAGCTGGTCAAGCACCGGGTCAACCAGCCCTTCGCACGCGGACGTGGTCTCGCTGTCGTCGCCACCCAAATTGGTCGTACACTGCTTCATGACGTCGGTCTGAAGCGCATCCAGTGTGGTATTTGTGGCCGCAATCAGGTTTGCGCAAATGGCCGTTTTGGGCTGATTGCGCAGCGTGCCTTCGAGGTCGCTGCAGGCATTGGCCACCGCTTTCTTCTCGATCTCGTCGTAGGCCAGCTGGGCTTCCCAACTGTCAATGCCATCTTGGTACTGGTTTGCATGATCAGAGTCGGTGGCTTTCAGGCCTTCGAGGGTGGGGATGACCGTGTTTTCGATTTGGCCGCGGGTGTACGTGTACACGGTTTCGAAGGCCTTGGCCTCGTCGAAGCCCACCGAGGCGACTTCCGACAACTCAATCTCGCACGCGTCAGTGGCCTCCAGCTTGTCGCTGAGGGCCAGCTTGAAGTTCGTGCCTACGCCTACGAAGACGTCGGCGGCTTCGCCGATGAACGTGGCGGCGTCGGAGGTTGAGATGGTAGAGCCTAGCGTGAGGCACGTCTCCCACGTACCGCCCGACGTGATCGTACCGGACAACGAATGCTCGAAACCTGGGCTGACCTCCACATCGGTTTCTGTCGTGAAGCCAAAGAACCCGGCTTCAAACTCAAGGCCCGTTTCTATCTTGAGGTCGGTGGCGCCTGAGAGCGTGAAAGCCCCTTCAAAGCCGTAGTTCTGGCACACCGATTCGCCTTTGGTGAGGTAGCTGAACGAGGCATCACCAGGCGGGTCGCGCAGCACATGCAGGGGGACATCGATGGTAGGCAGCGTGCTGAAGGTGCCGGTACGCGTGCGGCGCCCCAGGACCACAGCCCATGCGGTCTTGCTCAGCTGGTCCCGCCCCTCGATGTTGACCGATGCGGTCAATGCTTTCTGGAACGAGCGATTGACGCCGTCCACAACCAAACCCTCCGTCACATTTGACGTGTTCGCGTACGTTTGGTAGAGGTCGCCCGCACTAGGGCCTGCGATGTTGTTGGGAAGGGTTTGGTCCTCCTGATAGACTGCGATGCCCTCGGCGTTCGTGATCAGCTCAATGGGGGTGCCCTGGTCGTTGATCTGGTCGAGGACGCTTACGGTTACGCCTTCCACCGCGCAGCTTTCCGTACCGTACTGCTCTACCAGCTTGATCGTCATCGGGATGGGCTGGGTGGTCTCGCCTGACTGACCAAAGAGGACGGGGACGTGGGGCAGCGTTTGGAGTAGGCTGCCCTTGTCGTCGAGGACGGAGAGCGGGGCGCCTGCCGCGCACGTCGATTCCAACAGCTGGTCCTTCGCCTCAAACCCGCTGATGCTGAGCGTAGCCGGAGCGCGGTAGGTGAGCGTCAGCGTGTCGGGCGCGTTGGTCGGGGTTGCGGTGAGGTCAATCTCTTGCACGCCGAGGGCGTCGAAGAAGGCGAGGATGTCGGCGCGGTCGAGGCCCGCCGGCACATCCTGCACGTCGAGCACCTGCACCTGATACGCTTGCGGCGGTAGGGCGAGGACGGTGGGCGTGCCGCTGCTCAGCGAGACGTCGCTGGTGAAGCAGCTGTTGGCGGTGGTGACGCGCACCGTAGCGGTGCCGATGCTGTGCCCGCAGCCGCCCTGCACGTTGAGCACCAACTGGCGGCGCGTGTCGTCCACGAAGTTGATGTTGAACAGGTCGCCCTGTACGTCCAGTGTGTGCTGGGCGGGCGTGAAGCTGTGTACCACCGTGACATCGCCGTTCTCGGCCTGGGTTTCGAGTTCTGCCGTCAGTGTACGAGTGCCGAGACCAGCCGGGACGGCGAACGCGCCGTCGGCTTCGCTCTCGCTGCGGAAGACGCCATCCAAGAGCATCTGCACGCCCTCCACGGGGCAGGTGAAGGCGTTGCCGTCTACCGTGGTGCCCGCGTACTGCACGACGCCCGAGACGGTGTAAGCCGAGACATCGGTGAAGTTGACTTCGTTCTGCACGGGGCTGGCGGTCGTCAAGCTGATGCTCTTGACAGGGGGCTGGAACTGCCGGATGGCATCGGTAGGCGTTACCTGAAACGCCGTCTGCTCGCCGTAGCGGATGCGCTGGAGTTGGTAGTTGCCGTCGCTGTCGGTGGCGGTGCAGTCATTGAGCGGGGCGGCTTCGCTGGTCCAGTAAACGCCTGGCTTCGCTGTGCCGTGGAGGCCGTTCTGCGTGAAGTTGCCTACCACGTTGCCACCGCCTTGCTGGATGGGCCAGTAGCCGACCAGGTTAGCTTCATCGCCGGTGAGGGGCACCTTCATGGCGGCCATAATCTGCGCCTCGGTGCGCGCCACGTTCCAGATACGGATCTCGTCCATGAGCCCCCGAAACTCGTTGCCGCCCGAGGGCTCCACGCCAAACATCAGGTCGTAAATATCGGAGCGCTGTGGCGCGGAGGCGTCGGTGGTGGTGCCTTGGAGGACACCGTTGATGTAGATGCGGAGTTCGTTGGTGGCGCTGTCGAACGTGCCGGCCACGTGCACCCACTCGCCCGGCGTGATGAGGGCACCCGAGTTTACGCTGTGATTGGTGCTTCCCGTGTGGTTGCTGATGGACACGTTGAGGTCTTCACGCAGCGCGAGGACATAGGCGGCTCTGCCTGCGCCGCCGCTGCCCCACTGGCTGATGAGGTGGTAGGGGGCGTGCTCGGCGAAGTTCTCTTCGGCGGCGTTGATCCACAGCTCCAAGGTGTAGCCGGGCGTGCTGCTGAAGTCATACGCCGCTTCATTGCCTACCACGATGCCGCTACCGAGGCCGTCGAACAAGAGGGCGCCGCCTGCGGCAAGCGGACTGTCGGCGCTGGGGACGGCGCACACGTCCACGCCCTGGATGCCCGCGCCTTGCTGCGAAGCGATGCGCCCACTGATGGCGCCGTCGGCAGGACGCCAGCCGGGGTCGCACACCTGCGCCGACGCGCCGTCACGCTCGTTGAACGCCGCCACGCAGTAGCGGTGGACGGTGCCCGCACTCGCGCCTGTGTCGTTGTAGGAGGTCGCGTTGGCGCCTACCTCTTGGAGCAGCGCGCCGTCGCGGTAGATGAGGTACTTTTCCTCGTTGATGGCGTCGTCGGTCCAGTTCACCTGAACGCGATTGCTCAGCGTGCCATCGGAGGCGGCTACGGCATCGGGGGCCGAGACCACCTCGTTGATGAAGATCGCACCAGCCTCGGCGTTGCTGCCTACCGTGCGCTGCGGGACGCCAATCACGGCCCGCGCTTGGTCAATGGCTACGGCGTAGCCAAATTTGTCGTTGGGCACACGGTCGGAGGCGATCAACTGCTGCTGCTCCACCCACGCCTCGCCGTTGTAGCGGTAGAGGTAGACTTGTCCGCGGAACGTGTCGCGATCAGGCACGCCAATGATCGCTACATCATCATTAATGCCCACGGACCACCCGAAGTCGTCTCCGGTGCCTGCGCCACCGCTATTGTCCTGCAGGTTGTCGGGCTGTAGCTTCTGGCGCCTCGACCACGACCCGTCGTCATTGCGGTAGAAGATGAACGCTGCGCCTCGGTCATCGTCTGCATCGTCGGCCCCCACGAGCAGCCAACGGCCACTCAGGGCCACGGCGTGGCCGAA
>JBCDJT010000098.1:0-19052 GCA_038747545.1 Bacteroidota bacterium
AGGGCAGTAGGCTTTGCCCTGTACTTTTACAACTACTCTACTTTCCTAACACGCCCAGGCATTTATCTAGAAGACCTCTTCGTTCGACCAGAGGACCGTGGGCGCGGTGCAGGCTTCGCCTTGCTGCGCCAACTCGCACACGTTGCCGTCTCTGAAGGTTGTGGACGGCTGGAGTGGAGCGTGCTCGACTGGAACGCGCCCTCCATCCGGTTCTACAAGCAGCTGGGCGCCCTATCCATGGACGAGTGGACGACGATGCGCGTCACCGGAGAGGCACTACAGCACTTCGGCACAACAGCCCCGTAGCCTAGCATTCACCCATCTCCTGCAATCCGCACTAGCCCAGTATGCGCCTCTCCTTGACGCTCGTTATTGGTGTGCTCAGCCTCGCCCTCTTGGGCTGTGATGCGACGGACGCAGACCCTTTGCTGCCCACAAGGGCCACCCTGACGCTGGACGAGATCAACAGGCTTAACGTAAACCGTCAGCTGGTGGTGAACGTGCAAGGGGACAGCGATCTGCGCACCCCCACCAACGTCAGCAGCGATACCCTGGTGCTGATACGCGGGCGCCAGTATGCTGGGCAGATCGAGTTCTTCAATGCCGAGGGGGATAACATCACCTTCGCCTTGAGAGACAATGCCGACCTTGTCGAGGTGACGTACAACGCCAGAGGCGTGCCGCCCTTCAGCTTCGTCCGTACCGACAGCGAGGATAGCTACGATGCCGACTTGGACGGCATTGACCTGGCTGTAGGCTTGCAGTTCGAAATTGAGGTCCCATTCGCCTTTGATAGGCCGCTGTCGTCCCAGGGAGATCTAGGCATTCAGGTGCTTGAGTATGCGGCTCAGGAGAAGGCGCTGGCCGGCGAGGCCATTCTGTGGAGTGCGTTTACGGTGCCTCTTGCGCTCAGCCAGCCTAACGCCGCCACTGAGATTGAGCGGATAACAGGCCTCCGAATCAACCTGACCAACCCGAGTGGGGGCGTCACCTCTGGCAGCTATTCCAATCAGCAAGGCCTCCAAAACGGCGCGCCTGCGCAGCCCGCCATCCAGCTGAGCAACGGCACCACATACCGGGCCGACATCGAACTGGATGGCATCCTGCAGGGAGAGGGCCGAGAAATAAACCTCACGGGCCTGATTCGCGAAGAGGGCATCTGGTATCAGGCAGAGTACACGGGTGGCTCCGGCCTTGAGACCTCAGAGATAACCGACCTGGACCGGGCGGGTAGGCCGATAGGGCTCAGCTTCACCTTCAGCACCCGCGGCGGCGGCAACTTCTCGACCAGCTTTCCGCTGCGGCTGCGTTTGTACCGCTATGAAGCGCTCAACGGGAAGGACACAGGAGCAGAAGCAACGCGGCGGGTGCTCGTAGATCTGCTGATACAGCTGCGCACATGATGGGTCGCCAGTGCATGGGGCGGTGGCTTCTGTGGGGCGTCAGCGGGTACCATGGGGCCGCAAAGCAGGGGTAAGGTTTTGCCTTGCGCTTTTACAACTACTCTACCTTCTTAATGCGTCCTCGTACGTATCTATCAAGCGCTCTTTTTTAGCCCAAAAGCCTGCATCTTCGGTGCAGGCTTCACCTTGCTGCGGCCCCCTCCCCCCAGGCTGTGCCACAGACGAAGAAGTGCGGGTAGCTAGATTGGAGTGCTCGCAAGGTATCGTGCTTTCTCAGCCGGATACCTTCTGTCTAGAACACGCTCCCTGAACACATGCGGCTTCTCTTAGCTCTTCTGATCAGTGCGTGTATGCTCAGCCTCTTCGGTTGCGACTCGACCTCGCCTGATCCCCTGCTGCCGACCCGTGCCGTCTTTCGTCTTGCTGAGTTCAACGACCAGGGCGGTCTCGTCGTGAATGTAGAGGGCGATAGTGACCTACGCGCACCAAGTGCCGTAGAGAGTGACACGCTTGTGCTCGTCCGTGGCCGACGCTACGCCGGGCGCATCGAGTTCTTCAACGCCGAGGGCGAGAACATCACCTTCGCGCTCGCTGAAAACGCCGACCTCGTCGAGATCACCTACACGCCCAGCGGTGTGCCCCCCTTCCGCTTCATCCGCACCGACACCGAAGAGAGCTACGACGGCGACCTCGACGGCATCGACCTGCCCGTGGGGCTGCGCTTTGAGATCGAGATCCCGGAAGACGCGCCCTCGCTGGCACGCGGCGAGTTGAGGGTGCAGGTTCTAGAATATGCCCCTCGGGAGAAGGCCTCAGGAGGCGAGACCGTGCTGTGGAGCGATTTCAGCTTGCCGCTGATCGTGAGCCGACCAGGGCCTCGGTACCCCACGCCGATTGACCGTGTCACCGGGATCCGCCTGAGATTTACCACGGCCACGACTACGGGTAGCGCCAGTGCCAGCATGGGGTACGCCAACCAAGCTGGCCTTCAGAACGGCCTGACCACACAGCCCAGTAGTCGCTTCACGCTCCCTCGGTCAGGCCTCTTCGTACGAGGCTATGAGGGCGCCCTTGAACTCGATGGGATTCTCACCGGGGGTGACGTATCGCGCCGGATTACTGCGCTTATCCAAGAAGAGGGCGTGTGGTATCAAATGCGATACACCATAGAGGGGAGGTCGAGCTTCGTAGGCCCCATTTTTATTGAAGACACCGATGCCGACGGCCGCCCCCTTGGCTTAGCATTCCGGTTTACCGAAAGCAGCTCAGGACAGCGCGAGCTGGACCTGCGTGTTCAGGTGTTCAAGTACAGCTCTGCCGATGCCAAGGGCGGTATGGACGAAGTCCCTCCCCGCACACTCGTCGATGTGGTCGTCCCGCTGTTCATCGATACCTGAGGATCACGCCAACCCATACCCTCTCAGTTGCCATGCCCTTACTCCGGCACATACTGCCCAAAGCAATTGATGCGCTGCCCCGGCGGGGGCAGCGCCGTAGGGTAGCGCTTGAGGTCGATGTCGCCGCCGCAGTCTTTGGGTACGTAGTGGGCGTGGTTGCCGTGCGGAATCTCGTAATAGAGCGAGTCGTCGAAGATGCCCGAGGCATCGAGCAGCACAAAGCCCAGCATAATGCCGAAAGCGATGAGGACAAACAGGCGGCGGCGCGACATGGTAGAACACAGAGACGACAGCGGAGCGGTGCAGGTCCAATCCGACGCTATCCAGCCCGGTTCCGCGCGTTGCGGCCTCTCCTGGCGATTTTGCTCCTCCTCCTCACGGCGTGCCCTGCTGTTGCGCAGTACGCCACCCTGAGCGGCACCGTAGCCGACGCTGAGAACGGGCAGGTGATGCAAGGGGTCAACGTTGTGCTCAAGGCGCTTGATGGCGATCAGCGCGGTATGGCTACCGATGCGGAAGGGCGCTACACCTTCGGGCGGCTGCTGCCCGGCGACTACGCCCTCACCATCTCGTTCGTGGGGTACCTCGCCCAAACAGACACGCTCACCCTCGCGTTCGGTGACCAGCGCACCTACGACGCCCAGCTTCAGCCCGATCAAGAGTTGCTAGACGAGGTGGTGGTAGAAGAGGAGCGCACCAGCACGAGCCAAGAAGGCTTTGCTGGCTTCGAGCGCATCGGCCTCTCGGAGCTCAAGCGAGTCCCGATGCCTAGCGTAAGCCCTGACCTAGCAGGCTACCTGCTCACCATGCCCGGCTTTGTCACCACGGGCGACCGCGGCGGGCAGCTGTTTGTGCGCGGCGGCACGCCCACCCAGAACCTGATGATGGTCGACGGCATGGTGCTCTATCAGCCGTTCCACATCGTGGGCCTCTACTCTGCCCTCCCAGCCGACCTCATCTCGAACGTGGATGTGTACGCCGGAGGCTTCGGCGCGCGGTACGGCGGGCGCCTGTCTTCTGTCATCGACGTCACCACCCGGAGCGGCAATAAGAAGGAAGTGGTAGGCGCTGTGTCGTTGGCCCCGTTCCTGGGGACGGCGCGCGTAGAGGTGCCTGTGGTACCCGGCGCCCTCTCGCTTATGCTCTCCGCCCGCGAGTCGCTGATCGAGCGCATCGCACCCAACCTGCTGGGCCAGGAGATGCCGTACCGCTTCGGCGATCAGTTCGCGAAGCTCCACGCCTTCCTTACGCCGACCACCAGCGCCTCCTTGACGGCGATCCGCACGTATGACCGAGGCCGCATCAACGGCCAACCCAATACGCCCCTCTCCACGTGGAACAACTTGGCCCTGGGCGGCCGCTTCAACTACATCCCCGACGAGTCGGCGGTGATGATGCAGTTTGGGCTGTACTACTCCAACTGGTCTAGCCGATACGCCCTCAGCACCACCCAGCAGCGGCGTGCCGAAGTCAGCGGGGTTAACCTGACCATGAACTTCGTCTACCTGATGGGCGAGAGCCAGTTCGACTTTGGCATCCTAGGGCGCACCAACCTGTTCGACTATGACCTGGGTGGGCGCGGCAACAATGCCGCCCGAAGCGTCACCGAGGGCACCTTCTACGCCGACGGGCGCTTCCAGCTCACCCCAGCCATCCGCATCGAACCCGGGGTGCGGCTGCAAACCTTCACCGTCGATGCTGGCCGTACGCTGGGACCACGCCTACGCGTGTTGGTGCGCCCTACAGGGCCCACGAGCCGGCAGGTGTTTAGCTTGGCGTGGGGCCTGTACCACCAAGCCATCGTTGGGCTCAGCAACGAGGCCGATGTCACCGATGCGTTTATCGCGTGGGCGCCCTCGCCTGCCTTCCAAGGCTTGCCTACGTCTATGCACCTCATTGGCGGCTGGACATGGCGGGTGCTGCCATGGCTTGAGTGGACGCTCGAAGGCTACCGCAAGACGCTGGATAACATCGCCTTCCCACGCTACAGCGAGACCACCAACGATCCCATCAGCTTAGACCTCACCGAGGGCGACATCATCGGGGGAGATGCGAGCCTAGAAATCACCTTGCTGAACTGGTATGCCCATGCCAGCTATGGCTACAACGCTGTCGAGTACACGCGTACCGTGGGGCTGAGCCGCCGCGAGGTGTTCAACCCCGCGCATGACCGCCGGCACCAGGTCAACGTGCTCACGCAGGTCACCCGGGGTCCGTACCGCCTGAATGTGCGCTGGCAGTATGGCTCTGGACAGCCCTTCACCCAACTGGGGGGCTATTACGAGGCGTACGTGGCCGCGCAACCCCAGGACCGCAGCTTCCACACCGCCACAGGCCGGACGCGGCTGGACCGCGGGCCATTGTATGCGGCACGGCTGCCCGCTTACCACCGGCTCGATGTCTCTGTGCAGCGCGATTTCGACTTCGACCGCAGCCTCGTCACCGTGCAGGTAGGCGCCATCAACACGTATGGGCGCGACAACCTGTTCACGTACGACCTCTTCACCAACGAGCGTATCGACCAGCTCCCGCTGATCCCCACGCTCGGCGTCAACGTGGAACTCAAATGATGCTCAGGCCACGCCTCCGGTGGTGCGCCGCCGCCCTCCTCCTGGTCGCTATGAGCGCCTGCGACGAGTCTCTCACTCCTATTTCGGGCGAGGTAGATGGCTACTATACCATCAACGGTTACCTCGACGTAGACGCTGACACGCAGTTTGTGCGCGTCACCCCCGTGCGGTTTCAGTTTGAGCGCCTTCCCGCTGAACCCTTGGAGGCTCGGGTCTTCACGCGCAACCTCTCCACGGGCGTCGAGACCACATGGCAAGACTCACTCATCACACTGGACGATGGCACCACCGACCACTTGTTCCACAGCACAGCCCTTGTGACCCCCGGCGACACCTACGAGTTTGTCATTGAGCGTCCCGACGGCATTGTTGTGCGTACACAGCAGGACGTGCCGCCTATCCGGCCCATATTGCCTGCCGGGTTTGAGCAGCGACAAGTAGGCAACAACCTGGACGCTCAGTTCTTTCAGGACGTGGCACTGCGAGGGCTCAACGTTGCGCCCGATGACCTCACCATGAGGTACCGCTACATCAACCCGGCTACTGCCCAGCCTGACTCGCTTGCCATCTCGTATGTCCGCATTGCTAGTGATGAGGGCGTCCCCACGGGCGACAGCTGGACTGTGCCCATCCAACTCAGCGACGACCGCTTTTCGGTGTTGAACAGCCTGGGTGTTCCTGCTAACGATACGACCATCGTGCTTCTAGGGCTCTCGATCGATGTCGTTGTGCTGAGCCGCAACTGGCGGTCTAACGTTCCCCGAAGCTTCGTGCAGAATGGCTACGGCTTCTTCGGCGCACGTACCCGCTACCAACGCACGTGGCAGCTCACCCGCGAGGCGCTAAGCCAATTAGGATTCGAAAGCGCAGACGGTTAACGGCTCGTCCGTAACGGTTGGGCGCGTGGACCTACCGAAGGGCACCTGTGTTTGAGCACGTGCCTCTCCTCTCCGGTAACCTACATGCGTACCGTCGTCATTATTCCAGCCTTCAACGAGGCCCGTTCGATTGGGCTCGTCGTGGGAGACATCCCCCAAGATATCGTCGACGAGGTGATCGTCGTCAACAATGCCTCTACCGACGAGACCGAGGCGAACGCCCGAGCGGCAGGTGCCACCGTCGTGCGCGAGACCCAGCAAGGGTATGGCTTTGCGTGCCTGCGAGGAATGGCCCATGCGCGCCAGCACCCGCCCGACGTGGTGGTCTTCCTCGACGGCGACTACAGCGATCATCCCGAAGAGTTGCGGCATCTGGTGCAGCCGATCTTAGATGGCGAGGCCGACTTTGTGGTGGGCTCTCGGATGCTGGGCCAGCGCGAGCCCGGGGCCATGCTTCCACAAGCCCTCTTCGGCAATGCGCTCGCCTGCACGCTCATGCGCTGGGTTTGGGGCGCCCGCTTCACCGACCTCGGCCCCTTCCGCGCCATCCGCTGGAGCGACCTGGAGCGCATCGGCATGATCGACCAGACGTACGGCTGGACCATCGAGATGCAGATCAAGGCCGTCCATGCTGGGCTGCGCACCCGCGAGGTGCCCGTCTCCTACCGCAAGCGCGTGGGTGTGTCCAAGATCACCGGCACGGTCAAAGGCACCGTCAAGGCGTCGTACAAGATCCTCTGGACCATCGCCAAGTACGCCTGGCTGACGAAGGTGCGGAAGGGCGCGCAAGCCTATGCTGTGGCAGGAACGCCGAAGTAGGCTGTTGGCGTAGCATGGCTGAACGATTGAAGAGAAGACCCATGCCTGCTGTAGCTATCCCCCCTCTCACGACAGAAGCCGTCCTGCATCGGCTCAGCACCGAAGACTATCACAAGATGGCGGAGGCTGGGCTGTTCACGCCCGAGTCCCCACGTGTTGAACTGCTCAACGGTCAGCTTATCACCATGTCTCCAGTTGGAAACCGCCATATGGCGTGCGTCAATCGCCTCAACCGTTCCCTTGGGCGGCGGCTAGACGCGCAGGCAGATCTTCAGGTCAGCATCCAAAATCCGATCCGCCTCAACGACTACAGCGAGCCAGAGCCCGATGTGGTGCTGATGGCCCTGGTTGACTATGTACCAGCCCCTCACGAAGTCCACCTCGTGGTTGAGGTATCCGACTCCACGTTGCGCTACGATCAGCAGATCAAGCGGCGGCACTACGCGGCGGCGGGCATCGTCGAGTATTGGCTGGTGGATCTGGAGGGCCGCGCCGTCTGGGTCTACACCGATCCTGCAGGGGACGACTACAGACAGCACCAGACCTTTGGCGACGGCGAGGCGCTCCCGCTGCGCGCGCTGCCCAACGCCCCAGCCCTGCCCGTGACCGACGTGCTCCCGCCTGCCGAAGCGTGACCCTGCTGCGCGCTTTCTGAATAAAAATCTGCCGATGGTGTAACTATACCTCGGGCGCCGAGGTATAGGCTTTCATACCTCGGGCGCCGAGGTATAGACCTCATCTCATTCTCTCCATCGGCGTTATGCTTCCCAAAGTGCTTGTGGCTGCTGCGGTGCGGCCTATCATGCTCGCCATCCTCGCGCAGGGCGAGAGCTACGGCTACCAGATCATCCAGCGCATCCACGACCTCTCCGACGGCAAACTCGCCTGGAGCGATGGCACGCTCTACCCGGTGCTCCACCGCCTGGAAGGGGAAGGGCTCGTCCGTTCTACGTGGCGCATGTCGGAGGCGGGGCGCAAGCGCAAATACTACCGCCTGACGCACGCCGGGCAGGCGGCGCTGGCCCAGGAGCAGGCCCACTGGTTCGATATGCACGCCATCCTACTCAAGCTCTGGCCCACGCCACCGCAGCTGGCCCTGACCTAGCCGCTGACCTGAATCTGTGATGTTCAACCTCGACCACGCGCTAGCCGCTTGGCGGCGGAGCCTGCGCTTCAACCGCGCCTTCTCGCGCGATGACCTCGACGAGCTAGAGGCCCACCTGCGCGACTACATCGAAGCGCTGCAGGATGAAGGCCATGATGATGAAGCCGCCTTCCGCCACGACCTCGACCGTCTCGGGCTACGGCACGACATGGAAACCGAGTACCGCAAAGTCCGCTGGACCCGCCCCAAACGCCACCAGACCCTCTTCAACACCCTCCATTGGCACGCCGTCATGATCAAGAACTACTTCAAAATCGCACTGCGCACGCTGTACAAAGAGAAGAGCTACGCCTTCATCAACATCTTCGGCTTGGCCGTAGGGTTAGCCGTCTGCTTGCTGCTCTTCCTGTTCGTGCGCAACGAGTGGACGTACGACCAATTCCACCCCAAGGTCGATCAGCTCTACCGCATCCACGCCGTCTCGGTGGATGAGAGCGGGCAGTTGAACGAGAGCGGCAATACAGCGCACCCGCTCGCGCTAGCTCCAGCCCTAGAGGCTGAGGTCCCGGGTGTGGAAGCGGCCATCCGCGTGCGTGGCTTCGACTACTACATGCGGCACGAGCAGGCGGAGGCCATCTCGGTGCGCGGCACCTTTGTGGATCCGGCCTTCACCACACAGTTTGGCTTCGCCATGCAAGCGGGCGATGCGGCCTCAGCGCTTGAGGACCCGCTGAATATTGTCCTCTCAGCCTCCACGGCGGACAAGCTCTTCGCCAACACCGATCCGTTGGGGAATCAAGTAAGCGTTCACCTCAACGGGAGCTACGTGGACTTCACCGTCACAGGCATCATCGCTGACCCACCTGGTAATTCGACGATCCAGTTCGAGGCGCTGATGCCGTTTGCGGCCTACCCAATGCACTACCCCGACATGCAGCGCAATGCCGACAATTGGAATTACTCCGTGGTGCTCACGTACGTAGCGCTCCGAGCGGGCGTGACCAATGCTGATGTGGCTCCGGCGCTCGCCGACTTATATGCCAAGCACTATGAGAGCCGGCTAAACTACGCGCGGGAGGAGTACAACCTCGGGCCTGACGTAGTCGCGGGCTCCTTCCTGCTGCGCAACATGGCTGATATCCACCTAGTCGAAACGAGTAACCCCACGTATTCCTACATCCTGCTGGGCATCGCGCTGGGTATCCTCGTGATTGCGTGCATCAACTTTATGACGCTCACCATCGGGCGGTCGGCGCGGCGGGCGATGGAGGTGGGCGTGCGCAAAGCCATCGGCGCGCATCGTGGCCAGCTCATGGCGCAGTTCTGGGGCGAGGCATTCATGCTGACAGCGCTGGCGCTGCTCCTTGGTCTGGGGCTAGCGGTGGCGAGTTTACCCGTCTTCAACGCTGTCACCGATGAGGACCTGGCATGGACGGGCCTGTTTGCACCGGCTGTCGTGATGGCCTTACTGGGCTTGTTCGTCAGCACGGGCTTCATCGCAGGCAGCTATCCCGCGCTGTTGCTCTCTCGTTTCCGCCCCATTGAGACCCTGAGCAACCGGCTACGGCTCTCGGGTGCCAACCGCCTGACCAAGGGGCTGGTCATCATCCAGTTCGCACTCTCGGTCTTCCTGATGGTGAGCACCCTGGTGATGGGCGCGCAGATGCGCCACACCCAGACGATGAACCTGGGCTTCGATAAGGACCACGTCGTCGTCATCGAAGCCTTTGGCATGGACGGGCGCGGCATCGTGCAAAAGCTGGAGCAAACGTTGGCCAGCGAGCCCGATGTACTGGGCGTCACTGCATCGGGCAACTCGCTGGGGTGGAGCGGCAGCATTGGAACGAATTTCAGCCACAACGACAAAAACTACACCATCAATATCTTCACCGTGGAGGCCAACTACTTCGACTTCTTCGACATCCCGTTCGTTGAAGGCCGTGGGTTCGATGTGTTGCGCTCGGCGGACTCTACCGGGGCCTTGGTCGTCAACGAAGCGCTCGTGCGCGACTTCCAGGAAAAGGATGGGTTGCTGGCCAACCCCATCGGCGAAGAGATCCCGCATCACCGTCGCACTGCCGGTGCCCAGATCATTGGCGTGGTGGAGGACTTTCACTTCAACGTGCTCTACCAAGAGGTGGCGCCTGCCATGTTCGCGCTTCAGAACTACTGGGGCGTCAACTACGTGTTTGTGCGCCTCAACCCGATGGCGGTCCCCGATGCGCTCGCGGCCACCGAAGCCGCCTGGGCTGCTGTCGTCCCTGACATTCCCTTCCAGTACCAATTCCTCGACGACACCATGCAGCGCGTCTACGCCAACGACCAGCAGTGGAGCGCTATCGTACGCTACGCCTCCTTCTTCGCCATCTTCATCGCCTGCCTGGGACTGCTCGGCTTGGCCACGCTCACCACCGCACGCCGCACCAAAGAACTCGGCATCCGCAAGGTACTCGGCGCCTCCGTGCCACGACTCGTTGGCCTCGTGGCACGCGACTTCCTCTGGCTCGTCGTTGCTGGTATCGTCGTGGCGGTCCCGGTGGGCTTCGTGGTGATGCAGCGGTGGCTGGAGGACTTCGCGTATCGCATCGAGCTGGGTCCGCTGCTGTTCCTGATCGGTGCGGTGTTGGCGTTGGGCTTGGCGGCGTCGGTGGTGAGCCTGCAGGCGTACCGCGCCGCACGCGCCAACCCCGTTGAGAGCCTACGCTACGAGTAATTGCACACGTCCTGACGGCTCGACATCATGTTTAACCTCAACCACGCCCTCGCAGCTTGGCGACGCAGCCTGCGGTTCAACAGAGCCTTCTCAGCAGACGACCTTGATGAGCTAGAGACCCACCTGCGCGACTACATCGACGCGCTGAAAGCACGGGGCTTCGATGAGGAGGCCGCGTTCCACGAAGCGCTCGACCGCATGGGGTTACGACACAACGTGGAAGCCGAGTACCGCAAGGTCCGCTGGACCCGCCCCAAGCGACGCCACACGTTGGCGCGCGCACTGGGGTGGCACACAACGATGGCGCGGAACTACCTCCGGGTGACACGGCGGGCGCTGTACAAAGAGAAGGGCTATGCCTTCATCAACATCTTCGGCCTTGCGCTGGGCCTGGCCGTCTGCCTCCTGCTCTTTCTCTTTGTTCAACACGAGTGGACTCACGATCATTTCCACGCAAATGCCGACCGTATCCACCGCGTCAACTATGTTTCGGAGGGCTCTTCGCTGACGCCATCTGGGGCAACACTTCATCCCTATCGGCTGGGGCCGACACTGCAGACAGAGATTCCCGACGTTGAGCAGGCCGTCCGTGTTGCCGAGTGGACACACCATGTACGCCTCCCGGATGCCGAAGCACGGTCGCGGCAGGTGCTCTACGCCGATGCGGCCTTCTTCGAGGTCTTCGACTTCACGTTGCGCCACGGTAATCCGGCAACAGCACTCGCCGATCCGCAGCAGGTCATCCTATCAGCCTCGACTGCCCGAGCACTCTTCGGTAAGGACCCGAATCCAGTTGGCGAACACGTGGAGATCCGCATCGGCCAGACGTACATCCGTTTCAGGGTGGCTGGGATTGTGGAAGATGCGCCCAGCAACTCGACGATCCAATATCAGGTCATCCTTCCATTCGATGCGTTTGCCTTACACAACGACGTCATCGCTGGAGCGGTGGACAACTGGAATGACCACATCACACAGGTCTACGTGATGCTGCGCGATGCTGGTCCGCCAGAGCACATAGAAGCCGTGCTTGACGGAGTGTTTGACCGGTACAACACCAGGCAGGGCACATACCGCTTGCGCAACCTCAAGGCGATCTACTTGACCGAGCTGAGCACCCCGGTGTACGGCTACATTCTATTGGGCATTGCCGCAGGCATCCTCCTGATGGCCTGCATCAACTTTATGACACTCGCTTTGGGGCGGTCGGCTCGGCGTGCCCTGGAGGTAGGCATCCGCAAAGCTGTGGGCGCTAGCCGGGGGCATCTGATGGTGCAGTTTTGGGGTGAAGCCTTCGCGCTCACTGCATTGGCCCTACTGTTGGGGTTTGCGCTGGCTGTGCTTGCGCTGCCCGTGTTCAGTGCGCTCGTCGATACTCCCCTAGAGAAGCGCGCGCTCTTCAGCCCCGCGGTGCTGATCACTGCCGTCGGTCTTTTGCTGGGTACGGGCGGTATCGCAGGTGGATACCCGGCCCTACTCCTTTCCCGATTCCGTCCCATCGAGACGCTGACGCGCCGTCTTCGCTGGAGCGGTGCAGGCGGTCTCACCAGGAGCTTGGTCGTCATCCAGTTTGCCCTGGCCGTTAGCTTCATCGTGTGTACCCTCGTCATGGCGGATCAAATGCGCCACATCCGACAGGCTCCGCTTGGCTTCGACGAGGCGCAGGTCGTTGTACTGGAAACGCTCGGCGAAGACGGGCGACAGATTGCCCAGTTGTTGAGCCAGATCATCACCGCTTCTCCGCATGTTATCGGCGTGACCGGGGCGCGACGGTCCATGGGGGGCACCCAGCGTGGCTCTAGCCGACGCCATGAAGACCACACGCACTACATCCACCTGGTGTCTGTAGAGGCCAACTACTTCGACTTCTTCGATATTCCGTTCGTGGAGGGGCGAGGATTCGATGCACAGCGCGGCAGAGACTCGACGGCGATCATCGTGAATGAGGCGCTTGTTCGCGTGTATCGAAACGTCCACGGTGAGCTCGACGAGCCACTGGGTCAGGCTGTGCCTGGCGTGACGTCAGATCGCATCGTTGGCGTGGTGAGCGATTTTAAGCTGAACGCGTTGTATCAGGAGACCACACCTGCCTTGTTCTTTGTCGGCGAGCATGCGCGCATCAACTACGTGTTCGTGCGGCTGGCGCCGGGTGCCCTCTCCGCAGGGCTCGCAACGATTGAGGACGCATGGAGCCAGGTCGTGCCAGACCTACCGTTCCGCTATACCTTCCTCGACGACACCATGCAGCGGGCCTACGCCGACGATCAGCAGTGGAGCGCCATCGTCCGCTACGCCAGCTTCTTCGCCATCTTCATTGCCTGCCTCGGCCTGCTCGGCCTGGCCACGCTCACCACCGCGCGGCGCATCAAAGAACTCGGCATCCGCAAGGTGCTCGGCGCCTCCGTGCCACGCTTGGTTGGCCTGGTGGCGCGCGACTTCCTGTGGCTCGTCGTTGCAGGCATTGCCATCGCCGTGCCTGTGGGGCTGATCGTGATGCAGCGGTGGCTGGAGGACTTCGCGTACCGGATTGAGCTGGGTCCGCTGCTGTTCATCATCGGTGCAGTGCTGGCGTTGGGCTTGGCGGCCTCGGTGGTGAGCCTGCAGGCGTACCGCGCCGCCCGCGCCAACCCGGTCGACAGTCTGCGGTATGAGTGAGCGTACCACATTCGCCTGGGCACTGTCCGTTTGAGCGAGACGACCGTCCACGACGTCATTGTACGGCCGACATGGCTGAACGAGATGCCTCGCTGCCCTCTGCTACTTCGCGGGTACCCAACCTCGCAAGCCATCCCAAATCCGTCACGAAAACGGCGGCATAGCACATCTTCTTGACACGCTTTCGTGATGTTTGCTGGGGCGGGCACGGCGTAGACTGCGCCCAAGGTATCATCACTTTGAGCGACGCAGGCGATGCGCTGGATTTGGATAGGAGGTCTCGTCCTGATGGGATGGGCACAGGTGGCACAGGCCCAGACGCGCACGCTCTCGGGCACGGTGCGGGATGCGGAGACGGGCGAGCCGCTGCCCTACGCCACGCTGCTCATCGAAGGCACCACGACGGGCACGGCTACCAACGTAGAAGGCTACTTCGCGCTGGTTGGAGCGCCCGCCGACACGCTCACGTTGCGCATCAGCTTCCTCGGGTTCACCACCTTACGCCTGGCCGTTGACGCGCGCGATCCGGTGGCACCGCTGCGCATTGCGCTGACGCCGAACACAGCAGAGCTGGGCGAGGTGACGGTGGCGGCCGAGAGCTATCAGATCATGAAGATGGCCGACGCCGTGAGCCAAGTCACCGTGTCGCCGCGCGACTTGGCGGTGCTGCCTAGCCTGGGCGAAGTAGATATCTTCCGCTCGCTGCAGCTGCTGCCTGGGGTGAGCGCCACCAACGAGGGGTCATCCGGGCTCTTCGTCCGAGGCGGCACGCCCGACCAAAACCTGGTGCTCCTCGACGGCATGACGGTCTACCATGTAGACCACTTCTTCGGCTTCTTCAGCGCGTTCAACGCGGATGCCGTCCAAGACGTGCAACTCTACAAGGGCGGCTTTCCGGCAGCCTACGGCGGGCGCACATCGAGCGTGGTAGACCTCACCGGGCGCACGGGCGACGTCAATCGCTTCCGCGCAGGACTCGGCGGCAACTTGCTCAGCGGGCAGACTACGCTGGAGGTGCCCCTGGGCGGGCGGGGCTCCATCCTGTTCGCTGGCCGCCGCTCCTACACCGATGTGCTCCAGAGCGGCGTCTACAATTCCATCTACGAATCGCTGACCGGCACCGAAGCCACCGACGAACCGCAGCAGATTAGGCCGGGTGGCGGGCGTGGGCGCGGCAACCAAGCGCTCCGCAACGCACAGCTGGCCGAGGTGGAGCCCAACTTCTACTTCTACGACCTCAACGGCAAGGTCACGTACCGCCCCACCGACCGCGACGTGCTAGGGCTCTCGGTCTACAACGGCGAAGACCACCTCGATAAGTCGCGCTTCGACCAGAACCAGCGCACGCTCGGGCGCCGGCAGGGGGCGGCTACAGCCAACGTCAACTCCGACCTGGACGACTTGACAGACTGGGGCAACGTGGGCCTCAGTGGCAAGTGGGCGCGGCAATGGTCGGCGCGGGTCTTCACCACGGCGATGGTGGCGCACTCCGCATACTTTAGCGACTACGACCGCCGCACATTCATCCAAGCCTTCGATGCCGAGGCCGATACCCTAGCCTTTGAGCGCACCAACGGCTCGCTCGAATCGAACCGCGTGGCCGACCTCAGCGCTCGCTTCGATGCCGAATGGCAGGCCTCCGCCCAGCACAAGATCGACGCAGGCGTGTGGTTCAGCCAATCGGACGTGACCTACGACTTCATCCGCAACGACACGCTCTCCATCCTTGCCCGCGACCAGCAGGCCGGGCAGCTCTCGGGCTACGTACAGGACGCGTGGCAGCTGCGGCCGGGCCTCTCGCTTACAGCGGGGCTGCGGGCTACCTACTTTGAGGGGACCGCACAGACCTACGTGGAGCCACGCGCCGCCTTCAGCCTGGACCTGACGGAGCGCCTGCGGCTGAAAGGCGCAGCTGGTTTGTACCACCAGTTCGTCACGCGCATCGTCAACGAGAACATTACCGAGGGCGCGCGTGACTTCTGGCTGCTCGCCGATGGCGCCACCGTGCCCGTCAGCGATGCGAGCCACTACATCTTGGGCGCCAGCTACGAGACCGGCGATTGGCTCTTCGATGTGGAGGCGTACCACAAAGACCTGCGCGGCCTGACCGAGTTTTCGCTCCGCTTCCAGCGTGTAGATCTGGAAAGCAGCGGCGAGTTGTTCTTCAGCGGCACGGGCGTCTCGCAGGGCCTGGAGGTTCTGGCGCAGCGCAAGACGGGGCCGCTCACGGGCTGGGTCAGCTACACGCTCGGCCGCATCGACCACACGTTCGAGGCCTTCAACGAGGGCGAGGCCTTCCCGGCACTCCACGACCAGCTGCACGAAGCCAAGCTGGTGGGCAGCTACGCGCTGGGCCGCTGGACGTTTTCGGGCACATGGGTCTACGGGTCGGGCAAGCCCTACACCACGCCCGAGACCGAATACACGCTGACGCTGCTGGACGGCACCGCGTTCACCTACATCGGCGTGGGCGAGAAGAACGGGCAGCGCCTCCCGGCCTACCACCGCCTCGACCTCGCCGCCACCTTCCGCTTCAGTCTCGGCACCGCCAACGTGAGCACCTCCGTCAGCGTCTTCAACGTCTACAACCGCACCAACGTGTGGTACCGCGAGTTCGACCTGACCGCCTCGCCCCTCGTCGTGACCGACGTCACCTACCTCGGCCTTACCCCCAACCTCGCGTTCCGCGTAGACCTCTGATGCCGATGCCTTCTCGAATAGCTACCCTAATCCTGCTGGTTGCCGTGCTCGCAGGCTGCGACGCCACCGACGCGCAACCCGACGCCAATCGCCTTGTGGTGGAGGCGTACCTGTACGCGGGCGAGCCCGTTACGGATGTGCGCGTGACCGAGGCCGCCTTGCTGAGCGACGAGGACACCACGCCTACCCCGGTCACCGATGCCACGGTGACGCTCTTCCGAGGCGACGAGGCCTTCCGCCTGCGCCCATCCGATGACGAAGGCCACTACGCCTACGAAGGCAGCGATTTGGCGATAGACAGCGGCGAGACGTTTCGCCTCGAAGTAACACGCGGCGGCGCGCTCCTCACGGCCACCACTACGGTGCCGTCCCCGCCACAGAGCATCGGCGTGACCGAAGCGCGCATCGCGATACCCAGAATCCGCCCCGGAGGTGGACGGCCAGGCCAAGGCGGCCAGCCCGGCGCAGGCCTCGCTGACGTCTCGACGACGGTGTTTTGGGCCAACCCCAACGCCGAGCTCCACTTCGTGGTCGTCGAGAGCGAAGTGACGGGCACGCCCGAGTTTATCCTACCCGATGCCCTCCGCGACCGCTTCCAGGGCTTCCGGCTCATCACGCAGCCCACCGACGAGAGCAGCTTCGTAGTCAACTTAGCGCGGCTCGAAGTGGTAGGGCCGCACACCGCCATCGTCTACCGCGTCAACACGGAGTACGCCGATCTGTACGCCAACCGCACCCAGGACTCGCGCGACCTCAACGAGCCGCCGACCAACGTGCGCGGTGGCCTCGGCCTCTTCAGCGCGTTCAGCAGCCAGCGTGTTGGCTTTGAAGTAGTACGCGACTAGAGGAGCGGGCCAGACGCTGATTCTGTTTTCGCCTGGTCCTTCCAGCGGCGTAGGTCTTTATGAGCGGGCGGGAGCGGCCGGAACTCACGCTTCCGTCAGCGCTAGGATGCTGAAAACGCCTCGAACACGCCTAAACGATGCTCACGCTCGGCCAGCCCACGCACACGATAGCCGACTACGAGGCGCTCGAGGAAGGCGCATCGTACCAGCTCATTGATGGACTGCTGGTTGAGTGGCCTACACCCACGTACCTGCATCAGAAGGTGCTGTGGCGGCTCGGAACCCGCATGCGCTCGTTCGCGACGCGCCATGGTTTGGGCGACGTGGTGGGGCTGCCCACTGATGTGGTGTTGACCGACACACAAGTGCTCCAACCGGATGTCCTCTTCGTCAGCAACGAGCGCGCGGATATCATCACTGGGATGAATGTGCAGGGTGCGCCGGACTTGGTCGTCGAGGTGCTTTCGCCCGCCACAGGCTACTACGACCTTACGAAGAAGCGACGCGTCTACGAGCAGGCAGGTGTGCGCGAGTATTGGCTGGTGGACCCCATCGAGCGAACGGTGACCATCCTGACAGCCGGAGATGGCCGCTACACCGAGCACCAACGGCTGGTCGAGGGAGGCGTCGCTACATCCGTGGTGCTAGACCGCTTCGAGATCACGCTCGACGATCTGTTTGCCCTGGCGTGATCGTGTTTTTGATGGCTGCTTTGAATGCGGCACGGATGCGCCGTGTATCTTGCCCGCATGGCTGCGCCGCGTTCCATACCGTCCACTCCTGCCGAGGCTTCGCCCAGCGTGGATGCCGTTGACGTATCGGTTGTGATCGTCAACTACAACGTGAAGGCGCTGCTGGAGCAGGTGCTACGGTCGCTCGCGCGGGCGGAGTCCGACCTGAACGTGGAGGTGTTCGTCGTCGATAACGACTCGGTAGATGGGTCGGTGGAGATGGTGCAGGCGCAGTTTCCCGAGGTGCGTGTCATCGCCAACCGCGAGAACGTGGGCTTTGGCAAGGCGAACAACCAGGCCATCGACCAAGCGCGCGGGCGGTACATCTTTGTCCTCAACCCCGACACCATCGTTCAGGAAGACACGCTGACGGCGTTCGTGCGCTTCATGAATGCCCACCCCGACGCGGGCGCCGCAGGCTGTGCCATCCTCAACCCCGACGGCACGTTTGCCCTAGAGAGCCGCCGGGCTTTCCCCACGCCCGCCGTGGCGTTCTACCGCGTCTCGGGGCTGAGCAGGCTGTTCCCCAAGAGCGCGCGGTTTGGCCGGTACAACATGACGCACCTGCCGCGTGACCAGAAGGCTGAGGTGGATGCCCTCAGCGGCTCGTGCATGTTCGTCCGTCGTAGCGCGCTGGCGTTTAGCCATGACGAAGCGGAGGCGCACCGCACGGCAGGCCATGACTTGCTCGACTTGCTGCAGCGCGGCGAGCGCGGCAGCGGCCCGGGCGGCTTCGACGAGGACTTCTTCATGTACGGCGAAGACCTGGACTGGTGCTTCCGCGTGAAGCGGAACAACTGGAAGGTCATGTACGTCGGGGACCAGCGGGTGATTCACCACAAGGGGGCGTCCACGCGGAAGCGTCCCCAGAAGATGAACTTCCACTTCCACCGGTCGATGATGGTGTTCCACCGGAAGCACCTGGTGGATCGCTACCCGTTCTTCGTCAACTGGCTGGTGTACTCGGGGATCGGCGTTCGCTTCGCGGTGCGCTCGTTGACGACGCTGGTGAAGTCGCGTCGGGATCCGGTGGTCGTGCCCGGCGCCCCGGAGCGGCCCGGTGAAGACCGCGCCCTCAGCGCCGAGCAGGGGTGACCGCGCGGGGATTCGTGGCAACGCGGCCGCCCTCGCGGCCGACCCCAAAGCGTACGTCCTGGTGTACGATGTGCGCCGGAGCGCTGCTCCGCGGGAGGTGCCGGTGACCGGCGCCGTCTCCGCGTGGGCGACGGACGCGAC
>JBCDJT010000099.1:0-19033 GCA_038747545.1 Bacteroidota bacterium
AATCTACCTCACCCCAACCCTCTCCTAGCTCATAGGAGAGGGAGCACGTTGGCGATTGATTGGGTTAGTGACGGCTCGCTGCGCTCGAGGGAGAGGCAAGAAACTCTTCATCATGCTAGAAACGGTAAGTCAGCATCGCAGCCATCCAGGCTACGTCCCCTCTCCTATGGAAGAGAGGGACAGGGTGAGGTAGATCAGGCGCAGGCCCTTAGACGCAACACAGCCTGGCTGGTCTTGACCGTTCTCCTGGCGCTGATCGTGGCGCTGCCCGCCCAGGCCCAACTCATCCCCTCGTTTGGCAGCGACCGCTCGGGGACCTCGGGCTTTCAGTTCCTCAAGATTCCCGTGGATGCCCGCTCAGCGGCGTTGGGCGAGACGGTGGCGTCGAACGCGTTTGATGCGAGCGCGCTGTTCTGGAATCCGGCACTGGCGGCCCAGGCGCGGAAGGCGCAGATCGGCCTGAGCCACACGGCCTACTTCGCCGATGTGCAGATGGATTACGTGGCCGCGTTCCGTCGCTTCGGGGGCTTCACGCTGGGCGCGAGCCTGCAGACGCTCTCGTCGGGCGAGATGGACGTGACGACCGAGTTCCAGCCGTTTGGCACGGGGCAGACGTTCAGCTACGTCGACCTAGCAGCAGGGCTCACCGTGGCGCAGCAACTCACTGACCTGTTTAGCTACGGCGTGACGGCCAAGTACATCCGCGAGAGCGTGGCCGGGCTCAGCACGCAGACCGCCGTGTTCGACCTTGGCATCTTCTACCGCATCGGCGGCTCGGGTGTGCAGATGGCCGTGGCGATCCGCAACTTCGGGCTCGACGGTACGCCCAGCGGCGAGCTGGAGCGGCTGGTGATTGGCGGCGTCATCACCGAGAGTGACTTCGAGAGCATCACCCCGCCCACCACGTTCCTCCTTGGCATGACGTACGACGTCTTCCAGGCTAACCCGCAGCACAGCCTGCAGGTATCGGGCCAGCTCACCAACCCGAACGACAACGCTGAAAGCCTCAACGCGGGCCTGGAGTACACGTGGAACGACCTGCTCATCCTGCGCACGGGCTACCGCGTGGGTGTGGATGAGTACACGACGCCCAGCTTCGGCGCAGGCCTCAACGTGCCGCCCTTCCTGGGCAGCATCGCCCTGCGCTTCGACTACGGCTTCACCCAACTCGAACGCCTCGGCGCGGTCCATCGCGTAGGCCTGAACCTCGGACTATGACGACGTTGACCTCTCTATCGCGCCTGCTGCTGCTCGGCTTCGTGCTTGTCAGCGTCTCGGCGTGCGACGACCTGCTCGGCTCGAAGCAAGACGATACCACCGACGAGATCTTTGAGGCGGGCCGCATCGACCCCACGCAGTTCCGCGAGGCGGAGTACGTGCCGCTCTTTCCGTTCTTCAACCAAGGCGCCAACACCGGCTTACTTCAGGCGCCGCAAGACATCTACGTCGGCTACGATGAGTTCATCTACGTGGTCGATGCCGAAGGCCTCCATGTGCTCGACCGCGCGGGGCGTCCTGCCGCGTTTGTGGGCATCAGGGGCGGCGGCACGTCGGTGATCCAAGACCGCAAGTTCGATGTCTACGTCACGGCCCGCCGCGATACGCTGTTGAACGGCCAGACGTGGAATCTGCCTGTTGTGCTGCGCTACAGCGGCATCACGACCGGAACGCCGCAGCTGGCCGACATCATCTGGCATCCGTTCGACGATGACTCACGCCGCTTCAACCGCCCCGATCCCATCGCTACGGATGAAGAGGTATCGTTCACGGGCGTAGCGGTGTTGCCCAACAACAACATCTACGTCTCGCGCCAGGGTCCGGTGAACAGCATCTCATCGGTGATTCTGCCGCACAACACCGTGCTTGAGTTCAACACCGAGGGCGAGAACGTCCTGTCGATCGTGTCGCTCAGCCCCACGCAGCCGAGCCTCCGCAGCGCGGTAGACCCCGTGGATGTGATGACGTTCGTGCATCCGCCGCAGCAAGTCAGCTTCGCCGACGAGCAGGACTTCGTCCTCGCCCAGGCGCCCAACGATGGCGCTGCGCTGGCCTTCCCGGTGCTCTCCATCCAGGCCGTGTTGACGCAGGATGGCATCGAGTACCGCCCCGACACCGAGAAAGTACAGGTGGCGGGTTTCCCCGAGCGGGGTGACGGCTTCTTGTACGAGGAGTTCAAGTTCGACCGCCCGTCCGATCTCGCCTTCGCCGCCGACGGGACCAACTACATCTTCGTGCTCGATGCGGGCAAAGACAGCCTGTTCGTGTTCACCGGCAACGGCGTGGAGGGCGTGGCCCCGCCCCCCGGCGCTACCAGCACGCGCCCCGTCGTCGTCTCGTTTGGCGGGACCGGCGGTGGTGCCTCGCAGTTCCGCAACCCGCAGGGCGTGGCGTACGGCGACCGCATCGTCTACGTAGCCGACACGGGCAACAACCGCATCGCCCGATACCGTCTGAACACGGATTTCGAGTGAGGGTGTAGGCCTTGCTTAAGGAGTGTCATCCCGAGCGGAGGCCGTAGGCCAGAGCCGAGGGATCTCCTCCTTTTGAGTTTTATAACACGTAAGCGGGGGATATTTACCTTCGGTGTGCTTCGCGCTCTCGGCTTCGCTCGGGATGACAGGAGAGAGCGGTGTGCTATACCCTCGTCTCCCAAGCGCTTTCAAGTTCAATGATGAGGTCTCAGCCCATGCGCCAGCTCTTCACTTTCGCCTTTGCCGTGCTGTTCACGGCGTCCGCCGGATGGGCGCAGGCACCACTCCCCGCCATCGGCTCTGACGCCACGTTCGAGGTGGCGACATGGAATATCGAGTGGTTCGGCAGCACCTCGAGTGGTCCCTTCAATGAAGCCCGCCAGCTCGAAAACGCCCAGGCCATCATCGAAGAGTCCGACATCGACTTGTGGGGCGTGCAGGAGATCGCCGACCAAGAAGCCTTTAACCAACTGCTCGACGGCCTCGGGAGCGCGTACGCGGGCGTGCTGGCCACGCAGAGCGGGCAGCAGCGGATCGGGTTCATCTACAAGCCTGATGTGGTGCAGGTCACGCGCGTACGCCACATCCTGACGAGCTTCAACTTCGAGTTCGCTGGCCGGCCCCCGCTGGAGCTGCAGGCTACCATCACCATCGGCGAGGAGTCGGTGCCGATGACGTTTGTGGTGGTACACATGAAGGCCTTCGGCGACCGCCAGTCGTATGAGCGTCGTGTGGAGGCGTCGGAGCGCCTCAAGAGCCGCTTCGACATCCTGCAGCCCAATGACAACATCATCCTCCTGGGCGACTACAACGACCGTCTGGTCCGCTCTACGTACAGCGGCACCACCATCTCCCCGTATAAGAACTTCGTAGATGACACCGACGACTATCTGGCGCTGACCCTGCCGCTCGAAGAGCAAGGCCAGGGCTCGTTTTGCTCCAACAGCACCTGCACCGTAACGGGCACGTTCCTCGATCACATCACCATCACCAACGACTTGGTGCCGATGTACATCGACGAGTCGGTGGGCGTGCTGACGGGCGTCAGCAGCCGCGTCACGGCGTTCGGCAACACCACCTCCGACCACCTGCCCGTCTACGCCCGCTTCGATCTGAGCGCGACGAACACGAGCGTGGAGGAGGTACCGACGGCGGCACAATTAGAGGCCTCTGTGTACCCCAACCCCCTCGTGGGAAGCCAAGCCACGCTGCGCTACACGCTCACCGAGGCGGGTCCTGTGACGGTGCGCGTGTTTGACGTGTTGGGCCGCGAGGTCTATGCCGAAGAACGGTTGAGCGGCCCCGGCGAACACCGCCAGGCGCTCGACCTCGACGGACAGGCGCCCGGCGTGTACCTCGTGCGCGTAGAGGCCCGGGAAGGACAAACGACACTTCGGCTCGTGCGGTAAGGTCGGCTGGTAGCACGTCGTCTACGTGGCCAACCATCCCGGATTCCGCCATGACCGCTTACGTCCCCATCGACTGCGGCTTCTACGACGTGCTCGAAGCCAACGCCGTACGCCGCCGCACCATCGAGATCGTCTACACCGACGCTGACAGCGAGCAGCGCGTCACGGATCGCATTGTAGACCTGCAGGCCCGCGAGCACGGCGAGTTCATGATCTTGGCGAGCGGCCAAGAGATCCGCCTCGATCAACTGGTCACTGTGGATGGCATCGAACGCCCTGGGATAGCCTCATGTGCAGTCTAGTGCTTCGTCCGTAGGAGGGAGCATAGGCCGAAACTGGCCCAGATCGTGACGAGCTGCCCCGCTGTCGATCCTTTTCCCTATAATCTGGACTGCCCCCCCTCCAGCCTTGGACGTCCAGCATGAAATCATTCGAAGTGAAGCGCGCGCTGAACGTCGCCATCATGAGCGCGCTCGTTGTGCTCGCAGTGGGTTGCGAAACTGCCGCATCTGAGCAGCAGGTGCTCCCGCACGCGCCCTACCGCATGGACATCGCCCAACTGCCTGATGGCTTTCAGGATGGCGTGGCCGATGATCCTGCCGAATGGATCAAGTTCGCCGACCCCTTCGGGGTGTTCAACACGGAGAATGGCATCACTGACGGGGAGGCGGCGCACATCTCCTACGACGGGCAGTACATCATCTCGACCAGCAAGGCGGACGGACGCTACATCAACCGCACACCCGATGGCGCGTCGCCTCGTGGGCAGTACGAGTGGGACTTCGACACGCGCCCCACCATCGCTTCCGCCCGGCTTCGGCTGTGGAATGCGCAGACGGGCGAGCTGATTTGGGACCAACCCCGCTCGCGCGAGCCGGATAATGACGGCGACTTCCGCCCCGATAACCAGCCGAGCGACCTCGCCGATGAAATCGAAATCGCGCTGTTCAGCCCCGACGATCAGTACGTGGCTGCGGGGGCCGAAGATGATCAGGTCGAGGTCTGGCGCATCAAAGACCCAGCGACGGGCGCACTCCTAGACGACCCCGTGCTCGTCAAGACGTTTAGCACGGCTGCGGCCGTCGATGGTATGGTGTACAGCCACAGTGGCGACCTGCTGCTGGCCGGGACGGAGAACGCAGGCGAAGTGGAGATCTACCGCGTCCAAGGCGACCCGAGTACGTGGCAGCAAATGGGCGTGTTTAAGCACGGCGGCGCGCCCGGCAATGCGGTCAACTCGCTCGACATCACGCAGGACGATGCGTACGTGGCCACGCATGGTACCAACCGAGAAGGCATCTTTTGGGACCTGGAGGTCGCCCGCGATGCATCGGGCCTGATCACCCGCGTTGCCATGACACCCATAGCCACGCTGGGGGATACCGCTGACTTTGAGGGCAGTGGCCGCGAAGCGCGCTTCTCCAACGACGGCGGCCCCGCTGGATCGGCAGAGACCTATCTGGCCCTGACCAACGAGCGCGACTTCCTCACCCGCGTCTACGCCGTCGATGAACTCAAGCGCTACACCGGGCCGCAAGACGACCAAGTGCAGGTCCCTCAGCCTGTCCTCCAGTTGCGCAACGGCGACAATGCGCCGGGCTCTCTGCCCGCCCACGGTACCGAGATTGAGCCTGCTGACTTCTCGCCGGACGGACGCTTCTTCGTGAACGACGGCGACTCCCGCGACCCCAACGGCAGCCCGAACGGCGTCATCTTCCCCGGCTTCTTGCGCGTGTACGAGACCGCCGAGTGGAGCCGCACGCCTGCGAACCAAGAGCCCGACCCCATCTGGGTCGAGCGGGGCCTCAGCACGGAATTCCTCGCGTTCAGCCCCGACGGCACCCGCCTCGCCTCGGCGCACGGAGACGGCACGCTGCGCGTGTGGGACGTGACGGTCACCGAGGCGCAGACCATTGCGGCAGAAGGGTTCAACGAGTCCACGGCTACCCACGACCGCTGGACCCTGGCACGTGAATCGTCGGCGATGCAGGCCCGCACCGAGTGGGGCACGAGCAGCGATGTGGACCAAACGGACTGGGCGTTTGTCGGCGAGCGCGGCACGCAGTACGTTGCTGCCAATAACCTCGGCGGCGAGATGCACACGCTGACGCTCAATGAGGCGTGGGACATCGGCGGCTTTGACAACCGACGGCTTCAGTTCGCGGCCGTCGCGGCACCAGGCGTCTTCGAGCCGGGCGACTTCCTGCGGCTGCTGGCCGATCTAGACGCCGACGGGAGCTTCGAAACGACCATCGCGGAGTTTCTCCCAGACAGCGACGGCGACCTCGCGTGGAACGGCCAGAAGCTCCATAACCTCTTCGCCGATGACACCGGAACGCCCTTCTACGCCTTCACCGATTTCTTCGTCGATCTAGAAGCACTGCTGCCCAGCGACTTCGGCGGCACGTTGCGCTTCCAGCTTCAGGCCAACACGGACGATTCCGCCAAAGAGTTGGGCTTTGATAGCCTCCGTGTGACTGGCGTACCGTAGCTGGCCACGCAGATGACGTCGAGCGCGGCGTACGCCGCTTCAGAACCAGTCGCTGA
The DNA here is from genome assembly GCA_038747545.1 of Bacteroidota bacterium. Classification (GTDB taxonomy): domain Bacteria; phylum Bacteroidota; class Rhodothermia; order Rhodothermales; family JBCCMF01; genus JBCCMF01. The sequence goes on from JBCDJT010000099.1 coordinate 6,428, forward strand.
CCCAGGCATCGTCCTGCACTGAAAACCGAGCGACGGTGGGTGCGTCGATGAGCAGTTGCCATCCGGCCTGTGTCCCCTGGGCGAAATCGTCGCGCAGGACGATCGTGTCTGTGGAGCACGATATGGTCCAGCGCTCGCCCCACGGCGCATCGTTGGGCAGGTAGGGCGGCTCCGTTCTCCACGACCGCTTGTGCGTTACGTTGGTGTTCAGCACTAGGTCGAGTTTTACCAGCCCATCAACCTCACGCACGGCAACGATGCGAACGGCCACGGCTTCGCGCGCTTCGATGAACAGGGCGTCTTTGCCGACGATACGGTGTCCTATGCTTCCAACGTCACTCAGACATCCGCCTCAATGAAGCCGCGGTTGCGCAGCAGCGCTTCTACGTCCGGCTCGCGCCCGCGGAAGTCGATGTAGGCCTCCATCGCGGGCTGGCTATCGCCCGCTGAGAAGACGTGCTCGTACAGCTTCTGGGCAAGCTCAGCGTCGAAGATGTCGCCTGCTTCTTCAAACGCGGCGAATCCGTCGTTGTCCAGCACGCCCGCCCACAGGTAGCTGTAGTAGCCCGCCGAGTAGCCTTCGCCCGCGAACGTGTGCAGGAAGTGGGTGGAGCGGTGCCGCATCGGGATGTCATCTAGGTTCTCGCGGCTGGAGAGGACTTCCGTCTCGAAGGCATCGACGTCCAGTGAGGCCGGGTCCGTGTTGAGGTGGTAGGCGAGGTCGACGAAGCCCGAGTTCAAGAACTCCACCGTCGCGAAGCCCTGGTTGAACGTGCCCGCGTTGAGCACGCGCTCCAGCAGCGCCGAGGGCATTGGCTCGCCCGTCTCGTGGCGCAGGGCAAAGCGCTCCAGCACCTGCGGCTGCGACAGCCAGTGCTCGTAGATCTGAGCCGGAAATTCAACGAAGTCGCGGTCCACCGACGTGCCTGCTAGCGACGGATAGGCGGTGTTGGACAGCAGCCCGTGCAGGCCGTGGCCGAACTCGTGGAACAGCGTGGTGGCGTCGGTAAAGGACAGCAGCGCGGCTTCCCCGTCGGCGGGCTTGTTGTAGTTGCAGTTGTTGACGATCAGCGGGATCTCGCCCGTGATGCCGTTCTGCACGCGGAAGCTCGACATCCAGGCGCCGCCGCGCTTGCCTGGGCGGGCGAAGAAGTCGCCGTAGAAGAGGCCCGCAATCTCGCCGTCGGCGTTGCGCATCTCCCACACGCGCACGTCGGGGTGGTACGTGGCGATGTCGTCGCGTTCATTGAAGGTGACGTCAAACAGCTCGCCCGCGACGTAGAACATGGCGTCGATCATGTTGTCGAGCTGCAGGTACGCCTTGACCTCGCTCTCGTCCAGGTCGTAGCGCTCGGCGCGCACCTGCTGCGTGTAGTAGCGCCAGTCCCACGGCTCCAGCTCATGGTCCAGCCCGGCGGCTTCGATGCGCGCTTCGATGTCGGCGGCTTCCTCCAGGGCGCGGTCGCGTGCGGGCCACCAGACCTGCTCCATCAACTCCAAGGCCGCGTCGGGCGTACCCGCCATCGTACCCGCGGTGCGGTAGTGGGCGAAGGTCTCAAAGCCGAGCAGGTTGGCCAGCTCCAGCCGCAGCTCCAGGATGTCGCGGATCGTGTCCTCATTGTCGTTGTCGTTCGCGTTGGAGCCGCGCTGCGTCCACGCGCGCCACGCGATTTCGCGCTGCTCGCGGTTGGGCGAGGCTTGTAGGAAGGGCTCCACGCTGGAACGCGCCAGCGTAATCACGTGACCGTCCAGCCCCCGATCAGCCGCCGCACCTGCTGCCGCCGACACGATGTAATTCGGTAGCTCCGCCACATCTTCTGCGCTCAGCTCCAGCGTCCACGCTTCGCGATCCGCCAGCTCGTTCTGCGAGAACTGCGTGTACAGGCTGGCCAGCGACGAGCGGATCTCAGCAAAGCGATCGCGGTCGGCGCCTTCAAGTTGGGCACCGGCGCGGATGAAGTCCTCACGCGTGGTTTCCAAGAGGCGCGCGTCCTGGGGCAGCAGGCCCAGCGTCTCGCGCGTCTGGTACAGCGCGTCGATGCGGGCGAACAGGTCGGGGTTGAGCGTGATGGAGGCGCTGTGCGCGGCCAGGCGTGGGCTCATCTCGCGCTGGATGGCGCGCAGTTCGTCGTTCGAGGCCGAGCTGGTCAGGTTGGAAAACACGCGCGAGATACGGCCCAGGTCTTCACCCGCCTCCTGCATGGCCAGCAGCGTGTTCGCGAAGGTGGCCGGCTCAGGGTTGGAGGCAATCGCCTCGATCTCGGCGGTGTGGGTGGCCAGGGCCGCCTCGTAGGCGGGCAGGAAGTGCGCTTCCTCGATGATATCCAGCGGCGGCGTGCCGAACGGCGTGTCCCACGCGGCCAGCAGCGGGTTGTCATCGGCGCTGGCTGCCACGGGCGTGGCTTCAGCAGAGGCGCCATTGTCTTCGGCGGTGCCACTCGCGCACGTGGCAAGGAAAAGAACAGCGACTAGGAACGTCAGCAAGCGGGTCACGAGCATCGAATCAGCGTCGGGTTGTTTGACGGGAGCGTGATACATACCGCTAAGGTGCGGCGAGTGATTCAACGATGCTCCGCTCGTGCTATTGTCCGAGTGGACTGGCAGCAGGCGTGAAGAGCATGTGGTGCTACCCTCTACATTCTGGTTTTGCCAGCACGCCAAGGACGGAAGTTGAGAGGGCACCGACGTATCTTTCACCGCGGCTATCCGCTACTGCGAGCGGAGCATTGGACGGAGTGTCAGCCAAATTGAATGAAGCGGGTGGCGAAATTGTTAGAGATCGTACCGATTGAAGACGTTGAGCTCGGCAAGGTGGCGCGCCTCGTTGCCCAGCAGCAAGAGCGGGCGCACGCGGCGTCGGCGGTGGTGCCCGATACGCTCGCTGATCCTACATCCGCCGAAGCGTCTCTGCGGTTGCGGCTTGAGAAGGGGTACGTCGGTCGGGTCGCGCTGGCGGCTGGCACGCCCGTTGGCGTGCTGCTGGGCAATGCGGAAGGCGTGACGGCGGATCTGCCCGCTGGGGGCTTCGCCATCGCGGACTCGCAGGAGGACCCGACCCAGGTACTCGCCGAGTTGTACGGCGAGGTGGCGCCGCACCTCCTCGCGCACGGCGCCACCCGGCACTACCTGTCGCACCTCAACACGCCCGCCGCCATCCAAGCCGCGACCGACGTGGGCTTCGCCCGCACATCCTACTGCGCCATCCGGCCCGTCGACACGGCGCGGCCTTCTAGCTCGGACGGGAGTGGGGTGACGGTCCGGGAGGGCACGCCAGATGATCTGGAGATCATCGCTCGGCTCTGCATGGTGGAGGTCGAGTACCGCTACGTCCCGCCCGTGTACACGCCGCGCCCGAAGCGAGAGCGGACGCTGGAGAATCTGATGGAGTCGCACGGCAAGCTCAGGCAGAAAGGCGGCGCGCACCTCATCGCAACGCTTGGCGGGAAAGACGTCGGCGTGCTGACGCTGGATGCCATGAGCCACGCGCCGGCGCTGTGTCCCAAAGACCAGCCGTTCATCGGGAGCACGGCCACCACGGCGGACGCGCGCGGACGCGGTGTGGGGACCGCGATGGTCGAGGCGGCCCTCCGGTGGGCCGCCGAGCGCGGCCACGACGGCGTGACGGTCAGCTTCCAGCCGTCCAACCGGGTCTCGCGGCGCTTCTGGCTCGGCGCCGGCTTCATCCCCACGGGCTTCTGGTCCCTCCGCGTCATTCCCGAGTCCTACGCCACGCCACAGGATGCCACGACCTGAGCGGCGGTCGCCTCTGGCATCGGTCGCGCTTTGAAAAGGTAGCCAACCCTTCCAGTGGCGCTTCGCGCCACCGCCCCCTCCAGGGGGCTGCCCGAAGGGCTGGGGGTGTACCGAGCAGGACTTCAATCATCAGGGCGTACACCCTCCGACCCGCCTGGAGGCGGCCCACCTCCCTCGAGGGAGGCGTGGGCTTTGCCCTACTGATAGGCACCATCATTCGCTCTCGCCTTGGCCAGCCTCCAAGTCGGGGTAGAGCAACTCGGCAAGCTGCTCTGTCGCCCACGGGAGGCCGGGGTCATTCCCGACGATGCCAGGGATGTAGCCGACGCGGCCATCCTTGGCGGCGGGCCACGTGGGAAACTGGCTGAGCAGAACGGCATTCCCACCGGGCTCTAATCCGATATCAGTGAGGACGACGTCGAGCGGCGTCACGGTCAGCTGCTCCATGGACAGGCTCGTGTACTGGCCGCTTGCTGGCGTCACGAACGGGTTGACGCCGCCCGCCCGCCTGATGATGTCCTCGTTGATGCCCCCGGTGTAGACGCCGGTGATCCGGCTCCCGTCGCGGTCCGCCGTCACAATGGCCACGCGCACCGGATCGCGTCCCGCCACGCGGGTCTCGACCTCGGCCATCTTAGCCTCCATCTCAGCTACGAGCGCGGCGGCTTCGGCTTGGCGGTCTACGATGACCCCAAGCACAGCGAGGTCGGCCAGGACCTCATCGAAGTCTCGGTTGGCCAGCGCCTCCGCCTCTTCTGGCGTGGGGTCCGCCTTGTCCAGCGCGCACAAGCTCTCAGGGATCCACGTTGCGATCCCGGCATTGCTCAACTCCTCGCGGGTGAGGAAGCCCGCTTCGGCGTTGAAGGCGTAGTCGCTTGAGGAGATCACGAGGTCAGGACCCATCGCGATCAGCACCTCCCGGCTGAACTGCTGGTTGGTGATGGTGAGCGCCGCGTACAGCGTGTCCATTCCCGGGTAGGACGAGGTGGGGTCGAAGCTGACCAGCGCGTCGATAGTGCCGCCGAGGCCCCAGAGCAGCAAGGGCTCGGCAAAGCCGTAGTAGACGAGGATGCGCTCGGGTGGGCCGTTGAGGGTGGAGCGGACGCCGCACGTCTCGATAGTGATCGGGTAGGCCGTCGCTGTGCCAGCGTTCTCCACATCGGGGTTTTCTGTGATTCCGCTGCCACCAGATGCTGGAGCCACGGAGGCATCGCTCCCCGACTGCGAGGTGTCAGTGCAGGCGCCGAGGAGGGTCAGCGCAGTGAGGAAGACGAGCAGACGAGGTCGTGTCACGGCGAGGGGTGTTCGGGTGTAAGCGGGCTGAAGTAGAACTGGGGGCGCCCGGTGTCGGGGTGCGTGCCGACGGTACCCCGCACGGCGAAGACCTCTTCGATCAGCGCCGGGGTGAGCACGTCGCTTGGCGCCCCGCATCCCACCAGCACGCCGGACTGGATGACGGCCACACGGTCGGCATAGGTGGCGGCGTGGTTGAGGTCGTGCAGCGCGGCGACCACGGTGACGCCATCGAGCGAGGCAGCTAGGCCCAGGATCTCCAGTTGCGCGGAGATGTCGAGGTGGTTGGTCGGCTCGTCGAGGACCAGGATCGAGGGCTCTTGTGCGAGGGCGCGGGCGATGAGGACCCGCTGCTTCTCGCCGCCCGACAGCGTGTGGAAGACGCGCGATGCCAAGTGCGCGGCGCCCGTGCGGGCCAGCGCGTCGGCGCAGATGCGGTCGTGTGAGGCGCCCATGCGCCCCAGCAGGCCGAGGTAGGGAATCCGCCCCATGCGCACGACGTCGGCGACGCTGAAGTCGAACTCGTCGGGCCGCTCCTGCGCGACCACGGCGATGGTGCGGGCGACCTCGGCGTTCGGGAGCCGCCACAGGTCGGTGCCGTTGAGGGTGACCACGCCTGCGCTGGGACGCAGGGCGCGGTAGAGCGTGCGCAACAGCGTGGACTTGCCGCTGCCGTTTGGGCCGACGAGGGCGAGGAATTCGCCCGGGACCAGCGCAAGGCTGACCGACTTGACGATCCGCGTGCCCCCGAGCACGACATCGACATCACGTAGCTCGGCTCTGTGTAGTTCAGCACTGTGTAGTTCGATGCTCGTCATCGGCCCGACGTCCACGCATCGTTGCGCATCATAATGGCGAGAAAGACGGGTCCGCCGATGGCAGCGGTAAAGATGCCGATGGGCAGCTCGCCCGGTGCCGCCACCACCCGCGCCGCCACATCGACCGCGACGAGGAAGATGGCCCCGCCGAGGACGGCGATGGGGAGCAGCCGGCGATGGTCGGGGCCTACCGCGAGCCGGGCGGCGTGCGGAATCATGAGCCCGACGAAGCCAATCCCGCCCGCCACGGCGATAGACGCGCCCGTGACCAGCGAGGCGAGCACGAGCAGCCAGACCCGGTAGCGCCCCACGCGGACGCCGAGCGACGCCGCGGTGTCGTCGCCCATCACCAGGGCGTTCAGCTTCGGCCCCTGCACCATCAGCCATGTGCCGACGAAGACCAGTGCTGCCGTCGGCCCGATCAGGTCCGCCCACGAGGCGCGGGCCACGCTGCCGAGCAGCCAGAAGATGACGCCCCGGAGCGCGTTCGGCTCGGCCTGGAGCTGCAAGAAGCTGGTGACCGCCGAGAAGACATACGCCACCGCCACGCCAGCCAGGATCAGCCGCGTGGGCGAGATCTTGCCCGCCCGCTGGCCGAGCACCATCGTGAGCAAGAGTGCCGCCAGTGATCCCAAGAACGCCGCCGCCGAGAGCCCAAGGCCAAAGAGGGCCGACGAGCCCAGCACCATCACCGTCACTGCTGCCGCCGACGCGCCGGAGGCTGCGCCCAGGATGTAAGGATCGGCGAGCGGATTCCGCACCACGGCCTGCAGGCACACGCCCGCCAGCGACAGCGCCGCACCCACGACTGCCGCGAGCAAGACCCTCGGGACGCGAAAGTCCCAGATGATGCGCTCCACCTCGGGCGCCACCTGCGGAGATCCCCCAACGAGCCGCGCCGACACGACCTCCCACACCTCGCCCGCCGAGATCGACACCGCGCCGATGCCGCTCGCCACCACGAGGACTACCGGCAGCACGGCGGCAAGCACGAGGGACACGACCGGCACCGTAGCGCCGGGCAATACGCCGTCGTGCGCACTCATGACGGTCGGCCGAAGCTGCGCAGCCAGGTCGGTCTACCCGCTGCGTAATGACGTGCTAACCATGCCGTCGATCTCGGTGCCACAGTACCCGGTTGCTCCTCGTAATCGTTAGGTGGTCTCAAACGCGTTCAGCGTCGAATATACCACCTTTCGGACTGATGTTTTCGCCCGCGCAGAGCTCTCGTTTGGTTGCCTGTCGCCTCTCCTAGCTGACCAGCTTGGGGACAACGATAGCCGATGACGAGGCCAAGCTCCTCATAACGATTTGCGGAAGAACACCTCGCCGATCCCGCCTTCGTTCACACCAGCCAGTACGCCGCACTCCTCAAAGCCCATCCGACGATGCCACGCCTGCGGCTCCGGCTCGTCCACCTGCGACGAGCTGTAGAGCGCAGCGTGTCCCTGACGGGCGACCTCGCCTTCAACGTGTGCGAGGAGCGCCCGACCTACCCCAGCGCGGCGATGCGGCCTCAGCACCAAGATGAGCTCGATGTACGGGAGCTTCGACCACAGCCACTCCAACCGCAGGTACCCGACGGGCTCGTCGTACCAGAAGGCGACGTACACATCGCCATCGCCCACCTTCCGCCTCACGATGGGATCAGAGAGATAGCCGTCCTGGGCGACGAAGCGGAGATCGCGCGCTGTGGCGGCTCGGACGATGATTGCGGTCTGACTCACGGTAACTTCTAAGGGTGAGGGAGCCATGGCAGAGTTAATGGCTTACCACCCAGCGCTGGTGCAGAGAACAATGACATATACTTGAGTTTAAGTTTACTAACTGGACCTTTATTGAGATGAGTCTTGAACATCAACAGGCATCTCTACAACTGGATAGCGTTGCAGCACTTCTAATCCTGCTACTTCTCCCATCCGCATTTCAGTGCTACGGAGCAGAGGTTCAAATACCGTGAGTTGAGGTGGATTCGTGAGATACTCATAGATGTTTTTCTCAGCCTCGGCGTCGTCCGTGTAAAAAACATAGCGCGTCCCACCCTCATACCCACCATCGCTGTCCTGCTTGGTAGCTCGCAGGTGGTACCCAAACTGTACATACTGACGTAACAGGCTGGCATCGGTCACTGGCACACCTTTTACGACCTGACCAACTCCCACAGAAACGTTTGTGATGAGCACAGGCTTGTATTGAAGTTCAGACGGTTCATAATGCCCCTCGGCTTCTACGATTGCAGCGGCGACCTCGTTGTTGGCTGCTAAAAATTGAGCCTTCCGTTCCGCCTGTACAGAACCACCGTCTAGTACCTTACGATAATTCATTTCAGCTATTACATCATCCATCGGAACCAGAGAGCACTTGATTTCGCATACAAGCACAGTCCGGCCAATCCGAACTATCAGGTCGATCTCCTCGAAATCAGGATTATCTGGCAATGCTGAGTGCCCTTGTATTTCAACTGTGCCTTCCGATATCCACACATCTGTGAGCGGACTTCCGTCTAATCCATTTCGCACTTCGTTATGCACTTCTCGCTCAAACCACTCACCTCGCACACCAAGGTTTAGTCCACTATTCCGAAGCCATGTCTCGAGCAACCATCTTACGTTTGGACTTTTGATCGTCGTCACGATGAACGTGAACAGTCCGTCCCCAACCCGAACTAATGGGCGGGACCATAACGTGTCACGTGGCTCACCGCGGAACGTGAATGCACGCCTCAGTGCTCTCGCCTCCTGCATCGTAACTCCGAGGGTCTTGGTCCATCCAGATAGAAGAGAGTCCTCAGACACTGTCGGTGCGAAGACGAATAAGGCTTCGACTGTATCGATCATGTCAGGGTGACTGAAAACAGCACTGGCCTGATCCACGAAGGGAGCCAGGACTTCCCACGCATGTAACATCATTTCTGCTGTAAGACCATCGTATGCTTCCAGAGGAGTGGTGAGAAGTTCATCAGGGTAGTCAGCTTGAAACATGAGTCGCCCCTGTAACCATTGTGCAGCGCCAAACTCGTTCTTCTCAGTGGCAGGCAGATTTCCAACCCGAACTCGGTATGGGGGGCGCCTACCAGCTTTAAGGAGTACATTGCGTCCCCGGATTGCTTGCTCAAGGTTCGGCATTTGCCGAAGTTCAAAACGCACTTGGCGGGCCAACTGAGCTATCATCTCCTTTTCTCTGTGAATCGACAACTCTCGCCGACGAGTCACAGAGTCATCAATTGGTTGAAATATCAGTCGATTACCCTCTAGTGCTAGTTCCAAATCGCCATACACACATTTTCGCCAAACCAAGTCAAGCCATGACCACAGCTGTCCTGTCATATACATAGTTATCGAAGCACGGATAATACCGACATCGTCGCCTTCTTCTAATGTTAGCTCTCCGGGCAACCATCCTCGAATTACACTCCGAAGAGGATGGGTGCCACCGTCAACCGAGACCTCAATTGCTCGACCTGCATCCATCTTGTTCTGACTTGCTTCGGCCTCTATGAATCGATCATACACTGCCTGATTGTTAAAGAACCCTTCAGCTTTCGCACGAGACTCTAGGTGCCTCAGCAGTTGTTCACTCGCCTGCCATACGTCCCTATTCACCACAGCACACATCAGCCTAGCTCCATTCCTCGAACTCATGGGTAATGGACCTAGCTCTGTCAGCTTTTCTCGGACAAACGAGAAGACAAGATGAGCTAATATACCCGATGCGTGTAGTGACTCATCCCTCATCGTCGGCTGCTCTACAGCTTCATAGTTTGCTCTCCACTCGCTGAGATCAAATCCCCGTTGATTCGGCTGGCGTACATTCCCAGCCCGAACATCTGCAATAAATCTTCCTAGTTCAGACATTAGTTCTTGTGGCTAGTATCATCTGTAGATTTTCCTAATATATCGACGCACTCACACACTTTCATGGTGGAGGATGTGGTAGCATTTTGAGGCAGGATTGCGTTACTTGCGCGCCGTTGTTTCGCCTACCATCGCTGAGCCATGCTGGGTTTCTGCGACATTCAGGATCGTGCATGCGCCGTTGCGGACAAGTCTCTCCGCGTTCTGAACAGGCCGTGCTGCAGATCAGGTTGTCCGGAAGCGCTCCTTAATCTGCCGTAAGCGCAGCAAGTAGGTCGAGAGCAAGATGTAGACGACATACTCGGCGCCCATGATGAAGAAGCGGGCGGTCCCGCCGCCAAACGCGTTGAAGTCTACGGGCTCGATGAAGCAGAGCGTCGCCAGCGTGGCGTACATCGTGATCGTGGCGAAGGGCGTGTGCTTCCAGCGCAGGAAGAAGCCCCCGACGAAGACCGAGCCCGTCAGCAGGAGCAGCAGCCAGTGGAGAAACTGCGTGCCAGGTGGGAAATTGGCATCCTGCAAGCCAAATGCCACCGAGGGCGCGAAGTACTCAACGAAGCCCAACACCGCCTAGCCAATCAGTACTGCTGATATGGCGAGGAGCGCACATGGGAAGTTTCGGATCGTGGTCACTGGCCCTCCCGGGTGGCGAATTGCAGCCAGGGCAGAAGCCCTAGAGTCACAAACTTCAGGCACAGCCTTTAGGCCCCTGGTCTTTCCGTCTGGCGAAGGAAAGCTATCGATTTTTAGGACGTGCGGTCTCGTAGCATCTTTTGCTTCTCGCCATAGGTGAGCGAGCGCCAGAGCCACTCGAGCGGACCGAAGCGGAAATAGGAGAGCCAGAGCGGAGCAGCAAACAGAAAACCAGCTAAAACCAGCACGGTGACAATCGTCAGAGCGCCAAGCGAAAGCTGGCCGAACAGACCGAAACCCAGGCTTGAGAACAGCACGAGCCCGATCACTGATTGCAGAATGTAGACGGTGAAGGCCGTCCGTCCGACTGCAGCCAAGGCCCGCGCTTTCCAGCCAATCGCAACGACACCGACGGCGAGAGCCGACCAGAACAGCGCTCCCCCGAAGCGATGCAGGGTCCACAGCGCGCTCACGACATTATCCTCGAACGGTGAACCGCCTACGTCGAGGAGGCGGGCCAGCACCAGTCCCAACGCAATCAGCGCCCCGGCCGCCGCTAGTTTCCAATAGGTCTTCGGCGCAAGATCGCCTGTCAGAAAGCCCGTTTTCAACAGGCCCATTCCGATAAGCATCACTGCCAATTTGTCGAGCCAATTCCTGCCGAACACGAACAGGTCTATCATATAGAAACGCACGGTATCGAGGCGGGCCGACACTTGATCCGCCAGTGTCCCAAGCATGATGCGCTCGACCTCCAGGTGCATGTCCGGCCCGTCCTGCCAAAGTATCGGGATATTGTCGTATTCGACTGGGAATAGGATCCCCGCTATGAACAGAGCCACCTGGAGCGCGACCCCGATTCCGAGCAGCCATCCCGCCTTCATCTTCACAAAGAAGATCGCCAGGAATCCCACAAGGGCATACTGCATGAGGATATCGCCCTCGCGGATGAAAACGAGGTGGAGCGCGCCAAAAACCGTCAGCCAAAAAAGGCGCTTAAAGACGATGGGTAAAGGAACTGGTGTCTTGCGTGCGAGAAGCAGCGCCAAGCCCGCACCAAACAGCGCCGTGAAAATGGTTACGAACTTGCCATGCACCAAGAGATTATGAAGGTAGCCGATGGTTTGGTCGTTTGCGCCCTCCCATAGGGATCGATCGCCATAGTGATTGTACCCGTTCGCCATCATTTTGATGTTGACGACGAAGATCATCAGCACCGCAAATCCCCGCACTACATCAAGGCTCTGAATCCGCGAGGCTGCCGTCGTGGGTGCCGCCCGTTCAGGAGCCGTGCCATGCTCTGACGGTTCGGTTATGGAAGTCTTTGTGTCCATCGGTAGGAGAACGTGCTCGATTTCATTACGAAGACGAAACTAGAATTCGGGTTATCGGCAGGTAGGAAACGGTCATCGCCGAACGCGATTTCCGTCATGTAGCTCTGCTCGTCTTCCTATCCGCCTCTAGCTTCATCAAGGCCCGAAGCGACACACGACATTCCCTTGCGGAATACCCTGCCCTTGCGAGAGGCCATTCCCAGAGAAAATATGGCTACCGGGGCTTTTGTGTTAAGATATCATGGTCGGGCAGATGATACCAATCAATAATTAGGAGGCATGCATAAATGACAGAGGAATAAACGTCTAAAGCACTGGTCTAGCGGTGGCATCTAAGTAGAGGATTGCGTTACTTGCGCGCCGTTGTTTCCCCTACCATCGCTGAGACATGAAAACCCTCGCTGCAGTTTTTGCGCTTCTTCTTTTTCTCGTCCCCGTTCAGGCCCAAGACGCCCCCGCCGTCGCCGATGTGAGCTACAACGCGCTGAAGCTGCGCGGCATCGGTCCGGCGTTCCCCTCGGGCCGCATCGCCGACATGGCCATCCACCCCGATAACGATGCCGTGTGGTTCATCGCGGTCGGCTCGGGCGGCGTGTGGAAGACGGACAACGCGGGCACCACCTGGAACTCCATCTTCGAGGGCCAAGGCTCGTACTCGACGGGCGCCCTCACGCTCGATCCGCAGAACCCGAACATCGTCTGGGTAGGCACGGGCGAGAACGTCGGTGGGCGGCACGTGGCTTACGGCGACGGCATCTACCGCAGCCAGGACGGCGGCAAGTCGTGGACCAATATGGGGCTGAAGGCCTCCAACCACATCTCCAAGATCATCGTCCACCCCGAGGACTCGAACACGCTGTGGGTGGCGGCGCAAGGGCCGCTGTGGGCGCCGGGCGGCGAGCGCGGCCTCTACATGACCAC
>JBCDJT010000100.1:0-18496 GCA_038747545.1 Bacteroidota bacterium
ATCCCGCTCTTTGCGCGGAATGGTAGCGTCTACGCCCCGCAGGTGATGGTCCCTTATGTTGACCTAGGAACGGATCAGAAGATACTTGTCCGCACAGAGCACATCGCCCACGATGGTGTTGAGGCCGTCGCCGTGAACCGCCTCCACATCTACACGCCCATCAGTGGCTCGATGCAATACATGCACCTCGTGTATGAGCGCTATGTAAATGCTGCTACGCGAGCCGATACATGGACATGGCGCGGCATGTGGGTTGCTACGCGCACAGGATACCGAGCCTTCGTCGATGTGGAGCTGGTAGCCGTCGATTGGACCGAACTTGACTTTGCGGTTAAGGAAACAGGCAAGCCCGACTTTTCTGGAGGCGTTGCGCACGGGTATCAAGAGCTATTCGCCCCGCTGATTGCGCTCGTCGATGGCGCGCTCGTCAACGTCTTCAGTACACAGACATGGTATGAGTGCGAGACATTCGCCATGGTGGATAAGACGAACATTTTGGAGCAGGGTAATGCTGCCGGAGTTGTACGTGCGGTGTTGCGCTCCATGATTGACGTCGCGCCGGGGCGTGTGGATTTCCGCAACCGTCTCGTTCACTCGGGCACATGGACGATTAACGGCCTCTATCTTGGCATGATAGCACAGGATCGCGTCAACGATAATGGTGCTGTAGTATCTCGGATGATTGACGACCAGAACTACGCCGACACGGACGTAAGCGATGCTGGGGCTCAGATCATTCTTGATGGTGCCGAGCAGATCTCACTGATTTCGGATCGTCTTGGTCTGAATGTGACGATGCGCGTAAGCGATGTGAGTAACCCTCAGCTCGCACGCCATGCACTGGCCCAGAGGGTCGCCGAGCACACGAAGGTGTACATTGGCATGGTAGGCGTGGACACGATTGTGTACGCGAGCCAGCCGCTCGAATGGAAAGCCCAGTGGGAGTTCAATAAGCTGAACTGAGCGTGTGGCGGGGTGTCAAGCTCCGGGAACGCCATACCCCGATTTATTTCCGGTTCACTGCCGAATTATTTCGCGGCGGTATACGCCCCCGGCAAGGTCATAGATGGGGCGGTTGGTGGCACAAACGAGCCGCACCTCCACCGGGCGCGCGTCCAGCGAGCCCACCCGCGTCACGGCGCGGCGCTCTAGCACCGTAAGCAGCTTGTTTTGCAGTTCGAGCGGGATGTTGCCGATCTCGTCGAGGAAGAGGGTCCCGCCCGAGGCTGCCTCGAACGGCCCTTGGCGGTCGTGGTCGGCGCCAGTGAAGGCGCCCTTGGTGTGACCGAACAGCTCGCTCTCGAACAGGCTGGCGGTGACGGCCCCAAGGTCTACGCTGACGAACGGGCCATCGGCGCGGTGCGAGCGCGCGTGGAGCCGCCGGGCAATAAGCTCTTTGCCGGTGCCGTGCTCGCCCAGGACCAGCACGTTGGCATCGGTGGCAGCTACCTTGTCGAGGGTGGCGAAGACCGCCTGCATCGCTGGGCTCTCGCCAATGATGGCAAACGGTTCAGCAGCAGGCTCGGGCAGTAGAGCGGGCTGCTGCTGCCGCGTCTTGCGCACGCGGATGGCAGCCTGTACCGACTGTACCAAGCGCTCGTTGGACCACGGCTTTACGATGAAGTCGGCGGCGCCTGCTTTCATGGCGGCCACAGCCTTATCTACGTCGCCGTAGGCCGTCATCATAATGACGACGGTCTCGGGGCTGAGTGTGCGCAGCCGTTCCAGCCACTGAAAGCCCTCGGCCCCATCCGAGGCGCCCTGCGTAAAGTTCATGTCGAGCAGCGCCACATCGTAGGTCGTGCGCTCCACGAGCGCAGGCAGCGCTGCCGGATCGGTGGCGGTGTGTACCGCGTCGTCCTGGTCTTTCAGCAGGAGCCGCAGCGCGGTCAAGACTTCGCGGTTATCATCGACGACAAGAATAGGCATGGTCTAAATCAGTTCAGGCCGTTCAGAGCGCACCACACCACTCTAGTTTGTCATCCCTCGGCTTTGGCCTATGGCCGCCGCTCGGGATGACACCCTCAGAAGGCATCAGCTATAAATACCACATGGGTGCTAACAGCCACGCTACGCACATCCGCTGCTAGAGTTGACGTGTGCGCCTCCGCCCAGCTCCAGTGTGCGCTTTCGCCCACCTGCACACCACAACATCGGCTTTTTTGCTTGTTTAGCGCGATGCTGGTCGATTGGTATGCGACTTGACCCTCGTGGTACAGCAGCCGCATCCCACCTCATTTCCGCAGCCACATGACCCAGCGTCACCCCCATCTCCTCTGGACCTTGCTCCTCGCTACTGGGGTGGTGGTTTGTGCGCTAGCGCCGCCCCAGGCAGCCTCGGCCAAGGCGACGACAAGCGACCTCGTGGCTCGCGTTAACGCTTACGTCGAGCAGATACAGGCAACGTACGGCATCCCTGGCATCGCGCTGGCCATCGTGAAAAACGGTGAGGTCGTGTACAAAGACCACCACGGCTATGCCAACCTGGAACACCAGGTACCCGTCACGGAGGCGTCGATCTTTCGCCTCTACTCGCTCAGCAAAGTCATGGTTGCTGTCAGCATTTTCCAGCTGATTGAAGAGGGGCAGCTTTCCCTGGAAGCCCCCATCGGGACCTACCTCCCCGACGTACCCGAGGGATGGCGTGGCGTCCAGGTCCAGCACCTGCTGACGCACTCGTCGGGGCTCCCCGATGTGGTGGGGCGCACGCCGCAGGAGTTGCAGGACTATAGCGAGGCCGACGCCCTCGCCCGCGTTGTGGCGCTGCCTGTTACGTCTGCGCCGGGCCGCACCTTCGACTACAACCAGACCAACTTCTGGCTGCTGCAGCGCCTCATCGAAACCATCACGGGCACCTCCCTGCACGAGGCGGTCATTGGGGAGCAGTTTCCCAAGGCCAACGCGGCGCACGTCTTCTTCTCCACCGATTCTCGCGATGTCATCCGGCATCGTGCTACGCCGTACTTTCCGTTTCTCAAAGGCACGCTCACCATCGACCATCCGCACACCAGCGGAACGTACCTGAATGCGGCCAGCGGACTGCACCTGCGCCTGGATGACCTGATCGGCTGGGACCGCCGCTTCCGCAACGGCGAGTTGCTCAATGCAGCCAGCAAGGAACGCATGTGGGCGCCATTTGCCTACACGGCGTCTGATGACCTGTTCACGCATAGCGGCAATCGGATCGCTTTCAACGACGGCCACGGCTACGGCTTCTCGGGGTCGCTCTCTACGATCTACTACACCTTCCCAGACGAAGACCTTAGCATCATCTTCCTGTCGAACGGCCTCTCCACGTTATACAACATGAAGGCCATGATCCTAGACCTCGCCGCGCTGACTACCGAATAACGTTTGCCGCTACACCGCTATGCTTCACAACCAGATTAAGATCGCCATCCGCGCCTTGATGAAGCGCCCCGGGCTGACCAGCATAAATGTGCTCGGGCTGGCGACAGGGCTCGCGTGCTGCTTGCTCATCGGGCTCTACCTGCTGAGCGAGTGGCAGTTCGACCGCTTCCACGAGAAGCGCGACCGCATCGTCTACATCGCCCCGAATGCATCGCTGAACGGGGCGCCTGCGGTGGCGTGGTGGTCGGCACCGGGGCCGCTGGGGCCGCTGATGCAGGCCGAAGTCCCCGATGTAGAGCAGTTTGTGCGCGTCTACGCCGATGCCGCCATCCTGGGCACAGGCACCACGCGGCACTTCTTCGACAACCTCGCCTTCGTGGACGAGCCCTTCTTCGACTTCTTCGACCTGCTCTTCGTCCTCGGCAACCCCGCCACGGCGCTCACCGCCCCCGGCGGCCTCGTGCTCACCGCCACTTCGGCCAACCTGCTCTTTGGCGAGGCCAACCCGATGGGCCAGCCCGTCACCATCGACGCCGAGCACACGCTCACCGTCACAGGCGTCATCGCCGACCCGCCTCCCAATACGCACTTCCAGCACGGCGCCTATGTGCCGATGGCGTACCAGCAGCAGCATGGCCCGGAGTGGCTGCTGGAGAGCTGGGGCAACGCGGCTACGTTTACCTACCTGATGCTTAGGCCTGGAGTAGACCTCGACGCGATGCATGCGACCATCGACGAGGCCACGCGGCCCATCAACGAGATGCTCTCGCAGGCGGGCTTGCAGTATGAGATGCGCGCTGAGCGGTTTGCCGACCTGCACCTGTTTTCCGAGCGCTTTGCTCAGGAGACCACGGCGCGGCGGCGCAACCTGTACCTGTTTGCGGGCATTGCCGTCTTCATCTTGCTGATTGCGGGCATCAACTTCGTCAACCTGTCTACGGCGCGGTCGCTGGAGCGGGCAAAGGAAGTGGGCATCCGCAAGGTGGCGGGCGCTGAGCGGGGCGTACTGGTGCGGCAGTTCCTGCTTGAGTCGGTGGTGACAGCGATGCTGGCCCTGGCGTTGGGGCTGGTCCTCGCCGAGGTGCTGCTGCCCGCCTTCGAGCTGGTGGCAGGACGCGCCGTGCTGCCGTCGCTGCTGACCCAGCCTGCTGTCCTCTTCGGCTTTGCGGCGGCCGCGCTCACCGTGGGCGTGCTGGCCGGAAGCTATCCAGCCTTTGTGCTCTCGCGGTTTGCCCCGTCGCAGGTGTTGAAGGGCTCCTTCCGCCGCTCCAAACAGGGGCACGGCGTGCGGCGGGCCTTGGTGGTGGCGCAGTTCACGATCTCTATCGCGCTGATCGGCGCCACGGCTGTCGTGCAGCAGCAGTTGGCGTACGTGCAGCAGCAGGACCTCGGCTTCGCGCAGGAACAGATGCTCACCATCGACTTTGGGCGCAACGCGGAGGTCATTGCGCAGCTGCCGTCGATCAAGGCCGCCCTGACCCAGGTGCC
Source organism: Bacteroidota bacterium (assembly GCA_038747545.1). Taxonomy (GTDB): domain Bacteria; phylum Bacteroidota; class Rhodothermia; order Rhodothermales; family JBCCMF01; genus JBCCMF01. The sequence continues at coordinate 4,840 of JBCDJT010000100.1, forward strand.
AGGCGTGCGCGGCGCGGCGGGGTCATCGGCGGTGCCCGGCACACGCTACAACTCGGCGATTGCGACCCTGCAGCGGGCGGACCAGTCGGAGGTTGACGAGATCGTGGTGACGTACGCGGTAGACCACGACTTCCAGGACGTGTACGGCTTGGAGATGGTAGCCGGCCGTGGCTTTGACGCAGCCCGCACGGCCGACGCCGATGCCGCCATGCTGGTCAACGAGGCGCTGGTGCGCGACCTGGGGTACAGCGATCCGCAGAACGCGCTGGGCAGCACGTTCCAGCACTGGGGCGCAGCAGGCACCATCGTAGGCGTCTTCCGCGACTTCAACTACCAGTCGCTGCGCGGCCGGATACAGCCGATGGCGCTCCGCGTCAACGACGGCTTCGGCCAGCGCTTCCTCTCGCTCCCGCTCGCCACCGCCGATGTCCAGCGGACGGTGCAAGCGCTCGAAGCCGAGTGGAACGCGCTCGTGCCGCACTACCCGTTCCTCTACAGCTTCCTCGACGACCGCTTCGATGCCCTCTACCGCGACGAGCAACAGTTCGGACGGCTGTTCTTCGCCTTCGCCGTGCTCGCCATCTTCATCGCGTGCCTAGGGCTGTTCGGCCTCGCCACGTACACCACGCAGCAGCGCACCAAGGAAATCGGCGTGCGCAAGGTGCTCGGCGCTACCGTGCCCGGCCTACTGGTGCTGCTTTCGAAAGACTTCCTCCGGCTGGTGCTGATCGCGCTTGGCGTAGCGGCCCCCATCATATGGCTCGCTAGCACTTCGTGGCTCGATGGCTTCGCCTACCGCATGCCGCTTGGCCCCAGCGTCTTCCTGCTCGCAGGCGGCCTCGCCCTCGGCATTGCCGTGCTCACGGTGAGCTACCAGGCCTTCCGCACCGCCAACGCCAACCCCGCCGACGCGCTGCGCTACGAATAGCCGCCCCTCGCTTCTCCTCACGCTTCCTCCTTCGACTAAACCGATGCTGAAAAACTACGTCACCACCGCCTGGCGCAATCTCCGCAAACGCGCAGGCTTTGCTGCCATCAACGTGCTGGGCTTGGCCGTGGGGCTGGCCTGCTGCCTGCTGATCGGCCTGTACATTGTGGACGAGCTGAGCTTTGATCGCTTCCACGAGCACGGCGAGCGCATCTACCGGATGAAGTACACGTGGTCGAACCTTGACGAGACCCCGTCCCCCGACCACTTCGCCGTGTGGGGCTCCGCGGCACCGGGCCCGCTGTTGAAAGCCGAGTTCCCCGAGGTGGAGCAGGTGGTGCGCTTCTCAGGTCAGCACCGGCTGCTCTTGCGCTATGAGGAGCGGACGTTTCAGGAGGAAAACTACCTCTACGCCGACTCAACCTTCTTCGAGGTCTTCAGCTTCCCGCTGCTGCGCGGCAACCCGGACCATGCGTTGGCTGGCGTGAACAGCATTATCCTCACCGAGAGCGCAGCCCAACGCTATTTCGGCGAGGCCGACCCCATGGGGCAAACGATGCTGGCCTACAATGAGGTTGATCTCACCGTGACGGGCATCATGGCCGATGTACCCTCGCAGTCGCATATCCAGTTTGATATGGTGATCTCGATGCGCACCTTCGAGGACGATGCCCCCGATTACATGTTTGAAAGTTGGGGCTACGTCGACTTCTTCACCTACGTCTTGCTACGCCCCGACGCCGATGTCGAAGCCTTCCAGGCGCAGATGCCCGCCTTCGTAGACCGCCACTACGGCGAAGCGTTGCGCAGCCAGAGCCCGCCCCAGAACGTCCATCTCCGCTTCGAGCCGATGTACGAGGCCTACTTGGCGCCTACCCGGGGCCGCAAGATGGGGCCGCAGGGCAACGCGAACAACCTGTACATCTTTGGCTGCATTGGGCTCTTCGTGCTGCTGATCGCTGGGATCAACTTCACCAACCTCTCCACGGCGCGTGCGGTGGAGCGCGCCCGTGAGGTGGGCGTGCGTAAGGTGGTGGGTGCTTATCGGCCTGCGCTCATCCGGCAGTTCTTGGCTGAGGCCGCACTGCTCGCGCTCACAGGCATGGCCCTCGCCCTTGTCATCGCCGAGGTGAGCCTGCCCGCGTTCCAAAGCCTGACGGGCAAAGCCATCCAGGGCAGCATCTTGCTCGACCCCAGCATCGTGGGCATCATGCTGATCATCACGCTCGTCGTGGGCGGTATGGCTGGCGCCTACCCGGCGCTCGTGCTCTCCGCCTACCGCCCGGTGGAAGTGCTTAAAGGCGCGTTCCAGACCTCAAGCAAAGGGCAGCGTCTGCGGCAGGGGCTCGTCGTGGTGCAGTTCGCCATCTCCATCGGCCTCATCGCCGCCACGCTCGTCGTCTTCCAGCAGCTCGGGTACCTGCAGAGCCAGCCGCTGGGCTTCCAAGCGGAGCAGCAGATCGTGCTTGACTTCGGGGCAGACAACCTTGTGCAGGACCAGCGCATCGCCATCCTCGACCGGTTCGAGGCCCACCCCAACGTCGTCGCGGCGTCGGCCACGCGCAGCGTGCCGGGCGGCTACAACCCTGGCGCCGGCACCGATGTGGAGGTGCCAAGCGGCGCGATGGAGAACCTGGGCAGCAACCTCTACGAAGTCGACTTCGGCTTCATGGAGCAGCTGGGGCTGGAGCTTGCAGCGGGGCGCTTCTTCACCCCCGCACTCGCTTCCGACTCCACGCAGGCCCTCATGGTGAACGAGTCGGCAGCCCGCTTCTTCGGCTACCCTACCCCCGCCGATCTCGTGGGCAAACGCTTCAGCCAGTGGGGGCGCGACGGCGAAATCATTGGCGTCGTCAAGGACTTCAACTTCCACTCGCTCCACAACGACGTGTACCCGCTCTCTTTCCGCATCGCACCAGACAACACGGGGCTGTTTCTGCTAACGGTGAAGGCACAAGACATACCCGGGACGCTGGCAGACCTCGACCAGATCTGGCGTGAGGTGGCGCCGCACCGCCCGTTCCTCTACGACTTCCTCGACGACAGCTTTGCAGCGCTCTACGCCAGCGAGCAGCAGTTCGGGCGGCTGTTCGGCCTCTTCGCGGGCCTCGCCATCTTCATCGCCTGCCTCGGCCTCTTCGGCTTGGCCACCTTCACGGCCCAGCAGCGCACCAAGGAGGTGGGCGTACGCAAGGTGCTCGGCGCCACCGTGCCCGAGCTCATCCGGCTGCTCTCGGTAGACTTCCTCAAGCTGGTGGGCATCGCCTTCGCCGTCGCGGCCCCCTTGGCCTACTTCGGCATGCGCGAGTGGCTCAGCGGCTTTGCCTACCAGACGTCGCTGGGCGTCGGCGTCTTCGTGCTCGCGGGTGGCTTGGCGCTGCTGATTGCGCTGGGCACGGTGGCGTATCAGGCGATCCGTGCCGCCACCGTCAACCCGGTCGAGGCGCTGCGCTACGAGTGACCAGCGGCTAGCTCCAGGCTCAGCCCCTCGTACGCCACCGTACACCGGGCGGGATACGGCGCCTCGGCGATGAGCGTGTTGACGTGTGCCTGGATGGCGTCGAGCGCGTCGTCGGTGCGGCTGGGGTCGTGGTGGAAGAGCACCAGATGCTCTACCTCGGCGGCCTGCGCCAGCGAGAGCGCCTGTGCGATGCTGCTATGGCCCCATCCTGCGCGCTGCTCCAGCTCGGCATCCAGGTACTGGGCATCGTGGATGAGCACCTGGGCGCCCTGGCAAAAGCGCGTGAGGTCGTCGAACGTCGCGGTGGGCGTGTACGGCGGTTCGATCTCGTTGTCGGGGATGTACACGACGGCGTGGCGCTCCACTTGAATGCGGATGCCGTAGGTAGGCCCGGGGTGGTTCACGCGGAGCAGCTGCAGGTGCTCGGCATCGTACAGCCCATCGCATGTCTCGCCCAACCGGATGGAGCCGAAGGTAGCGGGGATCTGTTCGCGCCGCAGCGGAAAGCGGCAGCCGTCGATCTGCCCAAACATCAGTTCGAAGGCCTCGTCCATGTGCGGGCCGGGCACGAGGTGGATACAGCCGCCCAATTGGTAGATGGGCTCGAAGAAGGGGAAGCCCTGGATGTGGTCCCAGTGTGCATGCGTAAGCATCAGGTAGACCTCGGCCTCCGCTTGCGCCACCTCACGGCCCAGCTCGGCCATGCCGGTGCCCGCGTCGAGGATGAGGTACCACGGCTGCCCGTCGGGGTGGGTGCCATCCAAGCTGACACACGACGTGTTGCCTCCGTAGCGCGCGGTGCTCGGTCCCGGCCGGGGAAACGAGCCGCGAACCCCCCAGAAGCGGAGGCGGATGGGCGTACGCGATGAGATCATGAGCAAGCACAGACCGGATAGGCACGTAAGATACGAAATCGCAACGCGCCCCGAGACGCCCGTGATGCAACAACCTCGGCTTCGGCCAGCTTGCCGTGCCCACCCCGCAGCCCGCTTGTGCATGGTAGGGCGCCACGCGCTGCACAACAATAGGCGCGCTGCGCCGTAGCGCTGCTGTGGATGGCCCTACCGCCATCTGATCGCCTCCACGCCATGCCCTCCCCCACTCCCCTGCCGCCGCCATGCGCGCCCTGACGTGTACCGTACTCTTGACCTTGCTCACCGCTGTACAGGCGCCGTACTGCTTCGGGCAAGAGGACGACGTAGCCGTGCTGATCGCATCGCTTGAGGAGTACATGCAGACGCAGCGCATCCCTGGCGCCATGGTCAGCATTGTCCGGGCCGACACCGTGCTTTTCATGGGCGGCATCGGGTACGCCAGTATCGAGCGCAACGAGCCGGTCTCGGCCGAGCACCTCTTTCGGCAGGGCTCGGTCTCGAAGAGCTTCACCGCGTTCGCCCTCCTCTCCGTACTCCGCGACACGGAGTACAGCCTTGACACGCCGATACGCGACATCAACCCGAGCCTTCCGTTTGCGAACAGGTGGGCGAGCGAGCACCCCGTCCGCGTGGTTCACCTCTTGGAACACACTTCTGGCTTCGACGACTTCCACCTGCATGCGATCTACAACACCACGGATAGTACGCTGCCCCCCATCGCCAACATGGTGCATGACCACAGGCCATCGCTCACGTCGCGCTGGCAGCCTGGCACACGGAAGAGCTATTCCAACCCGAACTACGTCGTTGCGGGTCACCTGATTGAGGTGCTGGCGGGCTCGCCCTACGACGCCTACATCAGCGAGCGCATCCTGCGCCCGATGGGGATGGCATCCTCCGGCTTCTACTTCAAGCAACCCGACGCTCTTCCGTTTGCCACAGGCTACCAGCGCCGCGGCGCCACGCTCACCCCCCTCCCGTTTGCCACCATCAACGGCGGCCCCGCTGGCGACCTGGCCGCCAACGCTACGGACATGGCGGCCTTCCTACAGGTCATGCTCACCGGAGGCGACCGCTTCTCGTTGGCGGAGCTGGAGCGCATCGAGACTCCGCAGACGACCTTGGCGGCCAAGGCGGGATTGACCTACGGCTATGGCCTCGGCAACTTTGCCGTGTGGCGAAACGGCCACCTGTTTCACGGGCACGATGGGGGCATCGACGGCTTCTCGGCGCGGTATGCGTATTCGCGTGCAGCGGACCTGGGCGTGGCTGTTGCCATCAACCGCAACGGCAATGCCACCGCCATGGTGCGCCTCATCTTGGACCACGTGCTCGGCGAGGACGCGGCCCCCTCGGGCGAGCGGATCGCCCATCCCATCCCGGATTCCATACGCGCAGCATACGCCGGCTTCTACGAGTTCAGGAGCCCCCGGAACGAGCTCCTGGGCTTCTCCGACCGCATGCTGGCGGGGTTGACGTTGGATTTCGACACGGATACGCTGATCACCCGGACGCTCCTGGGCAAGGCGAAAGACACCTTGTATTACGCGGGGCAGCACCGGTTTTACCGCACGGGCGAGGGCTCACCGACGGCAGCGCTGCTGACATCGGACAGCGGAAACCCTGTCTTTTGGATCAACGACAGCTATACCGAGCGCGGGTCTAGGCTGGTGCGCGTCACGCTGTTCTTCGCTGTGCTGTGCTCGTTTCTGCTGGTGGCCGTGTTTTGCTTGTATGCGGTTCCGTGGCTGCTGCTCAACCTCTTCAAAGCCGAGCGGAGGAGCCCTGCCAACCATTTGGCCGTGTTGGGATTTGGCGTGTGCCTCGCGCTGTTCTTCACAGGGCTAGGCCTGTCGTTCAGCCAGATCCCAGCGGTGAAAAGCATGCCGTTCAGCACACTGCTGGTCTATGGCAGCTCATACCTGCTCGCCGCCACCTGTGCCTATGCGCTTTATCGAGGGACCAAACTCCCACCGGGCATCGGGTTCAGAATATTCTTCATGCTCACCTCTGTTGGATCGCTCATCATCACAATCTACCTGTGGGATGCCGGGTTTATCGGCTTGAAGCTGTGGAGCTATTGAGGACGGCTGCGCCGCGATCACGCCGCAGGCGCCTTGATGGACTTCATGCCGAAGAGTGGCCGCAGCACGTTGATGCGGCGCAGCACGTACTCGTACAGCGCCCAGCTCCCCACCAGGGTGACGGCGGTCAGCAGCAGCAGCTTGACCATCGCAGGCACGGACCATCCGAGGATGAAGTACGCGGCGATGAACTGGATGGGCATGTGGACGATGTAGATGGGGTACACGGCCTGGCTGAAGTAACTCAATGCCGCCGAGGGCGCGTTGAGGTGGCGCGCCGCAAACCCCGAGACGGCCAGCATCCATAGCATGGACTCGAAGGCTTCCATCGGCTTCGGGGTGCGTTCAATCTCGAAAACGACGAGGCGGATCGCGTAGAGCAGCAGGGCCAGCCCCAGCGCCAGACGCCGATGCCGCTCTATCGAGGCCCAAAACGTCTCGCCTGCCGACACGCACAGGTAGCCGATCAGGAAACACACGAAGCCCAGCGCCCATCCGTGCGCTGAGAGCGCGTAGGCCGAAAACGCCTCGGGGGCGACCAGCCACGCCTCCAACGCCAGCGGCAGGCCGAGCAGGAAGATACCGCCGGGGACGTGCAGGAGGGCCCTCATCCCTCGGAGAACAGCATGGTCTGGGTTCGCCTTGAGGTAGCCAAACAGCGGCACGAGCAGCAGCGCGTACACGTAGATGTTCAGCAGGAACCACAGGTGCCCGAACTGGACATTGTAGTTGGCTTCCCAGCCGAGCGCGAGCAGGCCGAAGTGGAAGAGCGGCCACAGCACCAGACAGCTGAAGAGCAGCGGGACCAGGATGCGCACCGTGCGGTCCTTGACGATCGCCTTGTTGCCCCGGCGCCGCATGGCAAAGTAGACGCCCATCCCCGAGATCAGGAAGAGGATGGGGATGCGCCACACGTTCAGCGCGGCCAGTGGCACCCACAGGAGATCCATCGTTACGTCGTTCTGCGGAAACCCGATGAAGCCCGCGATGAACGTGAAGCTCAGCGCGCAGTGGTAGACGATCAGCAGGCCGATGGCGATGGTGCGCACGGCGTCGACGTCGTACCGTCGCAGCGAGGTGGCGGTTACGGGCGATGCTGTGGAGGTGGAGGTGGCGTCATCGACACCAGACATGGAATCGGCGGAAAGGTGGGGATGCGCGGTGCAGCCTCACTACGTGGATGCCTGCGCTGCGTTGCGCCTGATCCCGTCAAAGCTGCAGGGCTTCGGCGTAGGGCGGGATGCCGTCCAGAAAGCGGACGCGCTGGGCGGCGTGGTCGGTGTGGCAGACGAAGTGCGTGGCACCGTTCGAGACGACCAGCAGCTTGGCCTGCAGGACGGTGTTGTAGCGGGCGGCTTGGTCCCACACGTCCTGCGTGATCGGCACCTCGGGTGCCTTGCACTCCAGCGCCAGCAGCGCCGCGCCGCGTGCGTCGTGGGCCACCACATCGGCACGCTGCACAGCGCCGACGTAGCGGAAGCTCTTCTCGACAGCCAATAAGCCCTTGGGGTAGTTCAGCTCTGCCGTGAGGTAGTGCAGCCAGTGCTGCCGCACCCACTCCTCAGGCGTGAGGCGCACAAACTTGCGGCGGATGGGGTCGAGGATGCGCGCCTTGCCGCTCGCCTGCTCGATGGTGGGGTCGATGGCAGGAAGATCCAGGATGGGGAGATCGAAGGCGTCGGCCATGCGCGTCAGTGGACGTAGCTGCCTGCGTTGACGTCGAGCGTGCAGCCGGTGGCATGGTCGGCGAGGCCGCTGAGGAGGAAGACGACGTGCGGCGCGATGTCGGCGGGCTGCGTGAGGGTAGGCAGGGCGAGGTCGTCGGTGATGTAGGCTTCGCCGTAGGCCTCCACGAACGGCTGCGCCATGTCGGTCTGCACGAAGCCCGGCGCCAGCGTGAACGCTTTGATCTCGTCTTTGCCGAAGCCGCGGGCGATGGACCGCGTGAGCGCCACCAGCCCGCCCTTCGAGGCGGCGTACGTCATATAGTCGGCCGTGTCGCCCCGGAAGGCGGCGCGCGACGCCACGTTGACGATCCGCCCGCCGCCGTGCTGCTGGAAGTGGCGGATGGCCAATCGGCACAGCTGCTCCGGCGCCCGCAGGTTGACGTGCATCGTCTGGTGCCAGGCGGACTGCCAGTCGGCCTCGTCCAGGTCTAACCCTGTCTCCGGCGAGACGCCCGCGTTGTTGACCAGCGCATCCACGCGCGGGAAGGCGGCCAGCACATTGGCCCAGAGCTGCGCGGTGGCGTCGGCGTCGGCGAGGTCAGCCTGAAACGTGCGAGCGCTGCGGCCTGCAGCTTCCGCGACGGCCTGTGCCCGCTCGGCGTTGCGCCCGTAGTGAACGACCACTGTGGCCCCCGCTTGGCCCAACTGCTGTGCGATGGCGGCGCCGATGCCTCGGCTGGCGCCCGTTACGAGGATGACGCGCCCAGAGAGATCGAGGGTCATAGCAACAGTGGTGAGCGTGGGTGGGTCTCTACTAAACGGCGGTTCACGGCGCAATGGTCTTCGCGTACCGATAAAACACGCGGTCGATGGTGGCGCCGACTCGGTTGGCGTAGAAGCGCACGGGGCCGACCCACGGGATGACAGCGCGTTTCAGCCCTTGCGCTTGGAGGTCGCGGAGGCAGCGTTTGAGCAGCACCGCCCCAATGCCGACGCCGCGTGCCCCCGGTGCCGTACCCATCGGCCCAAACCAACCAGTGCCGATGTTGTTGGTGTCGTACGCCGCGAACCCGAGCATTTCCGTGTCGCGCACCGCCACATGCAGCGCAATGGGTTTTTGCTGGAACGCCACCGCGACCTCGGCTTGCCACGCGGGCCAGTGCGCAGCCAAGAAGCCGGCCACCAGCGCTTTGTCGTAGGACCGCGCCCGTCGGATGGTAATGCCGTGCCGCTTAGCGAGCGCGGCCTCCTTACGGTCGGTAGGGAGGTACGGACCGAGGTTAACGTCTAGGTTGTACGTCTCGCCGATGCGCTCGTACCCGGCGGCCTCAAGCATCAGCAGCCCCGGCGTGTAGCGCACGTCGAGCCCCGGCGTCAGGTAGTTGGGCGCTGACTCGGCGACCCGAATCTCCTCCACGCCGCGCTCAATCAGCCGCTGTTCGAGTAGGTGCAGCATGTGGTCTCCCAGCTTGTTGCGCCGCATCGTCTCCTCCACGGCCAGCAGCTTGATGTGGCCACGTCGGGAGGCTGCGTTCTCGCGCACCACGGCCATGGCGAAGCCTATCGGAAACTGATTCTCCGGCCCATCGCCCGTCTCGGCAAGGAGCGTGAGATCGGGGTCGTAGTCGGGATCCCCCCACACCTTCTCGCGAAACAGCGAGCGGCGCGACGGCTCATGCACATAGGCGTACTTCCAAAGCCCGAACAGCATGTCTTCGTCGGCCTGCTCGAACGGCCGGAACGTCACCTCGAAGCCCATATCCAGGCAGAACTCGTCACTCATGCGGCCTCCGCTGGCTCTTTCTTGCCGAAATCGGCGGGGATGCGGATGAAGTAGGTGACGATGAACGACGGGATGGTGGCCACGAGGATCCACAGGAAGAACGTCTGGTAGCCCAGCGCCTCTTGGATCGCCCCGCTGATCATCCCCGGCAGCATCATCCCGAGCGCCATGACGCCCGTGCAGAGCGCGTAGTGCGCCGTTTTGTAGGGGCCGTCCGCCACGTGGATCATGTACATCAGGAAAGCGGTGAACCCGAAGCCGTAGCCGAACTGCTCGATGGCGACCGCGACGTTGACGACGATGAAGTTCTCGGGCTGCGCCATCGCCAGGAAGACGTAGACGGCGTTGGGCAGGTTAATGGCCGCTACCATCCACCACAGCCAGCGCTTGAGCCCATCGCGCGAGACAACGATGCCGCCCAGGATGCCGCCGATGGTGAGGCCGATGACGCCGACGGTGCCGTACACGAACCCGACGCTCTCGGTGGCTAGCCCCAGCCCGCCCACGGCGCGCTCATCCAGCAGGAACGGCGACGCAATCTTGACGAGCTGCGCCTCGGCGAAGCGGTAGAGCAGCAGGAAGCCAAGGATAACGCCGATGTGGTCTTTCTTGAAGAACGTGGCGAACGTGGCCCCGAAGTCGCGCAGCACCTCGCCCGCACTCTGGTGTTCGCGCGGCACATCGACGGCAGGGCGCGGCAGCACGAACGCGTGGTAGGCAGCGGCCACGATGAAGATGCCCGTCATGATGTAGAAGGTGATGGCCCACGCAGTGGGGATCGCCATGCTGTTCTCGAGCACGCCCGCCAGCATCACCAGCAGCCCCTGCCCCGAGATCATCGCCAGCCGGTAAAACGTGCTGCGGATGCCCACGAAGTACGCCTGCTCGCCCTCGCTCATGCCCAGCATGTAGAAGCCGTCCGCCGCGATGTCGTGCGTAGCCGACGAGAACGCCAATAGCCACATAAACGCCAGCGTGTACCGGAAGACGTTGTCGCCCGGCAGCATCAGCGCCACCCCCGCCAGCCCCGCGCCGATGACCAGCTGCATGGTGATGATCCAGAAGCGCTTGGTCTTGAGCAGGTCGACGAGCGGGCTCCACAGCGGCTTGATCACCCACGGCAGGTACAGCCAGCTCGTGTATAGCGCGATGTCGGTGTTGGAGATATCGAGCCGTTTGTACATGATCACCGACAGCGTCATCACGACGACGTACGGCAGGCCCTCGGCGTAGTAGAGTGAGGGCACCCAGAACCAGGGCGAGCGCTTCGGCTTGGACACGGGCAGCAGCGGTTAAGCGGGACGGACGGGCAAGGTACGCCGTAGCGCGGAAGTGTCAAGTTGTTTATCGGTCTCGGGGCGCGTGAGCGCGTTGGGGCGTGCGCTTCGCTACGCGTGGGCGCGTCGCAACGTGTCGGATGCCTAGACATGCCACTCACTTCCCTACAACGCACTATGCCGTGCGACAGCATTAGCAGCGCCGCTGCTTGCAGAGCGCACGTTCAGTCTGTGTGGCTCTGTGGGAGCCATGTCAAAGGCAGAGCACGTAGGACGACAGGCCTGGGCCAGTCAGCTAATCCTCAACGCCGCTCAATGGGCACAACGGTTTGTCCACGCGGTCCCACGTACTCGGCACGCGGGCGGATCAGGCGGTTGGCTTGCCACTGCTCCAGCAGGTGCGCCGTCCACCCCGTCACGCGGCTCATGGCGAAGATCGGCGTGTACAGGTCCACGTCGATGCCAAGCATGTAGTACACCGATGCGCTGAAGAAGTCGACGTTGGGGTACAGCTTCTTCTCCTGCGCCATCGTCTCCATCATCTCCAGGCTGATCTCGTACCACTTCGTGGTGCCCTTCTCACGGCTTAGGCCTTCCACCATGCCCCGTAGGATGGTAGCCCGGGGGTCGATGGTCTTGTAGACGCGGTGGCCGAAGCCCATGATGCGCTCCTTCTTGGCCAGCTTGTCCAGCACGAACTGACGCGGCGAGGCACCCGTACGCTCCACCTCCAGCAGCGTCTCCATCACGGCGATGTTAGCCCCGCCGTGGAGCGGACCTTTGAGCGCCCCTACGGCCCCAGCTACCGCCGAATACAGGTCGGACAGCGTGGCGCCGATGACGCGGCCCGTGAACGTGGAGGCGTTCAGGCCGTGGTCGGCGTGGATAACGAGGCACGTGTCAAAGATCCTTTCGGCTTCGGGGCCGGGCTCCTCGGCCGTGAGCATGTAGAGGAAATTGAACGCCGTCGAGCCCGTCTTGAGCGGCCGCACCGGCTCGTGGCCTTTACGCATGCGGTCCAGCGCAGCAATAGCCGTGGGGATGCGGGCGGTGAGGCGGAGGGCCTTGCGGTAGTTGGCCTCGGGGGAAGGGTCGTCGGCTTCGGCGTCGAAGAGGGCGCAGATGGACGTGACCGTCTGCAGCGCGGCCATCGGGTTGGCGTCCTCAGGGATGTGGCGCAGCAGCGCGTACACCATCGGCGGCAGCTCGCGCTCGGCACGGAGCTGGGCGTGCAGGTGTTCGAGTTCGGCGCGCGTGGGCAGGTGGCCCTTCCACAGCAAGTGTGCGACCTCCTCGAACGATGTCTGCTCAGCCAAATCCTCGATGGCATACCCGCGGTAGATCAACTCGCCCTTTTGCCCGTCGATGAACGAGATCGCCGAGTCGAGCGCGATGATGCCTTCGAGTCCGGGGGCTTTGATCGGCGGATTGGCCATGAGCGACAGCAGTTTGATGAGCGGATGGCGCCAAGATACGCGGTCTCGTCGACAGTGCTGAGCGCGTCAGGCGGAGATGCGGCAAAAACGGAGAACATGTCAGCAAAAGCCCTTAAGGCGCCTGACCAGCAACCGATACCCGAGGCGCTAGGCTCTCATCGCTTGCAGCCCACACGACTCCATACTGAATCCCACACTCCGATGACGCACTCCGCCCATAGCCTCCGCTGGGGATGCTTCCTCCTCCTCGTGCTGCTCGCCGGATTTCAGACCGCCCCGGTCTTCGCCCAAGCCAAGCTGACGATCGCCTCGTTCAGCAGCAGCCAGACCACGGTGCCCTCGGGCGAGACCTTCCGCCTCACGGCCGCCTACGACTGCTCCAGCACCACGGGCAACTGCCTCGATGGTGTCATCACAATACCCGTCCCCGCTGGGCTGACGTACCAGTCGTCGCTGGGGAACGGGCAGACGCAGAACCTGACGGGCACCTACGACAACGGCACGCGCACGGTCGCCTTCCTCTTCAAGTCGCCACTGGCTTCGGGCTCCGTGGGTGAGCTGACCGTGGATGTCGCGTTTCCGAATGGCAGGACGCCCGACGGCACCAGCGTGGACATTACGGCGAGCAGCTCCGTCTCCAACGGCGATACCGACAGCCGCGGCCCCGTCACGGTGATAGCCACAGCACAGAACACGTGGACCACATTGAAGCAGCGCACCACCAACCCGCCTGTCATAGACCGCCCGATTGTGTACGAGGTCGGCTTCGAGAGCCCCGGCGGCACGGGCCAGCTCAACCTCACCAACGCCGTCATCGTGGACACGCTGCCGCAGGGCGCGCAGTTCGTGTCAGCCGATAGCGGATGTACCTACGACAGCAACGCCAACACCGTCACCTGCTCGTGGGGCAGCAGCACACTGAACGTCAAGACTTCGGGCAGCAAGACCTACAAGAAGAAGATCCGCCTCCAGTACAACACGGGCGACTTCACCATCGGCGACACGGTCACCAACATTGGCGACGGCACCGGGACGCCTGTGGGTGACGTGAATGGCTCGACGGGCCAGGCCAGCGTCTCGCACGACCTGCAAGCCTTCGTCGCCGATCCCAAGATCGCGCTCAACAAGCAAGTCAGCTTCACGAAC
>JBCDJT010000101.1:0-18438 GCA_038747545.1 Bacteroidota bacterium
CAGCCACCGCCTCGACGAGATCTACGCCATCGCCGACCGCGTAACGGTGCTGCGCGACGGCACCTACATCGGCACCGAGGCCGTCGCCGACGTGAGCCGCGACCACCTGATCGAGATGATGGTGGGGCGGTCGCTGGAGAACGAGTTCCCGAAGGCCCAGCACCCCATCGGCAACGTGCGGCTGAAGGTGGACGGGCTGATGGGACCGCGGCTTTCGGCGCCCGCGTCGTTCGAGATCTGCAGCGGCGAGGTGGTGGGGCTGACGGGGCTGGTGGGCGCCGGACGTACCGAGCTGGCCCGCCTCATCTTCGGTGCGGATGCGGCCACGGCGGGCAGCGTCTCGCTCGACGGGCAGCCGCTCGCCATCAACTCCCCAAAGGATGCCATCCAGGCGGGCATCTGCCTACTCACCGAGGACCGCAAGGCGCAGGGCTTGGTGCTGGGCCGCTCGGCACGCGAGAACTTCGCCCTCGGCAACATGAAGCGCTGGTCTCGCTTCGGCTGGCTCAACCAACCGCATGAGCGAGACACGTTCGGCAGCTACATCGAGAGCCTCAAGATCAAGGTGGCGGGGCAGGAGCAGCGCGCGCAGCACCTCTCGGGCGGCAACCAGCAGAAGGTGCTGCTCGCCCGCTGGCTCGAAGCCAACACCGACGTGCTCATCTTCGACGAGCCGACGCGCGGCATCGACGTGGGCGCCAAGTACGAGATCTACCTACTCATCAACCGCCTCGCCGAGCAGGGCAAAGCCATCCTGATGATCTCCTCCGAACTGCCCGAGATCCTAGGCATGAGCGACCGCATCTTGGTGATGCACGAGGGCCAGCTGCGCGGCGAGGTCACCGACGTAGCCAGCGCGACCCAAGAGCAGATCTTGGCGATGGCGGTGGGATGATGCAGCGCCAGAACCTGCTGTGGGTCGACGGCACGGCGGGTGCCGTAGTGGGCGTGCTGCTGTTGAGCGTGAGTCCCTGGCTGGCGGAGTTGTTCAGCCTGCCCCTTGGCGTGGTGCTCTTCATGGGCGCGGCTAACCTCACGTACGGCAGCTACTCGCTCACCATCGCCCAGCGTAAGCGGCGCCCGCTTTCGCTCATCCGCTTCCTGGTGATGGCTAACCTCGCATGGGTACCGGTGTGCATCGGTCTTATCATCGTCCATCGCGAGGTGATCAGCGTATGGGTGCTGCTGCATCTCAGCGCTGAAGCCGTATGCGTAGGCAGCTTGGCCGTAATCGAGTGACGGTGGCGGGACGCGCTCGTCCAACTCTAGCAGCGTTCACCTGCGGCGTACGCTCAGCACCACGGCGACGCCGACCAAGAAGACGAACCCGACGGCTCCCAGCGGCACCCAGGCGGCTATCGGGGGGATTCGTTCTGTTCGGTCGATGACGATGCGGTCGGTGTGCCAGGTCAGACGACCAACGTACTGCGGGTCGCTCGCGTTGATGCCACGTGCTTCGTCGGTGCGGATGGCCACGAGCGCTTTGTGCGTGCGCAGCTCGTGGATGATGAGGTCGTACTGCATAGTTAGCATCGCGGGCACAATACCGTCGGGTGCGGCGAACCAGACGGTGGCCCACACCTCGTCGGCACCATCTTCCGTCACCACATCGATGTGCTGCACCTGCGCGTGCCACAGTTTCCCCTCGACACCTGAGAGCGCGATGTGATCGGCGATGTAGGCGGATAGGCTATCGCGGAGTTGCGCGGTGCGCTGCCGCACATTGGGACGCAGCGCCCGGCCGAAGCCTTTGGCGAGGGCATCGACGGGGAGACGGAGTTCGACCTGGATGCCGTCGGCATGGACGTCGAGCCAAACCAGCGACTCGGGCATCGGATGCGCGTCGGTGCGGAGGACGGGCCAAAGCGCGGCGAAGGCGAGGCAGAGCGCGGTCACGCGGCAGGTTTTTACCAGATGGAGCCTTAGCATGATGCGGCATCGGTGCGGGTCGTGAAGAGGCCGCCGTAGTCGAACGTCTTGTCCCGCCAGATCGAGTGCAGATGCACCTGATCGCGGAAGGCAATGCCGCCCTGCGCCACCACCTCGATCCACACGCGCGGCCCGTCAATGCGGATGTACGAGCCTTCCGTCTCCAGATCCGTCCCACTCGACCAGCCGACCGTCGTGGCTTCGAGCGCGGACTCGCTGGTGTAGACGGCCAGTAGCTCAGCTGCCTCATCGTCTGGGCGCGAGCTGACCCACGCCTCAATGGCGGCGATCACGAGAGCTTGTTGCTCAGCCGAGAGTTGAGCAACCGAGAGGCCTTCTTGCTCGGGGAAGGTGAAGTCTTCGCCGGGGCCGAGGAGCACATCGTCGAAGGAGCCGCTGAGTTCAGCGGCATCGCGCTGCGCGTCGTCCAAGGCCGCCATCATGGCCATCATGGTGCTCTCGCGCCCGGCCATCGGCTCGTACGTTTCGCCGTCGAGGGTGAACTGCATGGGTTCGGCACCCAGGAAGTACGGCGTGGTGCTGGCGGTGCCCGCGGTGTAGCCCACGTTCAGGCCGTAGTGGTGCCCGCCCAGCTGCAAGATCCAATCGCGGTCCACCGACGGCTCGCCGAGGAAGGCGACGTAGTACAGATCGGCGTCCCACATCTTGTTGCCCGTCTGCTCGGTCAGGTACTCATCCGCCTGGACGACGCCGTAGAACGTGGCGTGGCCGTCCTCGCTGAGCACCGTCTTCGCCAAGTCGTGGACGGCGGCGAGCTGGTCTTCGTTGAGGTCGCCAAACTTCAGGCCGTTGCGCGCCACAAAGCGGATGGGCAGGTTGCTCCACCGGGCGGCGTTCTCTGCGGTGAGGTCCAGGTTCAACGTCTCGCGCTGCGCCTCCGACAACATGGCGGCAAACGCTTGCGCGGCATCCACCACGCGCTGCACATCGGTGGGTGTACCCGCCAGCTCTTCCAGTGCATCAGGCGAGCACGAGTCGGCGGTGGAGGTAGATTCAGCAGGGGGGTGACATCCGCTGAGGCTGGTGAGCAGCACGCTCATCAGCAGCATCAAGACACGCATGGGACGATAAGAGACTGTTTGGTAGCTGGGTTGGCAGGCGAGATGGAGCCATTTTCGAGCGAAGGTTGGTCCGATTTTGAGGTTCGTAGCACAGCTACGGGGCGAAAAACCGGAGGCGCAGCCGCAGGGCATCGGGCCGGGATGCGCCGAAAAGAGCCCATCGGAGCCCCAGATCGAGTTACCAAACAGTCTCCAAGGCTGGGAGGGGGCGTCTACAAGATCGGGCCTGCCGAGAACAGTTGCTCAGCAGGCCCGATCGAGGTGTGGCTATTAAGGAAGAAAGGTGGGGTGCGGGTGCTTACTCGTCGAGGCCACCGCCGCCGAAGTCACCACCGCCGCCGCCTCCACCGCCGCCACGCTGACGGCGGTTGTTGCGCTGCTGCTCGCCGAACGAGTAGGTGAACGTGAGGCCTACGGCTTGGGCGCCCCAGTCGCGGAAGAACTCGTTGTAGAGGTCCGGCTGGTCTACGACGTTGATGGAGCCCGCCGTGCCCAGCAGGTCGCGGAAGCGCAGGCTTAGGCTGGCCTGATCGTTGAACAAGTCTTGGCGGAGGGCCATATCGGTCCAGTGGAACGCACCGCGCCGGCCTTGCTCCGTTTCGATAGGCGCGCGGTAGCGGACCGTCAACTGGAAGTCGAGATCCCCGAAGCCGAAGAGGTTGCCGAACTGGTAGCTGGCGTTCATGCGCCCGCCCCAGCCGAAGGCGTCGTTCTGGAATGCCGAGTCCACGTTGGAGCCGTCGGTGACGAGGCGGAAGCCTTCGATGCTCGCATAGCCGCGGAAGCCGTCGAGCCACGAGATGTTGTCGAGCGAGCTGATGAGCTCAATGCCCGACGACTCGGCGGTGTCGAAGTTATCCACGGTGCGCACCGTCACGCCGTCGTCGCGCAGGTTTTGGAAGTAGCGCACGACGTCCGTGGTGCGGCGGTAGTAGGGGGTCAGTGTGAACGAGCCCCAGGTGGTGAACTGCACGTAGCCAAGCTCGAACGAGTCGATGTACTCCGGCTGCAGGTTCGGATTGCCCTGGCGGATGTTGAGCGGGTCGTCGAAGCTGGGGAACGGGTTGAGGTTGCGCGTGCGCGGCCGGCTGACGCGGCGGCTGTAGCTGCCCTTCAGCTGGTACTGCTCCGAGAACTTGTACGTCAGGAAGGCGCTCGGGAAGAGGCTGGCATAGTCGTTGGTGTTGGTCTCGTTCGTGGTGCGCAGGTCAAACGTGGTTTGCGCCACCTCGCCACGGAGCCCAAGCTGAACACCCAGGCTACCGTACTGCCGCGCCAGCTGCAGGTACACGGCGTTGATGACCTGCTCAAAGTTGAACGTGTTGATGAGCCCTTCGTCTGGCGTGAGTGCGGCGTTGCCGTCGGCGCTCTCCGAGTAGAGGTCGGAGAAGGTGGTCTCGATCTCGCCGCGGTACCCCGCTTCGAAGCGGAAGCCGCCGAGCGGACGCACGTAGTCGGCCTGAAGCGAGATTTCGTCGCGCTCGCGGTCGGTCAGGGCCTCCTGACGCTCCAGGATGTCGGTGCCGCTGGTCACCTGCTCCAGGAAGCTCTCGGCGCCTTCGTTGGCCGAGAGGCTGACGCGGGCTTCTAGCTGCAGCGTGTGGCCTACCTGCCCGGAGCCGCCCGGGGTGTTGCCCGCGCCGCGTCCGCCGCCGCGCCCACGCCAGGAGCGGCGCGAGCCTGAGCTGGCACGGGCCGTACGCGTGGCCATGCTCTCAAAGTTGTGCGTGAGCCCGATGCGCGCGTCGGCGTCCCAGCTGTCGCCCGACTCGTTCACGTCGCGAATCGTGCTCGACAGCAGCGGATCGAAGTCCGAGAAGGCCAGGAAGTCGGTGATCTCTTGCTCCGTTTCGCTTTCGGTGCGGCCTTGCAGCGAAGCGTTGAGGATGGTCTGTGGCGAGAGCGAGTAGTCGCCCGAGAGGGAGAGGAAGTGCGAGGTCTCATCCTCGTTCTGCCGCTCTTCCTGATCGAAGTAGGTGATGGGCTCGTTGCGCAGTGCGTTGAAGCGGTTGATGCGGTAGCTGGTGCCGCCGCCCACATCCTGCCCCAGCCGGACGCCGTAGTTCATCGCCATGCTCAGCGGGCCGCGCCCGTAGGTAACCGTGCTGCTGGCGTTGACGCTGCCCTGCGTGTCGCCCGCCGCCACGACGGTGCCGCCCAAGCCCAACTCGGCCTCCTCTTTCAGGACGATGTTGATGATGCCGCCCATACCGTCGGGCTCATAGCGTGCCGACGGGTTGGGCATCACCTCAACGCGGTCCACCGACCCAGCCGGGAGCGTCTTGAGGTAGTTGGCGATGGCGTCGGCGCTGACGGGCGCGGGGCGGCCGTTGATGAGCACCGCCACGTTGCCACTGCCGCGCAGGCTAACATTGCCGTCGATGTCCACGTCCACCGAGGGAATCGTCTCCAGCACCTCAGACGCGGTGCCGCCCGCCGTCACGGGCGAGTCGGCAGTGTTGTACACCGTGCGGTCGATCTCGATAGACACCGCGGCGCGCTCGGCCACGACCTCGACGCCCTCCATCTGCTGGGCGTCGGTGGCCATGCGCAGTACGCCCACGTTGGCGCGTGCGACGTCGCGGGTGATGGCGACAGAGTCTACCGTCTGCGTCATGTAGCCCACGAAGCTGACCTGCACGCGGTAGACATCGGGCCGCAGGCCTTCGAGGCGGAAGGTGCCGTCGGCCTCGGTCACGGCGCCCGTGACGAGCTCGTCGGTAGCGGTGCGCCAGAGCGCGACGGTGGCAGTGATGATGGGGTCGCCGGTCTCGGCGTCAAGCACGGTGCCTTGGATGCTGCCGGTGCGCGGGCCGTCGCTGCGCTGGGCCCAGGCTGCAGGCGCGAGGCTGACCATGAAGAAGACCAAGAGGAAGAGGTAACGCATGTCTGCACAATGTTGATATGTACTACAGGGACGCTGGCGCAATGTGGCCCGCGGTTTCGTGGCAGTGTATCCGCCCAGATGGCCCAGAGATGCTCGGTTTGCGGTGAACTGCACTATCGTGAGACGAATGGCACCGATGCCGGGCACCTCTGTGTTACGAACCTGTAAGATGGCCTCGAAACCGCGATTTGGTCGCCTCCGCTATGTCGGCACCGCTCTCTTTTTCCGCTGATGACACGCAAGCTGCGCCGTTCACCATCCGCCCGATGGAGATGGTAGGCATCGTGTGCTTCTGGGGCTGCATCGCGGCGCTGAACATCGCGCAGGAGGTGATGGAAGGGCCGCGCCCCGATGGCTCGCCGAGCCTGCGCCCGGGCCAAGCGTGGTACATGCTCATCGAGTTTGGCTGCTGGGCGGTCGTCACGCCCTTCGTGGTTGCCCTGAGCGCCCGCGTCGACCTAGTGCGCCGTGAGTATCGGTGGAGCATCCCGCTGCACATCGGCGTGGCCGTGCTCGTGGCCTCGCTCGCCGACTTTGCCACGGATGCCGCGTGGAATGCGCTGGTGACCAGCTCGTGGACCCGTACGGTCTCGCTCCAGGCCACCCTCAGCGGCTTTCAGTTTCTGCCCGAGCTGCTGATGTACCTGATGGTGCTGTCGTACGCCGTGGCGCGTGTCTACATCCTCCGCCACCGCGAGCGCCTGCGCGAGACGCTGGAGCTGCGCGCCCAAGCCTCCGCGCTGGAAGCCCAGCTCGCCGAGTCGAAGCTGCGCGCGTTGCGGATGCAGCTCAACCCGCACTTCCTCTTCAACACGCTCCACACCATCAGCAGCAACCTAGAGCGCGACCCCGGCGGCATGCGGCGCATGATCTCGCAGTTGAGCGGGCTGCTGCGCTACATCCTCGACCACAGCGACGCCAACGAGGTCACGCTACGGCAAGAGCTGAGCTTCCTCGACGGCTACC
This sequence comes from Bacteroidota bacterium, assembly GCA_038747545.1. GTDB lineage: Bacteria > Bacteroidota > Rhodothermia > Rhodothermales > JBCCMF01 > JBCCMF01. The sequence continues at coordinate 6,865 of JBCDJT010000101.1, forward strand.
TTGCCATCCAGCAAACGCGCTTCGCCGATACGCTCACCATCGATCGCGACATCGATGACCGTGTACTCGACGCCCTCGTGCCCAACCTCGTGCTCCAGCCTATCGTCGAGAACGCCATCGAGCACGCGGTGAGCGTGCGCGGTGCAGGCAGCACGCTCGCTATCCGCGCTTGGGAGGCCGAGGGGCAGCTGCGGCTCAGCGTGCAAGACAACGGCCCCGGTTTGCCTGCGGCCTCGGGCGATGGTGCTCCGCCCTCGTCGTCGGGCATTGGCCTTCGCAACACGCGCGCCCGCATGGAAACCCTCTACGGCGAGGGCTACAGCCTCGACCTCGTTCCTGTGGCCACGGGTGGCCTGGATGTGCAGATCGCGCTGCCCTACCACACGCCGTACGACCTATACACCGCTGCCGTCCCCGTCTAGCCTGTGCCCGCGCCCACCCGTATCCTGATCGTCGACGACGAGCGGTCGGCCCGGCAGCGGCTGGCCGACCTGCTGGCGTATGCCGAGGATGTGGAGCTTGTCGGCGAGGCGGCCAGTGGCTCGGAAGCTGTCGATGCGATCCGCACCCTCGCGCCAGATCTCGTCTTCTTGGATGTGCAGATGCCAGGGCTGACGGGCGTGGAAGTCGTGCGCACCATCGGCCCCGAGCGTATGCCCGCCGTCATCTTCGTCACGGCCTACGACCAGCACGCCGTCCACGCCTTCGAGATTGCGGCGCTCGACTACCTGCTCAAGCCGTTCGATGATGAGCGCTTCAGCCAAGCGCTCGCCCGGGCGCAGAAGACACTCGCCTTGCGCAACCTCGATGCCTTGCGTAATCAACTCGCGGGCCTCCTTGGTCCTGACGCCAGTCCGGCTCCTAAACCGCCCGAGCCCCCCAAGTACCTGCAGCGGATCGGCGTGGAGCAGCGTGGCCACCTGCGCATCTTGCCGGTGGCCAGCATCGACTTCATCACCGCCAGCGGCGACTACGTGGAACTGCACGCGGGCGAAGACACGTTCCTCATCCGCGAGCCCATGCGCAGCCTCAGCGAACGCCTCGACCCGAAGGCGTTCTTCCGCATCCACCGCGGCACCATCGTCCGGCTCGACCGCATCGAGCGGTTGCTCTACAGCGGCGGCGGCGACTATGCCGTGCGTCTTCTCGACGGGCGCCGCCTCAAGGTGAGCCGCAGCAAGTGGGACGAGTTGGGCACCGCGCTCGGCGTCACCTGACCCGCAGCCACGCGGATCCTCGTCGGCGACATGACCGTTCGGGGCGCTGATCTACTCCCCCAGGTTGCCCATGAACCTCACGTTTGTGCTCCTCTGTCTTCCTGCGGTCGCCGTCTTAGGTTGGCTCGCGTGGCGGTCTCGCCAGAACCGTGTGGAGACCGCGAATACCGAGGCTGAGCTGGCGGCCTACGAGCCTGAGGATCGCTTTGACATCGTGCTCAACCCCGACGCGGGGCGCGACCGCCTCAAGCCTGTGCCGAGGGCCCTCGAGCAGCCCGAGTCGATGTGCTGGGTGCCGCCTGGAGAAGTCGTGGAGGTGGGCAAGGTGCGGCTACAGCGCGGTCTGATCTACGTGGGTGCAGGCCTCTACAAGGACCGCAACGCGTGGCTGCCGTACGACTTCCTCATCGATCCCACGCTGCCCGTCAACACGGAGGCGCCGGACCGCGACGGACGCACCGTGGCGCCCTGGGCTTCCTACAGCAAGCTGACACCCAACGCCCGCGCCGCCTTCCTCCTCTGGCTCGCCGACGGTGCCCAGTCGCCCGACGCCGTGCAGGGCTTCGTGATGATGTACGCCCAGGGCCTGCGCCACCGCCTGGGCCAAACGCCCTCCGCTGACGAAGCCACCGCCATCCACGATGAGATGGCTCGCTTGCGCACCGCCTATCCACATCATACGCTGGCGGGTACGTTTCTGACTGTGCCCGCTACCTGATCTGGTACATCGATCTGTGAAGCTTGGCGTCCACGGCCGCCCTGAAGTCCCCTCTCCCGGGAGCTGGGAGAGGGACAGGGTGAGGGCGAATCAAGGGGTGGCGCTACGTCTGGTCTACCTCACGCCAGCCCCCTCCTAGCTCATAGGAGAGGGAGCAGGTTGCGCCTAGTTGGCAAGAGGATGCCCACTTCGCACCACAGAGCTACTTGACAGGCACAAAACAAAACGGCGGCCCCGCCGCAAAGGACGAGGCCGCCGAAATACGTAGCGTTGGAGTCGCCAATCGACTAGCGCTTACATGCCGAGCGAGACGCCGAGGAAATCGAGCGTTTCGAGCGTGAGTGCGCCCCAGGCGATGCCGTTGGCGCGCTGGAAGTTGGTCAAGGCACGGAGCGTGCGGGTGCCCAAGACGCCGTCCACGGCGCCGGGCTCGTAGCCGTTGCGCTGCAAGGCGCGCTGCACCTCGCGGATCGTCTCGCGGGTCACGTTGACGTCGCAGAGGACAGGCAGCCAGCCGACTTCAGCTTCGGAGATCATCTGCTCCTCGAAGTAGGTCTGGAACTCTTCCTGGATGGGCGTGCGGCGCTCCATCGCGGGCTCGGCCAAGACCTGCTGCGTGATCGACTGATACCGTGGCTCGGTCGGGACCGTGCGTACCGTCATGCGGCGCGGGATGCGCTTGGTGATGGTGCGGAACTCGGCGTCCAGCGGCACGCGGCGCGTCTGGGCCGGGCGGCGCAGCACCTGGCGCGTGATCGTCTTGAACTCGGCGGGCTCTTCCACCAAGCAGATCACCTCGCCGTTGCTGTCAATGCGCGTCACCATCTCGCCGTTGCTGTCGGTGACGAAGGCGGCGCCATAGATCTGGCTGCGCTGCGGTTTCCACACCTGCCGGGCGGCGCGGATCAGCACGCGCTCGGTGATGGTCTCGTACTGCGCAGGGATGACCTCCAGGCGGTCGGCGCCTTCGCGCACCATGATCTGGTCCTGCACGGTGTCGAACGCGCGCGGGATGACCTCAATGGTGCCATCGCCACGGGTGCGGATGTCGGGGCGCTCGTTGGCGCGGAACGGCTGGCCGTTCTCGTCGAGGATCTCGAGCATTTCACCCGCCTCTTGCACCACGTAGCGCTCGGTGCGGCTGGTGAAGCGCGGCTGCGTCACGCTGATGCGCTCGCTGGCCTCCTTGGTGAGCACGCGACGCTCCAGGCGGTCGTACTGCGGCGGCACGTAGACGCGGGCGAAGCACGTGCCGGGGCTCGCGTTGGGCGGCAACGCCGAGGTGCCCATGCCAGGCACCGACGCTGACATCCCCATGGACATGCTACCGCCCATCGACATGCTTCCACCGCTGTGCGTGGTCGTCACGCTACGCGTCGTCATGGAGTCGTCGAACGTGCGCGTGCTGCCGATGACCTCGCTGCGTTGTGGCGGCGGGGGCGAGACCGTCATCTGCCCACCCATCGTGCTGCCCGTGCTAACGGGGGGCGCCACAGTCGTGGTCGTCGTGACGGGCGGCGTAGTAACGGTCTCTGCTGCGCGTTGGCGGCGAATTTCTTCGAGCAGCGCTGCGCGGTCGTTGGCGGTTGCCGAGGGCGGTGGCGGGGCCTCTTCCACGACGGGGTCGACGTAGATCGGCTCGTTGCGTTCGCTTTGGATTTCGCGTTCGAGCTCGGCTAAGCGAGCTTCGCGGGATGAGCGGCAGCCGGGCGCTACAATAATAGCGGCCAGGAGCAGCACAACCCAAAACTGTGGGTGCTGTCTCATGATGATGAGCGTCCAGTGAGCATGTAAACGGAGAGAAGGCACGCCGGGCGTGCGTGGGCCGTCAGCTCCCCTCACGGTGGTAAGGAGCCGCTAACCGCCCAGTTGTATCGGCAGGTCGGTGCGCGAATACAGTGCCAGGGTAGGTAAACCCCTTCTTTTATACGATGAATCGGCCAGCACCACGCGAATCGAGTCGAAATCGTCTCATTCTGGCGAGCTTTTCTGCCGCAGAATAGCCGCGATGAATCGTTTTGAGCCGCGTCCCGTTGGGCTGTGCCCTTGTCCCGACCGCCTTGTTACTGCTCATGACCATCCGCGCGTTCACCTTCAACCCGTTCCAGACCAACGCCTACGTGTGCCACCACGACGGCGAAGCCGCGCTCATCGATCCCAGTTCCATGGCCGAGGGCGAGCATCGGCAGATTCTGGACTATCTCGACGCGAATGATCTCACCATCACGCACCTGCTGCTCACGCACGGTCACCTCGACCATATCTTCGGCTGCCAGTTTTTTGCCGAGCACTTCGGGATGGGCTGGCAGATGCACCGCGCCGACCTGCCGCTGATAGAGCACGCGCCCATGCAGGCCCAGGCCTACGGCATGCCGCTGGATGCGCCGCCACGCCCCACTACGTTTCTCTCGGCGGATGACACACTCCAGATCGGCGGCGCAACGTGGCGCGTGCTGCACACGCCGGGGCACTCGCCCGGCTCCATCAGCTTCTTCGACGCCGAGCACCAGCTGCTCATCGCGGGCGACGTGCTCTTTCGCGGCTCCATCGGGCGCACCGACCTGTGGCAAGGCGACCAGGGCGTGCTGATGCAGTCGATCTACCAGACGCTGCTGCCCCTCGGCGAGGACGTCACCGTCTACCCCGGACACGGTGGCACGACCACGCTCGGCCACGAGGCGCGTACGAACCCGTTTCTGGTAGGCTGATGGTTGCTTTCACCAAAGTTTGCGCGGCGCGGCACGGCGTCAGCGCCTAGATTCCACCCGTTGTTGTCCCTGCCAGCCCGCGCCCTATGACGTTTCGCCTGTTCAACACGCTCTCGCGGAGCGTGGAGCCGATCGAGCCCGCCGAACCGAACCACCTGCGCTTCTACGGCTGCGGCCCCACGGTCTACTCGTACGCCCACATCGGCAACTTCCGCTCCTTCCTCACCGCTGATCTGATCCTGCGCACGGCGCAAGCCATCGGCTGGGAGACGACGTACGTCAGCAACATCACGGACGTGGGACACTTGACGGAGGATGACTTGGCGGATGCATCGGGCGAAGACAAGATGGCGAAGGCGCTCAAGTCGAAGGAGGGCGAGGCGTTTGCCAACGTGTACGACCTGGCGCGCTACTACGCCGACGCGCTCATCGCCGACTGGCACGCGCTGAACCTGCATGAGCCTACTGTGCGGCCCCGCGCCACCGAGCACGTGACGCAGCAGATCGACGCCGTAGAACAGCTCCTTGCCAAGGGGCACGCCTACGAGACCGAGAACGCCGTCTACTTCTCGGTGGATAGCTTCGGCGACTACGGCAAGCTCTCCGGCAACGCCGCCGCCGACGCGCTCGAAGCCGCCGTCCGCGACGTGGTGGTGGACAGCGACAAGCGCGACCCGCGTGACTTCGCGCTGTGGAAGAAGGACCCGAAGCATCTGATGCAGTGGTACAGCCCGTTCGGGCGCGGCTTCCCCGGGTGGCACATCGAGTGCTCGGTGATGGCACGCGAGTACCTAGGCGACTCGTTCGACCTCCACACGGGCGGCGAAGACCTCATCTTCCCCCACCACGAGTGCGAGATCGCGCAGTCGGAGTGCCTGACGGGCCAGCCGTTTGCTCGCTACTGGGCGCACACGCGCTTCCTGCAGGTGGAGGGCGAGAAGATGTCGAAGAGCAAGGGCAATTTCTACACGCTGCGCGACCTGATCGCGCCCGAGAGCGAGGGCGGCAAGGATGTCGATCCGCTGGCGGTGCGCTACACGCTCATCTCGGGGCAGTACCGCAAGCCGTTCAACTTCACGCTCAAGACCCTCAAGGCCAGCGCCAAACACGTGCAGCGCTTCCAGGCGCTCGACGAAGCCGTGGCCGCCGCCCTTGATGATCCGCAGCCCGGCGACGACACCGTCGGCAAAGCACTCACGAGCATCTACGACCGCGTGCTCGGCGCCATGCTGGACGACCTCAACACGCCTGCGGCGCTGGCGGCGGCACTGGGTGGGGTCAAGATGCTGGAGAACCGCGGCGACCTTAACGGCGCCAGCGCCGAAGCGGCCAAGCAGTGGCTCGACAACGTTAACGATCTGCTCGGCATCGTGCGTCCCCTGTCGCCACGCGAGGTCGTCGACGAGGTTGACCCCATGGCAGCCGAAGTGGAGGCGCTGATCGCCGAGCGCAACGCGGCGCGCAAGGCCAAGGACTTCGCCCGCGCCGACGCCATCCGCAACGACCTCGCCGAGCGCGGCATCGACCTGATGGATACGCCGACGGGGACCACCTGGAGCAAGCGTACGTTCTGAGGGCTGTGCCCACGGTCACCCCCATCACCGTCAACGTTCTCACCGGGTATAGGCGTATGCGCGTTGTAGTTCTTGCCGTCTTGATGCTCTGCGCGCTGCCGCTGCAGGCCCAGCCAACGGTGCTAGGTCCTGCCGAGGTGCTGTACGACGCCGAGACGATGTTTGCCCAGCCGCGTTGGTCGCCCGATGGCACGCGGCTGGCCTTCACCACGCCGGGTCAGCAAGGGCTGTGGGTGATGGATGTAGACACCCGCGCCGTCACACCCCTCACTGACGCGATAGGCGCCGGCTTCGGCATGCAGTGGTCGCCCGACGGGCAGGCGATCCTCGCGCGCACCTCCAGCTACGAAGGCCCCACGCGCTGGCACGAGGTCACCGTGTTCGACCTGCCGAGCGGCACGACGAACACGCTGGCGCCCCGGCAGGCGCTCATGCCCAGCATGCCCGTCTGGAGCGCCGCGGGTGACACCGTCTACCTTGCCGAAGATCTGCCCCGCCGCTTGGTGTCGGGACGCGCCAGCGTGGCGGGCAAAGCCGATGTGCCCACGCTGCTCTACCGCGATGACGCCGTGTGGCAGGTGCGCGGCGAGGACGTACTCAGCCGCAACGTGCCCATCGACGACGCCACCCTCCTCAACGTAACGCCCTCGCCCAATGGGCAACGCGTGGCGTTCGAGGTGCTGGGCGGCAACCTCTTCACCATGAACGCCGACGGGAGCGGGCTCACCGACCTCGGCCCCGGCCATCGCCCGCAGTGGAGCCCCGACGGCGCCTGGGTGGTCTTCCAACGCACCGCCGACAACGGCTACACCTTCACCCGTGCCGATCTTTTCGCCGCTTCCGCCGACGGCCGCGCGGAAGTACAGCTGACCGACACCCCCGACCGCCTCGAAGTCAACCCCTCGTGGAGCCCCGACGGCACCCGCATCGCGTTCGACGACGCGGTCACAGGCACGCTCTACGTGCTGCCCATCGCCTACGAATAGCCTCTTGCTCACAATTAGCCCACGTAGTTTCGCAAACCGCATGCGCCCCCTCGCTCTCGTTCTGCTCCTTGCGATAGGTTGTCCAGCCGCCGCGCTGAGCCAGCCGGTCACTGGGCTCTCCGACTGGAGCCTGTTCATCGACCCGGGCCACAGCCGCACCCAGAACCAGGGCATCTTTGGCTATTCAGAAGCCGAGAAGGTGCTGCGCGTGAGCCTGGAAATGAAGCGCCTCTTCGAGACGCATACCGACATCGGCGCGGTCTACATCTCGCGCACCAACGACAACGCCGAGGTGTCGCTAAGCCAGCGCGTGGACCTGGCGAATGCCCGAGGGGCCAGCTTCTTCCACTCGGTCCATAGCAACGCCGGCCCGGCTTCGGCGCGGAGTCTGTTCGTGCTGTGGCCGCAGCGTGTGGATGGCTCCGAGGGCGTGCCGAACGGCGGCAGGCGCATGGCCGAGGTCACGGGTCCGCTGCTCGCCCAGAGCATGCGCGTCCCCGCCGCGAATAACGGGTCGGGGGCATTCGGCGAGTGTGACTTCTACGGCGTCTCGTCGTGCCGCACCTCGACCTCGAAGGGCGGGCGCAACTTCGTGCAGAGCTTCACCAACATGGCGTCGATGTTGAGCGAGGCCAGCTTCCACACCAACCCCGAGCAGAACCAGCGCAACATGAACGCCGACTGGAAGCGGATGGAGGCCAAGACCATCTTCTGGGCCATGCTGGAGTACCACAGCCTGGACCGCCCGGAGGAGCAGATCGTGATGGGCATCGTGACCGACATCGAGACGGGCCGCCCGCTCAACGGCGTCACCGTCAGCCTGGGCGACACCACGTACACCACCGACAGCTACGCCACGCTCTTCAACCGGTACAGCGACGACCCCGACCTGCTCGCCAACGGCTTCTACTACCTCGACGACCTCGCCCCTGGCGCACAGGCGGTGCGAGTTGAGCATCCCGGATACCGCACCTTCGAAACGACCGTCACGCCGCGCATCGACACGTTCACCTTCCAGGACATCCAGCTCATCTCGAACGTGCCGCCGCGCATCGCGGAGAGCACGCCGGAGGATGAGGCATCGGCGTTTCGGATCGTAGACGACCTCCGCATCCGGTTCACACGCAGCATGGACCGCGCCGCCGTAGAGGCCGCCTTGCGAATAGAGCCCGCTATCGACGCGTCGTACGTCTGGAGCGACCGCGACCGCCGCCTCACCATCCGTCCCGACGCACTCGAACCGCTCACCAATTACACCATCACGATTGACGCCAGCGCACGGGGTGTATATAACGATGGCTTCGACGGCGATAGCGATGGCGTGGCAGGCGGCGACTGGACGCTGCACTTTACCACCGGGCCGCGCGATGCCTTCGCGCCCCGCCTCATCGGCAGCTACCCGCGCGTGAACAGCCGCGACGCTGGGCTCGACGACCCCGTCACGCTGTTCTACGACGAGGTCATCAACTTCGCGACCTTCCCTGCCGCCGCGACCTTCACGGACGGCGTGGGCGATGTGGACGGGACCTTCACGCACTACGTCGTCGATGAACGCAGCCTCGTCACGTTCTTCCCCGACGCGCCGCTCCAGCCCGCCACGGACTACACCTTGGCCGTCGCCCCTGGCGTGGAAGATGTGTTTGGCAACGCCGAGACCGTCGCCCGCACCTTGCGCTTCACCACGGGCGAGGAGCGGTACGCCAGCGCGCGCAGCCTCGACACGTTCAACAGCGACTTCCTGGTCAACTGGTGGTTTCCGCAGCAGAGCGGCACGACCACGGGCATCGTGACGGACTCGACCACCATCGCGCCCGACGGACTCGTCTTCAACCCGCGTCTGGGTGGCCGCCAAGCGATGCGCCTGGACTACGGATGGCAGGCTGGCGCAGCCAACGCCCTCATCCGCACCTACCTCAACCGGGGCGCGCCACGGTCGGTCTTATTCACCGACACACGCCTGCTGCGCGCCTACGTCTTCGGCGACGGCAGCGGCACGCGCTTCCGCTTCGCCGTCGACGATAAGGTGCCTACCGTCGGGGCCGCCAACCACGAGGTGAGCCCGTGGGTTGAGGTCGATTGGGTCGGCTGGCAGCCCGTCGTGTGGGACCTGCGGAGCGGCGAGACGGGCACGTGGCTGGGCAACGGCGTGCTCGAAGGCCAGCTCCGCTTCGATAGCTTCCAACTCGCGCCCGGCGACGACGGCGTGGCGTTCGGCACGTTGTACATCGACGACCTCGAACTGCTGACGCCCGTCAGCACGGTAGCGAATGAAGGCGTGGCTGAACTGCCCACGCAGGCCGTGCTGCATCCAGCGTACCCCAACCCGTTCAACCCGAGCACGCGCCTCCGCTACACGCTCCCGGCCGCCTCTGAGGTCACGGTTGCGGTGTTCAACCTGCTCGGCGCACGCGTGGCCACGCTGGTAGACGGGCAGCAGCGCCCGGCGGGCGAACACAGCCTCATCTGGGAAGCGGGCGCGCTGCCCAGCGGCTCGTACCTTGTCCGGTTAGCAGCCGGCGGCACCGTGCAGACCACCACCGTCACGCTCATCAAGTAAAGCCGCCATGCGTTTTCTCCTCTGCCTATTCAGCGTCCTGACGCTTGCCGCCTGCCAGCCGAGCGCGGAGCCTACCACGTTGCTACCTGTCGAGGCCGCAAGCGCCAGCGGCACCGTCCTGCGGGCAGGCTTTGTGGTCACCGAGGGCGTGTACAACTCCGAGCTGATGGCGCCCTACGACGTGCTCCACCACTCCATCTTCCGCGATGCCGAGAACTACATCGAGCCGCTTGTCGTCTCGCCCGATGGCGAGCCCGTGACCACCTTTGAGGGCCTGGACGTGAGCGCCCACTACAGCTTCGCCACCGCCCCGCCCATCGATATCTTGGTCATACCCAGCACCGAGCACAGCATGGGCGCCGACCTGGAAAACGAGGCGTACATGGCGTGGCTGACGCAGGCCGTGGCCGATGCGCAGTACGTACTCACCGTGTGCGACGGCGCGTTCCCGCTGGCCGCCACGGGCGTGCTCGACGGCCGCGTGGCCACCACCTTCCCCGGCGACCGCGATGCCTTCGCTGCGCGCTTCCCCGAGGTAGACGTGCGCTACGACCAGCGCATGGTCGTCGACGGCAAGTACATCACCTCGGTGGGCGGCGCCATGAGCTACGAGCCCGCCTTCTACCTCGTGGAACACCTCTACGGCAAAGCCCACGCCGACCGCACCGCCCAAGGCCTCGTCTGGCCGTGGGACCTCGCCGCCGTGCCTCACCTCATCGTCAACCGCTGACCGTTTGCTTCCTATGGCCGACGCCTTCGTCCCCCTCGACTACAGCCACATGAAAGGCGGCCTCGCCCGCATGATGACGCGCCACCGCGACGAGGGCACGCTCACGGGTGACCCTGACGCCGACCAATACCTGCGCGACGACCCAAACGCGGTGCTGCTGGGACTACTCTACGACCAGCGCGTGCGTGCTGAGTACGCGTTCACTGGTCCGCAGCGCCTAGAGGACCGTCTGGGCCACCTCGACATGAAGCGCATCGCGGCGATGCACCTGGACGATCTGCGGGCGCTGTTCGAGGAGAAGCCCGCCGTCCACCGCTTCACCAACGTCATGGCCGAGAACACGCTCAAGGTGGCCCAGCACATCAGCGAGCACTACGACGGCGACGCGGCCAAGCTCTGGAATGACGGCGCTGACTTCCCCACTATCCAGAAGCGCGTACGCGCACTCGCCGGGTTCGGGGAGCAGAAAAGCGCCAAGATGCGGTACGTGCTCCACTACTTCGGCCATCGCTCGTTTGTCGACTGACTCGACGCTTGGTTAGTCACGCGGTTGCATCGCGGCCAGCTGATGGCGCACCAGGTTGCGCAAGGCCTCGGGCGAGGCATCCATCGCTTCGTACGTCGTGAAGAACGTAGGCGAGTAGAGGTGGGCGCGCACAGCCACCAATTCGGCGGGCGTCAATCCGTGCAGTCCCAGCGCGTCCAGCTCTTGCAAGAACGCCAGCGTGACATCGCGTTCGGCCAAAAAGGCGTACGTCGCCTCATACACCACCGGCGTTTCCAGCGCCTGCACCGCTGCGACGTACTCAGGCATTGTGTGGGCTTCTGCTGGGGCTGATCCGACGGGCAGATAGCCGTACAACGCCAAGTTGACCGTTGTGGCCGTGAGCGCCAATGCCATCAGGCCCCCAAACACGAGGGTGCGGCGCAGACGCGAGGGCGGTGTGGGCGGAGAGTCGGCCATGCGAGGGCGTACGAGCCAACATGGCGCGGGTTGCCCTTGCACTGGAGAGGCATCATGTGATGGCGATCAGCAGCAGCGGCAGGGCGAAGAACAAGATGGCGAGGTAGACGAAGGCGTAGA
>JBCDJT010000102.1:0-18265 GCA_038747545.1 Bacteroidota bacterium
CGCTGGACACCGTGTGGCAGCGTCTTCTCCCGAACCCCAACCTCGCGCTGCGCTAACGCCATGTTTGATCTGAACACTGCCGTTGCCGCTTGGCGACGCGACCTTGACCGCACCACCAAGCTCCCGCGCACCGCCCTCGACGAGCTTGAAGACCACCTCCTGGGCGACATCGACATCCAGATGGAGTATGGCGTAGCGCCCGAGCGCGCCTACCTCGAAGCCATCGAGCGCCTAGGCCACCCGAAAGCCCTGCAGCGCGAGTTTGAGAAGAACAGCCAAGGCCGTCGTTGGCTCTTCGCAGGCGGCCGCCTGGGCCTGATAGGCTACATCGTCCACAACATCGCGTTTGCGACACACCACTTCTGGTTTGGATTGCTCGAACTCTTCGGCTCCAAGCCCAAGGTCGAGCTGTCAGACAACGCATTGGTCGCCGCAGGGCAAGCCCTCTCGATGGTCTTTGACAATATTGCCTTGGGGATGATGGCCGCTGGCGAAGTGCTCCTCATGCTGCCGATTGCCATATTGGGCCTCATCCTGACGCTCAAGCGCAGGCAGAAAGGCTGGAGCGTCACGTTCATCCTGACCCTGTTGGCGATGCCGCTCATGCTCACGAACCTTGGCGAAGGGGTGTACAGCCTGTGGAGCCTGTTCGTGTTGGCAGTGCTCATCGTATCGCTCTTTACCGTCTACCCGCCCAGCCTGCCCAGTCCGCTGGAGCAGCGCCTGAGACGCGCCTAGCCCTAGGATACTATGTTTGACCTGAACACTGCCGTTGCCGCTTGGCGACGCGACCTCGACCGCACCACCAAGCTCCCGGGCACGGCGCTCGACGAGCTTGAAGACCACCTCCTGGGCGACATCGACATCCAGATGGAGGACGGCGTGGAAGCTGAGCGCGCCTATCTGGAAGCCATCCAGCGCCTAGGCCACCCGAAAGCCCTCCAGCGTGAGTTTGAGAAGAACAGCCAGGGCAAACGCTGGCTCTTCGCAGGCGCCCGCCTCGGCGGCGCAGGCTACATCCTGCACGAAGCCCTGACGCCAAGTGTTGACTGGATGCTGGCCTTGCTGGCGATGACGACGGAGGAAACAACTACCACTGCGAGCGGCCTCGGCGGCGCCTTGCAAGCCCTGGCGGCTGCCTTCCAGGAGATAGGCTTGATGTTCTTGTTCGTCGGCGAGTTGATGGTGCTCATTCCTATCGCCATCATCGCGCTCATCCTGACCCTCCGGCAGCGGCAGCGAGGCTGGGCCGTGACCTTCGGGATGACGCTGCTTGCCATTCCCCTCATGCTCAACAACATGTCTGGCGCGGTCTTCTCCATCGGAAGCCTGCTGATGGTCGTGCTCCTCGTCACATCGCTCTTCACCGTCTACCCGCCTAGCCTGCCCGATGTGGTGGAACGTCGCCTGAAGCGTGCCTGACCAGGGTTGTCATGTTCGACTTAAGTGATGCCGTTGCTGGGTGGAGGCGCGACCTGGCCCGTACTACCACGCTCCCGCGCACGGCGCTCGACGAACTCGAAGACCACCTCTTGGGCGACATCGACATCCAGATGGAGGACGGCGTAGAGCCCGAGCGCGCCTACCTGGAAGCCGCAGTACGCCTCGGGACCCCGAAAGCCCTTCAGCATGAGTTCAAGAAGAACAGCCAGGACAAGCGGTGGCTCTTTGCAGGGGCACGCCTCGGCGTAGCGGGCTACATGGTGTATCAGATGTTGACGCCGGGCGTGGATTGGGGGATTCTGGCCGCTGTGAACTCTATATCCCGAGACGAAGGCGCACCAACATGGGTCGCTCAGCTGGACGCCCTCTCGATGTTCTTGGTGGCCACGGGCGCATTCGTGGCACTCGCGTTCATTGCCCTCATGGGCATCCTGCTGGCTTGGAAATCTCGCCAGAGAGGCTGGGTACTGACCTTTGGCACCTCGTTCCTCTTCTCATGCGTCATATTGGTTGACTCCTGGAATAGCCTCGCGGCTGGATTCAGCCAATCAGGGGACTTAGTTGTCCTCCTTGTGGTAACTTCGGTAGTCCTCTCTGTCTTCACCGTCTACCCGCCCAGCTTGCCCGATGCGTTGGATCGTCTGCGCCGCACTTAGCCTACTGCTAGCTGCTCCGACCGTGGCGCAGCACGACTTCACCGATGTGGATCGTGTCATCGAGGCTGCCGTTGCCGCTGAGCAGATTCCAGGCGCCGTGCTACTCGTGGCACAGGACGGTGTGGTGCTACACGAACGCGCCTTCGGCGATGCGCAGCGATTCGACTTCGGCAACGTGCCACTCGACCCGCCTGCGGCGATGACGACGGCGCATGTGTTCGATGTGGCGTCGCTCACCAAGGTCATGGCCACCACGCTTGCGCTGATGCTGCTGGTCGATGATGAGTTGGTGGATTTGGATGCCCCCGTTCACACGTACTTGCCCACCTTTCGCGGCGCAGCGAAAGACTCGGTTACCGTGCGTCATCTGCTGTCGCACACGTCGGGGCTGATGCCGTGGGAGCCCGTCTATTACCACGCGTCAAACGCCGATGAGGCGTTGCTTCACATCGCGAGCCTGCCACTGGCGGGCACAGTGGGCGAGCGCGTGCGCTACAGCGACCTCGGCTTCATGCTGCTGGGCTACCTCGTCGAGGCCGTCAGTGGGCAGGCGCTTGATGCCTTCTTGGACGAGCGCCTGTATGGCCCGCTTGGGCTGCAGCACACCAGCTTTCGTCCTTCAGACGGACCGTTTGCGGCTACGTCGCACGGCAACCCGTTCGAGCGGCGCATGGTGGCCGATGATACCTTCGGCTACGTCTGCGATGAAGACCCCGAGTCGTTCACCGCTTGGCGCACCTACACGCTTGTGGGTGAGGTGAATGACGGCAATGCACACCATGCACATGGCGGCGTTGCTGGACATGCCGGGCTGTTCAGCACTGCATCGGAGCTCAACACACTGATGACGCTATGGCTCAATGAGGGTGTGTACAACAGCACCCGTTACATCAGCGCCGGGGTACTGAAGGCGTTTCTTGCACCGCACACCGCGACGAGGGCGTTGGGATGGGCCGTGGACGCCGGCGTGCTCGGGATGGAGGGGCTACCCAAAGGCACCTTCGGCCATACGGGCTTCACGGGTACGCTGGCAGTGGGCCTCGCTGCGTCCGGGCTGAGTATCGTGCTGCTGACGAACCGCCAAAACCTAGGCGTAGCTAGCGATGGGCGGTACGCGTCACTGACTACGTTGCGGCGGCACGTGGTACGCGCTGCAGTGGATGCTACTCGGTGAGACGGAAGCCACCGTCGTCCATCGGGGTCGCGGTCAGGCCGAGCGATTGCGCAATGATAGCCACGATCTCCTCTGCCGACTGCTCCTCCAGAAAGAATGTGCCCGAGATGGCCTCGTCGGCTAGCGTGGGGTCGTACTGGATGGAGGCGCCCAGTTCGGCCTGCAGCGTCAAGGCGATGGCCGAGAGGGGTGTGGCATCAAAGGCAAGGACACGGGCCCATGCGAGCGTCTGCGCCAATTCGACGGGTGCGGGTGCGGAGGGCAAGGCGCCACGCGCCACGCGGGCTTGCTCTCCAGGGGATAGGGTGACGGGCGCAGCGAGGTTCGCCTTGGACGCGAGCGTTACCCGGCCCGATGTGAGCGTCACCTCGGTTAGCGCGTCGGTGGCAGCTACGGCGAACTGTGTGCCGAGCACGGTAGCTTGCGCGGTCGCTGTCTCCACCACGAAGCCCTGCTGCGCAGGCACCACGTCGAAGAAGGCGCGGCCGGCCAGCACCACGCGACGGTCAAACACCGACTCGGCTTCGGCAGGCGTGTAGGTGAGCGATGAGCGCTCCGCCAAACGAATGAGCGTGCCATCGGCTAGCTCGATGCGCTGCGTCTCGCCCGCAGCGGTTGCCACGGTAACTTGGCTGCTGTCGCGCTGGATGAGGATAACGGCCAAGGCTGCGAAGGCCAGCACACTCCCCATGGCACTTATGCGCCAGCCCCACCGCTTTGCGTTCGTTGCCCGAGCACGTGGCTGGCGGTCGGTGCGCGCCTGTGGTGGAGCGGGCCACGCGGTATCGAAGTCAGCCGCCGCCTTCTCGATGTCTTGCACGACGGCCGCCAGGCCTGGGTGAGCCGCCAGCGCCTGCTCCAGCGCTTCGCGACGCTCGGTGAGCATCTGCCGCTCGGCATCGCTGAGCGCGTCGGTGCGGCCGCAGCGCTGCAAGGCATAGCAGACCAGGTGGGACCGCTGTGGTGCAGCATCGTGAAGGCGCGTGCGAAGCGTCTCGGCCACGTCTACCCACGCCGCCCATGCCGCTGCCAGCTTGGGATCAGCAGCGAGGGCTGCTTGAAACTGCTCCTCCGACAGCGAGGCCGCGTCGGCAGGCTGGGTGAGCCAAGTATCTAGGGCGGATACAGACATACAGTGTAGGGTGGCGACTGTGTGCGGACAGCCTGAGGGCTGCGTTTTGTGATGTGTTTTGTGATCAGCATTCTACTAGCCGCCCAGTATGACCAAATAGTAACGCACCATATCGACTAGAAAAGCGCTTTTTTCGGAAGGCTCTCATTGGCCGGATTGTCTGCACCTGGTAAACGTAAGCAGCCCAGCCTCCCATCGGGAAGCCGGGCTGGGGCACGCAGCAGCGCGCAGTGCGTGGATGTTGTCCGAAGCGGTCTGGTAAGCTGATGTACTTCGTTGGTCGGTTCGTCCTCGCTGACGCACTGCCTTACCAGACAACCTCCTCAGAGGCCCGGAAACCCTACGGCGTGGCCATCGCCTTCTAGGCGATACAGCTTCGCCTGGGTGGGTTCACTGCGCTCTGCCCCACGCGTGTTCGACAGGCGGAACCGCTCGATACGCTGCTGGAGCGTGCTCGCGTGGCCGTTCATCGCCTCGGCAGTGTGGGCAAGGTCGCTGGTCGATGTAGATACCTCGGCGGCCACCGCTGCAAACGTCTCTACATTGCGGGCGATCTGCGTGCTTGTGACGGCTTGCTCCTGCGAGGCTGAGGCGATCTGGTTGATCATCTCTACCATGCCATCGATACCGCCAATGATTTCTTGGATGGAGTGGGCAGCGTTGTCGGCCAGTGTGATGCCACTGCGCACCTCCTCGCTGCCTCGTTCCATCGAGGTGACCACCTTGCGCGTGTTCTCCTGAATCCGTGTGATCATGTCACCGATCTTGCGCGTGGCCTGCGTTGTACGCTCAGCCAGCTTCCGCACCTCGTCGGCGACGACAGCAAAGCCGCGGCCCTGGTCGCCAGCGCGCGCCGCCTCGATAGCTGCGTTGAGCGCCAGCAGGTTGGTCTGGTCGGCAATGTCGCCGATGACCTGGATGATTTCGCCAATCTGCGAGCTCGCTTTGCCGAGTTCGGTGACCTCATCCATCGACCCTTGTACGAGCGTGGCCACACGCTCAATGCCGTCGCGGGTCTTCTGGAAGGCTTCGCCGCCGTGCGCGGCAAGCATCGACGCCTGGGTGGCACGCTCGTTGGCCACCTGCGCATTGCCCGATGCTTGTTCGATCGTGACTGACATCTGCTCCACGGCCGAGGCGACCTCGCTGGTTTGCCCGGCCTGCTCGCGCGCGCCTGCCGACATTTCCTCCGCCGCGGAAGACACGCTGTGAGCCGCTTCGGCAATCTGCTCGCCCGACACCTTGACTTCGTTGATCAGCGCCTCCAGATCGGCAATCATGGTGTTGATCTTTGTCATGAGGTTGCCAACAGCATCCGCCCGGGTGGGCTCAAGACGCTGCGTGAGGTCGCCCTCGGTGACCGCAGCGATAACGGTCGCAATCTCATCGAACTGCGTCTGCAAGTAGCGCTGGTTCTCTTCCGCTTTGGCCTGGAGTGCTTCAGCAGCCTCGGTCTGGCGGATCTGCTCTTTCACCGCATCCAGGTTTCGCTCGCTCGCCTCCACCATGGCGTTGAACGACATAGCCAACGCGCCGATTTCATCTTCTTGGTTGATGCTGACACGAGCCGTCAGGTCACCCCCTTCAACCGCCTGTGCGGCCTGTTTCAACTCCTGCAGCGGCTCGATCACGCCCTGCCTGATCCGGCGTAGAATAAACCAGGTCATGGCGCCCAACAGCACCAGGATGAAGCCGACCAGTGCCCAGCCCGCGGCGCGCTGCTCCACGATCGTTGCCGTGCTAACCGCGACCACGCTGTAGCCGAGCGAAGCCTCGTCATCGGCCTCCTCTGAGCGCCGCACTTCTTCCACGGCAATGAGGACACCATCACCATTCAACTCGCTGTACTGCACGCTCGGCTTCAGTACAATCTTCGGCATCGCAGGCGTTTCGCTTTCGGGCGGCGCAAAGCCCACTTGGGTTATCAGCTCGCCCTCCGGGGAGAAGAACGCACCCGCTTCAGCCGTCTTGCGCCCCGTCAGCGTCTGCAGCGACTCCGTCAGCCCTTCGCTGTCGCCCATCATCAGGTTAAACACCGACTGTGCCCCGATGGTCTCGGCCAGCAACACGCCACGCTGCTCGTAGACCTTCTCGGTGTTGTGCTGTGTGTACTGCTGAAAGGCAATGAATAAGACGAGGGTGGTAGCGGCCATCGAGCCCAGCAGCAGGGCGAAGCGGCGGCGCAGGTTTTGATTGGATGTTTGCGAATCAGACATGAAACTACAACTGGCTGATGATTGGAGAGGAGGGGGGTACGGCTAGTTCGCCGCCAGATAGGTTGCACGCTCTTGATACTTGGCCGGCACAGTGAGCGACATGGCGTCAATCGCCTTCTTGTTGACGACAAGCTTGATGGAGCCGTCTACACGCTCTAGTGCCACCGTACCGCCAGCATCTACCCACTCCGTGTTGGGTACGAGCAAGGGTACCAGTGCCTGCGTGGCGTTCTTGACCAAGAAGCTCTTGATGACGTCTTGCCCTAAGAGGTCGTCATCTTGCACGACCCAGATCATTTGTACCTTGTGGTCGCGCGTTAACTCGCGGAAGCGCGGCGCCACATCTTTCATCTCGTCAGCTTCGACGAGGACCACCTTGACGCCCGTGGACGCACTGGCCCGCTTGATCTGCTCGGTGAGTGCCTGCCGATCTTGGCCAGCCTTCCAGATGATGCCAACGCGCTCTAGATCAGGCTTGATTTCTTTCGCCACGAAGAGCTGTTGAAGCGGCGTGATGCCGCTCTCTGCGGCGGGTGACGTGGTGTTGAAGTTGGGTGCGAGTCCCAGAAACGCTAGGATGCTAGGCAATGCAAGCAGGAGACTTTTCTTCAGCATAGCTACTACGAAGAGAGGAAAGGTGAACATGTCGGTATGCTGCGGCCGTGTGGACCACCGCGGCCGCGCTTTCGGTGCAGCGTATCGTCGGAGGAGCCCCCGGGTTAAGCCCATCCGTGTGTTGCCTACACATGTTCAGATGCATCCTGTCCCCTCATGTAAGGCTTTCCCTTACATCGCACGAAAAAGGGTCTGCCACGCGTTTGCGGCAGACCCTTGGGGAGGGAAAACAGATGCAGAGGCCTGGATTACTGGCGTGCGAGCTGTGTTGTGACTACGCGGTATGCAGCGGAAGGCGTTTTGCGTGTCTGTACCAGTTGGGTCACGGTGCCCAGATCGTCGCGGTGGAGGGCAATCGTCTGCTCGTCCAGCATGCTGCAGTTCATCTGGTGGGCCTCGGCCGTGCAGGATGCTTCAAAGGTGGGCGCCGAGCTACGCGTGATGGTATTGAGCATCTTGCCATGCCAGGAGAGGCGCATGTACATGGTCCGCTCCTCGAAGTCGAGTTGTATGTAGGTTTGGCGGGAGCCGTCGGCACGGGGCGCCGTACCGATAACAGCAAACTGCGTGGGCATCCCCAACGCATCGGTGTATACGGCAAACAGCTGGGTGAGGTCTGCGCTGTGGCTCGTGGGAGGCAACACCTGGCGGCGTACATCGTCGCGGCCTTCGATCATCTCACCGATGATGCTTCCTGCCAAGTTGTTGAGCCTGCGGTGTTGGGCCTGGGTCTTGGCGTCGGCGCCCACCAGCCAGTCGATCGCTTCTTGACCGTTTGCTGAAAGCTGCACCCTGTTCCCCTGGACGGTGACCTGGAGCTGCCCCTGCGTGGGCACGCGGTAGGTACCCGCCACCGTGGCGAACGCGTCATAGTCTGCCTGGGCGTAGGCGCTGCTGGTGATCGCGAAGAGGCTGAAGACGGCGGCACTGAAGACGGTGTAGAAGCGGTGCTGGTTCATGGCGAGGGTCCTATCTCGGCTGGTGATGCAGAAGTTGCCCCCAATTACGGCCCGGCTCCCGTCATAGATGTAATCCGCGCATCCCGGTTTGTCACAACACATCCCGGTCTTGTCACAGGATGTCACGCCTCGGCACGTGCGGAAATGCTACCTCGGCACTGCGTCCGCTGCCGCGCCTCAATCACCTGTACCGCGGGCCGCATCTTCTAGACAGGCACATGCTCCATACCCACCACCTTGTACCATACGCGGGCTGTGTGCGTGTCTGGCACGAGCCTGAACTCGCGTGCCATACGCGCTGGCGCCACACGGCGTGCGGGAGGCGCTGCCAGGGCTGCGGTGTAGGCTGGGCGGTGTACTTGGGGATGCCCACGAGTACAGGAGCGAAGGGTCGTGCCACCATGCAACGGCGCGTGCCCCAACCCAAGTCACGCGCCGTTGAACATGCCATATAGGGTACGCTACCGCGCAGTGCTACTTCAGCAGCGTGAACCGACGCGTGCGGCTCACACTACCCACCGACTCCAGACGGTACACGTACGTGCCGCTCGCCAAACCGCTGCCGTCAAACTCCACGCGGTGCCAGCCCGCCTCCACCTCAAGGCCATCCACCACCGTCGCCACCTCGCGGCCCAGCACATCGTACACCCGCAGACTCACCGCGCCTGACTCCGGCACGCCAAAACGAAACGTCGTCACCGGGTTGAACGGGTTCGGGTAGTTCTGCTCCAGCTCATACGTCGACGGCACCTCACTGCCCACACCACTCGCCTCCAGGCCCAAGGCCACTTCCGACTCTACTGTCACATTGGCCCCAACCGACAGCCCATGGCGCTCACCCCCCACGCGCAGCGTGTACGACCCCGCATCAGGCACGCGCGTCACCGTCACCTCCACCGGATACCGCGCACCCGACAACACCACAGCCGACGACGACAACGTCGCATACCGGCCGTCGCCATACGCCGCCGCAAACGACGCACCCGGACCACGCGGCGGCACCGTGTACGCCCCCTCAGCCCACACCGCACCGCCCGCACCAAAGTACAGACGCTGCTCATTGCCACTTGCATCCTTCAGCACCAACTCACCCAAGTCTGCCAACAGCGGCTCCGGTCCATCCTTCGTCGCCGACACCGCGCTGCAGTCCAGCACCACCGTACCCGCACCGCTGGCACGCACCCAGTACCCACGCAGCGGGGACAGCATCTCCGCCGCCTCATACGTACCGTCGAACCCGAACACCGTGCCCGGAAGTATGGTGTTGCCCGCATCATGGATGGCCCCCACAGGCATCGCGCAGTTCGGACCCGAGATCAGGTTCCACCCCTCGCGCAACGTCACTAGCACCGACCCCACGGGAACCCCAGTCAGGCTAGCCTCGGCTACCGCGCCCGTGCGAAGCCAGTATCCTACGCCCACGCGCAGCTCTGCTGGGTCAGGCGCCACGTAAGCTGCATCGTAGGTGAAGAGCGTGTTGGGCAATGCCGCAGGAATGGCTGCGAGGTAGTTGGCCTGCTCCAGCGTGACGGGGGTGCCAATGAGGTTCCAGCCTTGGTTGAGCGCGCGGGTGACGGCCTGAGGCTGGCTGTAGACTACACGCAACTCGTTGAGCGGCAGCGTGAGCGTGTAGCTCGTCTGCGTGCGCATGTTAATATTGACCAGCGAGCCGCCCGTGGCGTCTACGAGTTGCAGCGCGCCTTGCTCGGGGAAGGTAGTGGCGTCCCAAGTGAACGTCATCGGTGTGCCGCCGGCGGAGGCCTGCACGATCACGCGCCAGGTAGCGGCCTCGGTACCGAGTGCGCGGGCGTCACGCAGATAGTCGTCGCTGCCGCTTCGCAGGCGGGCATCGAAGCTGCCCGTAGGTGGGGAGGGCGGGGCGAGTTGGTCGATCCCAACGTCGAAGCTGTCGGTGGCGCCGTCAGCCAGGCCCAGTGCAAGGCCTACCGTATTATCGTTGGCATCGGCAACGTTGATGGAGATCGCATTGGAGAGGATGGTGCCGGGTATTTCCACGAGGGCTGGGTTGTAGGGCACGTCGTTACCAGCAAACGCCACGATTTCCCATTGCGTTGGACTGTTCCATGAGTTGCCATCAGCACCGGGAATTTGTGTCCATAGCCCAACATTGCTGCGTAGGTTTGAGCCAGGGTCATCGTTGTCGTTAACGGAGATGTTCATCAGTCCCAGCTTCAGTTCATCGCCCGTGGGGAAGCCACTTCCGCCAACTGCCTCACCGAAAATGCGGTCGCCACCAGCATCGGCGAGAACGGCCCAAGGAATAAAGGCCAAGGCTTTCCAGCCCACCGTTTTTCCGACGGCATTGGTGATTTCATCAGCCCTGACGATGCCCGCTGTAATGTCACCTACGCCGGAGAACGTTTCATACAATGCCCCTTCCTCAGCGAGTAGCCTTCCCTGAGAGCCTGCTATCGCCTGGGGAACTAGGCGGAGCTGATAGTCGGGCTCCGCACCCCGATTCTCCTGGCTTCCTGTGAGCGCGCGCTCGTGGCGAGACCCGATGAATGCGGAGATCGGCTCGTACATGCCCCAATTGATCTCCACGCTGTCATACCGCCACGCATCGTTGGCAAGACTGCCCTCGGGTGTGGCACTGATCGTGTCGTCCATCACTTCAACGTAGAGGTACACCTCCTCAAAGTCTGGGTGAAAGCCTGCCCATAGCTTCATCGACAGGTCCCGGTCTTCCAGAAGCCTCTCCGGCGGACCGCCATTACCCTCGCGGTACCGGCCACTGTTAATGGCGAACGGCACGTATGTGCCCACCAGCGGACCGCCTACAACGTTGCCCGCATCTAGGTTGTCAAAGATTGTGTCCGACTCCTCATCCGTGACCTCGAACAGATGCGGCTTCGAGAGTACCGTCGTCGTTGCCTGCGCACGGCTGTTCGTCACATCCGTGTTCTCCTCACCAAAGGCGCCCACCGACGTCACGGCGAAGTACACCGTAAAGTCGCTGGCCAGGGTGGTGTGCGGAGCCACATGGTTGTACGTGACCGAAAAGTCAGTGTCTTCGAAGTTCTTCTGGCCGATCTGTAATACCAGCGGATCCGTCACGTCGGTGATCGGCCGGTCGCTCGCGTACACGTTGTAGCCCGCAAACTGCGGGTCGTGCATCCACGACACCTTGAAGCTGCCCTCTTCTGCCGTTGCCGTCACACCTCGCATGGGTGCTGGACCGCCTGCGAGGGCATCGATGGCTATGTGTGGCCCTCCGATGTAGAAATAGTCGAAGTAGACAGGCGCGCCCGTTGAGCCTGCATCGGCCCAGTCGAAGGAGACGCCGAATCTCTTGACGGCATCCCAGCTAAACTCTTGAAAGCGATCGGGATTCGTCCCTCCGAAAAGCGATGCGCTCGGCGGCGTGATGCCCCCGGCGCTAGTCCAGGCCCCATTGTACCACCATCTTTTGGCCAGTTCGTCTGCGGGCACGGGCAATGGGGCGCCGTTTGCGTCTTTGTCGAGGCGCATGGAGTCGAGCACGGCCGTTGTTGTGGGCGGCAGCGGGATGGCCAGTTCGTGCCATTGCCCGTCGTGTACCCACTCGGGGAAGACCCAGCTGACACGGAACGCAGGGTTGCCATTGGCTAAGTCGCTGTCGTTTTCCTGGCTATCCGTGAACTGAATGCGCATGGCGGAATGTGGACCAAAGCCAGCATTATGGGACCTGTTGGCCGGGTCGGAGAGGACACGGATGTAGAGGGTGTCGCCTTCGCCGATGCCTGCCCCCACGTTCTGCGAGGCATCTACACCGACGGCTGCTGGCCACGCCCATCCTGGCTCTGCGAAGTTAGCGTTGGCGAACGCAATGACCTTGTTAGCCGTGCCAGGTGCGAGCGGATCATTCACCACTGTTCCGCCAGCCACCTCGGGGATCAGCACGTTTGACCCGTTAATGAAGAAGACAAAGTCGTCGCCCAGTACAGGGGCTTGTGCCAGCGCAGCCGTGTTGCCTCCAAGCGCCGCAAGGCCCAAGGTCAACACACCTAGGTTTATCCAGGCCCGCATAGATCTCATGGTCATGGCTTTGTCAGGTTGAGCCACACGGTTCAGGGCGCATGGCGAAGTGGGAAGGGTATCGAACGTGCGATGTAGCTGCTCACTTCAAGACCGTGAGCGTGCGACCGGCTGTGAAGGCTCCTGCTTTGAGGCGGTACACGTAGACGCCGCTAGCCAAGGCACGAGCATCGAAGGGGACGCTGTGCCAGCCCGCCGTGAGCCGCGTGTTCTCGACGATGGTGGCTACCCGGCGCCCCATCAGGTCATAGACCGCCAAAGAGGTGAGGCTGGCCTCGGGTAGGGCAAAGCGGAAGGTTGTGGTGGGGTTGAACGGGTTGGGGTAGTTTGGCGCCAACGCAAAGGCTTCTGGAACCTGCGCACCCGATGCCAGAAGCCGGGGCGCCGCGCCTTCGTCGAAGCGCAGCGCCAGCCCTGGCTGCGCCTCGTACGATGCCTCGCCGATCGCGATGCGGTAAGGGTCATGCCCTGCGGGCAGCCGTACCATGTGCATATACACAGGGTATTGTGCATCCACAAGGTCAATCGCAGAGGCGTGCTGCGTCACATACCGACCTTCATCAAACATCGCCTGAAAGCGGCGTGATGGTCCTGGTGGAGGCGTGGTATACGCCCCCGCAGGCAGGTCCCCCAATGCCGCGCCAAAGTATAACCGCTGCTGCTGTCCCGTGGCATCCTCGAGCATGATCTCGCCCAAGCTGGCTAGGCTGGGCGAGGGTGCCTCAGTCTTACCCGCAGCATCACAGTCCAGTGTAATCATGCCTGCCTCCCTGGCCCGAAGCCAATAGCCCTCTAGCGGGGCAAAGGCGCTGGCTGCTGCATACGTCCCGTTGAAACCGAACAACGTGCCCTCTAGCACGGCGCCACTCGGGTCCTGTATTGCTCCCGCGGGCACGGTACACAAAGGCCCCGAGACCAGATTCCACCCTTCCTGGAGCATGGTTCGTGTCAGCCGGATGGCGCTGCCCGATAGCCGCGCCTCGCTCCCAGCGGCTGTTTGTAGCCAGTACCCCTGTCCACGGGCCAACGAGGCTTGTGCTGGCACGACGTATCCTCCATTAAATCCGAAGAACCCGTTAGGCGAGGCCCCCGGAAACAACACGGTGTGGCTCGAGTCGGTCACGGCTATGGGAAGGCCCACTACGTTCCAACCTGCTTGCAGCGATCTACGCACCACAGCTGGGGGAATGCCTTCTGTGGGTAGGTCGCCTGTCGGTACAAAAACATCGGCTGGCAGGGCATATTGCGTAGGCCAACTGCCGATTCCGTCGGGTGGGATGTACCGCACGCGGTGGCGGGCCGATGAGTTGGGGCTTCCCCCCTGCTCCTCGATGTACCGACTGGCTTGCAGCCCGTAGCCATACCGGTACTGCAGTGCGCTGTACGTAGGTGCTTCTAGGTGGAGCGTGCGCGTGTATACCAAGTCGGCATCGGGGTCTTCGAGGTAGAGCGATTGCCGCCGGATGCCATCCACGCGGGGTTGCGTAGCTGCCCAGAATGCGTCGATGCGGAGATCGACGTACACAGAGTCGGTGCCAGGCTGGAACGGGCTACCTGCGAATGCCCGCGCAGGCGCCATATCTACACTGAACGTCACCTCAACTGTGCGATCGTCGAGGACGAGGTACTCTGTGCGGATGTCGTTGAACATAGCCACATCCAGCTGGACATCCCCCGCCGCCCCAAGCGCAAACTGGCGCAGGCCCCCGGTGCGTAGGATGGGCACTTCCCAGCCCGATGGAGGAGATACGCCAAACCGATCACCAATGGTGGCCTCGTCGTATGCGACATAGAACGTGTAGGGCATGGCTTGGTCCGTTCCCGCTGTGATGGGGATGGTGCTGGCGTACACGTCCGTGCCGGGCTGTTGGCTGAGTTGGCTGTTGGCCGGGTCACTGCCGTCCCATCCGTTGAAGCTTCCGCGAACCTGCACCCGGTCTCCAGCGGCCTCGCTGAAGAGGCCCAAGGTCTTCAGCGGAGACAGGTCTACGCTGAACGTTACGTCCGCCGTTCGGACGCCAGGGTCCACGGGCGCATCATCGGAGAAATAGACCCAGTGTAGGGTTGTGTCGGCAGCCGGGATGGTGAACTGCCTGTTGCCCGTTGCCGCACCCACGTCGGCCTCCCAGCCGATAGCCCCACTTGGACGCTCGATGACAAACTTGTAGTTCTGGAGCGTCCCGACGGCCGTTTGGGGATAGTAGGCCACGCCCGAATACAGATCAATTCCGGGCAGCGCGCTGTCGACGCCTTCGCGGCTCAGGATCAGCTGCGTGCTTCCCCAGTCCAGTGGGCCACGCGTTCCTTGCCCTCCACCGTCAGGACCCAGCGGGTCCCCACGCACTCCGATCGTCATTTCCTGTGCGCGATCATAGCCCTTGTCCAGGGCGTCTGCGGTGCTCATGTAGACTCGGAACCAGACGGCGACTGTATCAGGCTTTGATTCGAAGGGGCGCCAATCGTAGACCCGGTCCGTTTCTCCTTTCTCGAAGTAATGCACCCCCAAATCCACATCGCCGGTGCCAGCAGCGATGCGGTGGTTGGCCCCGTCTTCCCAGCCACCAATGCCTGCGCTCTCTGCCTGCTGCGCATAGAATTTGAACTGGAGTTCGGCGTTGTCCGGGATGTTGAAAGTGACGTCCCAGTAGTCGCCGCCCTGGTTTGTAGGCTCGATCGTTGAGGTAGCATCCCAATCCAAGACGTTGCCATCAGGGAGTGTGGTACCGCCTACGCCATCTAGGGCGCCCCTGATTTCGACGAGGGCGGTCACTTGGGTAGTATCGGGCAGGGTAGCCGTGTTGAGACGAGCCGTGACCGTGCGCTGCGCATGCGCAACGGCTGGAACCGCCAGCAGCACGATGACGAAAAGCGTTTTCTTCATATGGGGTCTTCCCAGAATTTCGTGATGGTAGCCGCGCCGTTGGTGCTGCCGGATGCACAGGCGGGCCTAGATTGCCCCAACGCCCTGTGCTCTCTGAACCAAACCTGAGGTGTCGCGCCCCTAAGCCCAGTTCGAGGTAGCCTGACGGTAGCGGCTGGACGCTTGGCCCTTGCGTACGCGCTCACTTCATAAGCGTCATCATGCGGGTAGCGGAGAAGCTCTTGGCCGACATGCGATAGATGTAGAGGCCGCTGGCCAAGTCACGCGCGTCGAAAGCGTGTTGGTATCGCCCCGGAGCCAGTGACTCTGCCACGACCGTGGCTACCTGCTCCCCGAGCATGTTGTAGACGGCAACGGTCACAAACGCCGCCTCGGGGACGGCAAACGTGATGCTCGTGGTAGGATTGAATGGGTTGGGATAGTTCTGCTGGAGGCTAAACTGCTGAGGCAGTAGGTCTTCTTCCGATTCGTTCGCCACCCGCTCTCGAAAGACGGCTGCTCCTCGATCCTGAATGATGCAGTTTGCGCTGAGGTCGTTATCGCCTGCCTGCCCATCAGCAAGGGTGACGAGAAGCACGATCCGGCCTTGCGCGTCGGTACGCGTCGTGACGTTCGGGTACTCGTACCAGTGGTCAGCCGCGTTGTCTGGCGTAGGTCCATACTTGAAATAGCGGTTGGCTAATGCACCCGGTGGTAGGATAAGCTCTACATCAACAGAGGCGTCACAGCTGCCGGAGGCGCTGGGATCGAGGTCGATACCGAATTGGAAGACGGCAGCCGTTTCGCCTGGCATGGGCGCCTCGGGAGCGGTGGCATCGGGGATGGTCTGGGTGGCGCTTGGCGCTAGCAGGGTGGTCCCCATCGGAGCTTGCAGCGTCACGTACGCCCCGCTGCCATCGATGCGGGCCGATGCCACTTCGTCTTGCTCTTTATCGCGGATGCCGTCGTTGTTGCCATCGCCATCGGGCTCTCCATTTCCATCACCATCCACGTTGTCTTCTTCCTCGTCAGGGATGCCATCGGCGTCATCCTGGGTAGCCGAGACCGTGATCGTGACGGTAGCCACGTTCGAGGTCGCGCCGCTGTCGTCGTTGACGGTGTAGCTGAAGCTATCGGTGCCGTTGAAGTCGGCGGCGGGCGTGTACGTGATCGTACCGTCGGCGTTGGCTAAGGCGGTGCCGTTTGCTGCTGTCGTGACGATGGTCACCGTGCTCACATCCAGCGTCCCGTCCACATCTGCGTCGTTCGCGAGGACATTGATCAAGACGGCGGCGTCCTCAGCCGTCGTGACCGGGTCGTCGATAGCAATGGGCACGTCGTTGACCGCTGTTACCGTCACCGTCACCGTGGCCGCGTTCGAGGTCGCGCCGCTGTCATCGTTGACGGTGTAGCTGAAGCTATCGGCGCCGTTGAAGTCGGCGGCGGGCGTGTACGTGATCGTGCCGTCGGCGTTGGCTAGGGCGGTTCCCCCCGTGGCTGCTGTGAATACGGTCACCGTACTCGTATCCAGCGTGCCGTCCACATCGGCATCATTGGCGAGAACGTTGATGGCCACTGCTATATCTTCAAGCGTCGTTGCGGAATCATCTGTCACGGTGGGCACGTCGTTGACGGCTGTCACCGTCACCGTCACCGTGGCCGCGTTCGAGGTCGCGCCGCTGTAGTCGTTGACGGTGTAGCTGAAGCTATCGGTGCCGTTGAAGTCGGCGGCGGGCGTGTACGTGATCGTGCCGTCGGCGTTGGCTAAGGCGGTGCCGTTTGCTGCTGCCGTGACGATGGTCACCGTACTCACATCCAGCCTGCCGTCCACATCTGTGTCGTTGGCGAGGACATTGACCAGGACGGCGGCGTCCTCAGCGGTCGTTGCCGGGTCGTCCACTGCGATGGGGGGCACGATCGGTGTCACCCTGATGCGCAGGCGGTTTGGGAGCAGTCCACCAGCTGTTGACACATTGAGGGTGGCCACAGTGGACATATCCAGCGGCCCGAACAGCGCGCCCGTGATGGCATCAACAATTTCAAACTCTCCTAGGCTTTGGATCGCAGCTGAGTCCCATGAGAGCATGATGGGGCCAGCGCCACTGCTTGCCTGGTACTCCACATCGAACGTGGTGGTACCTGATGCCGAACTGCGGATATCGGTCAGGAAATCTCCGGTCTCATTCGTGAGGCGTGCATCAAAGGCACCGAAGGGCGGTGGCGGCGGCGCTTGCACATCCAGGCCGGCATCAAATCCCGCGTCGTTTGGTGCGGCAGCGCTCAATCCCAACGTAATGGTGGTAGCAACCGCCCCATCAGACACGGTCACATCAAAGGTAAAATCCTGCGCTGCCACGTGGGAGACCGCGAAGCTCATGCTCATTGTGAGCGCCATGATTATTCCTCTATGCCAGCAGCGTGTTTGCCCGCTCGACATGCTATGCTGGCGACACGGCTCAGACCTTCCCTTGGACATCGTATTTGCACGTGTGTTGTGGCTCTCGCCAGATGGAGCCATGCGGCAAGATTGGATGACGCCTGCAGGATATCTCCTTGATACGCCTCGTGGGCTGCGTTGCCATGACAGCTGTGCTCTCGTATTTCCCATACAGGCCATAACTCTCTTTCTAACCATGCCGCCTCGCATGTTATCACCCTGACGTATTGTAAAACGGCGTTCGCTGAACTGCCTAGGCGAGCTGCTACCAGCCCAGCCTCAAACTTCTGTCTCAGGCCCTCGCTTATACCTGCCCTGTCAATGAGGCTGGACGAGTGTATCAAGACACCGCAGCTAGATGGCCTACAGCAGCTCCGTAGCAACAAACGCTGAACTGACAGTTAGCATTAACTTGCATAAAATGCAACCGTCTTGTACCTGTCTAATATAGAGCTTGGCAAATTATCACTGCAATGCCGTGGTACAGATCCTTCTACTTACGCGCGGCACACTGCTGCTCATAACACCCACGGTGTGCGTCGACGTCGCATATCACCATGATTCCGAGTTTGGGTATCGTTGGAGGCCTCACAGAGAAGCCTGCCATTAACTGTATATTCACATGCAGAGAGCCGCCACGCTGACCGGATGGGACAGCGGGGCGGCGCTCTAAACCCGCGGGGGTGTTTTGGACAACCCGACATTGGCAGCAGCAAGGTCGTTTAGGCTACGTGC
>JBCDJT010000103.1:0-18132 GCA_038747545.1 Bacteroidota bacterium
ATCAGGCGTGCCCGTGATGGCCGTCGCCGTTGTAGCGTATTTCGATATGGCCTGGATCATCTGCGGCGTCTGCTGCTCAACCCTACAGGGCAGCAACGAGCCTTCCGACGGACGCTACGGTTTTTGTCGTGTACCTAGCTGGATTAGTACACCCAGCACCTGCTATTCATACCGCAGCGCCTTGATGGGGTCGGCGATGGCCGACTTGATGGCTTGGTACGACACCGTGACGCCCGCCAACAGCAAGATGCCCAGCGCGGTCAGCACGAAAGGCATTATCCCAACGTCAATGCGGTAAGCGAAGTTGTCGAGCCAGTCGGAGACGAACAGGTAGCCTATGGGGGCCCCCACAGCAAACGCGATGCCCACGAGTACAGCAAAGTCTTTGGTCAAGAGCAGCACGATGTTGGACACTGAGGCGCCCAGCACCTTACGCACGCCGATCTCCTTCGTCCGCTGCTCGGCGATGAAGGCGGCTAGCCCAAACAGCCCCAGGCAGGCAATCAGGATGGCAAAGCCTGCGAACGCGCTGACGATGCTCGCCACGCGCTGCTCCTCGCGGTAGAGCGCGTCAAATTGATCGTCGAGGAAGGCGAAGCTGAACGGTGCGCCCGGCGCCAGTTCAGCCACCACATTCTCCACGCCTGCCACAGTCGCGCCGATATCACCCGGCGCTAAGCGCACCGCCATGAAGCTGTAACCGAAGCGTGAAGCAAAGAGCGTCAACGGGTCGATCGTATCCTTGAGCGAGGCAAAGTGAAAGTCGGCAACGACCCCTACGATCTCGCCTTCCCGGCCGTTCATGTTATAGCTGCGCCCGATGGCTTCACCGGGCTCAAACTGCATGTTACGCACAGCTGTCTCGTTCAAGATGAACTGGTGGCCACTGCCATCCTCATTGGGTACGTGGTTGGGAGACATCGTTGCCCCTGCGACCAGTGTGAAGTCCAGCGTCTCCACAGCATCGGGGTCCACGCGGTACCCGATGGACGGGAACGTTTGGTCAGGACGTCCTTCCACTGCAGCGCTATACCCGCCCAGGATGCGGCTTGGATAGTCACTCATCGCCGCTGCGGCCTGTACCTCGGGCATAGACTCTACTGCAGTCTTGACCGTTTCCGAAGCCTGCCGCAGCTCACGGGGCAGATCGAGCATCATGACTTGGTCCTGGTCGAACCCGAGGTTCTGCTGCTGGATGAACTGCAGTTGCTGCACCACGAACGTAGTGCCAATGATGATGCAGCCTGAGATGGCAAACTGGAAGACGACCAGCCCCTTGCGCGTCAGCGCAGCTTTGGGATTGGCTTTGAACGAGCCCTTCAGCACTTGCATCGGGCGCATGCCGGAGAGTACGAGCGCGGGGTAGCTGCCTGCCACGAACGTCACCAGCACACCGATGCCGAGCAACACCAGCAGCATAGAGGGCGTGAACACATCGCCCACCACAAAGCTCTTGGCGGTGAGCGTGTTGAAGAACGGTACCACCAGCGAGGCCAGCAGGAGCGCCACCACCAGCCCCAGCCCAACCAGCACGGCCGACTCACCAAAGAACTGCCCCAGGAGTTGCCCACGAGCGGCACCCAGCGCCTTGCGCATCCCGACCTCTCGAGCACGACGGGCAGCGCGGGCGGTCGCCAGATTCATATAGTTGATACAGGCGATGACCAGCACAAGCACCACCAGCGCCAGCAGGCCATACACGTAGCGGATGTCGCCCGTCGGCTTCAGCCCAGCCTCTACGTCGGAGTGCAGGTGGATGTCGGTGAGCGGTTCGAAGCCCACGCCCACGCTCATCCCTGCCTCGCGCATGCGATCCCCAGCCACGCGCTCCACGAGGAGGTCCATCTTCTCCTCCAACCCGCGGATCGGAGCACCGTCCTTGAGCACTACGTAGGTGTAGAAGTTGGCCGCCCGCCACGTGTCATCGCTCGCCTCTGACCAGTTGGCCAGCGTCACGTACGACGCCAGGAAGTTGAACCCAACGTGCGAGTTTTCCGGCACATCGGGCATCACGCCAATCACCTCGAACGTGCGTGCCCCGGCATCGATGGTTTCCCCAACAGGGTTCTGACTGCCAAAGTACTTCTCCGCCATCGACGCCGTCAGGATGACCGTGTTGGGGCGGGTTAAGGCACCCGCTTTCTGGCCGTTCAGCAGGTCGAAAGAGAAGGTCTGAAAGAAGGTAGAGTCGGCGTACAGGAAGCCCTCTTCGCGGTAGACCTCCGCCCCCTTGCGGACCACCATTGGGCTGTATTTGGTGGGATCGTAAAGCCGCACAGCCGTCTCGACCTCTGGGTAATCCAGCCGGAAGGCGTGGGCGAGCGCACTGGGTGTAACCGATATTTTTTCATCCTCCTCCAAGTCTTCCAGATACACCCGGTAGATGCGGTCGCTCTTCTCGTGGAACCGGTCATAGCTCATTTCATGGCGAATGAAGAGCAGCATCAGGGTGGCACAGGCCAAGCCCACAGCGAGCCCGGTCACATTGATGAAGGCGTAGCCGCGGTGCTTCTGCAGGTTGCGCAGGGCGACCTTGAGGTAGTTCTGAAACATGGGGGGATGGGGTGCGGGCAAAGATGAACAAAGCGTCAAGACCTTGCACGACAAGATGCCCTCAGAAGTTACAGAGAAGCACTACGGGCACCGGCATCAACTCCAAATCAGAAGCAAAAGAGCCCCAGAAAAGCGCTTCACGAGGCCTTCATGACAACAGTGCTGCACCACGCATGGTCGGATAAGCCTGTGCGCTAAGTACCTGATAATAAAACATCTCTACCAAGGCGCAACTATATAAATTTATTCTGGAAGGGCTTTTGATTTCCTAATATTATTGCCAATTTAAATCTCATCACTTAAAATATTTATCAGGCCACACCGACGTTCTTTCCACCATTGTTTCCCTACCATGAAAAAGGCTTTACCACTTCTCGCTGCCTTATTCCTCCTCACCACTCCTGAGGCGTTTGCGCAAGACGCAGCCGCAACGGTTCAGGTCAACCTGAACTACCTCTGGACGATTCTCGCTGCCATCTTGGTCTTCTTCATGCAGGCGGGATTCGCCTTGCTGGAGACGGGTTTCACACGCTCGAAGAACGCGGTAAACATCATCATGAAGAACGTGATGGATGTGTCGGCAGGGGGGCTGGTCTTCTTCGTCCTTGGCTTTGGGCTCATGTTTGGCACCACAGCTGGCGGCTGGATTGGCACAGACGGCTTCTTCCTTTCGGGCCTAACCGATGATCCTTGGACGTATGCCTTCTTCCTGTTCCAAGCGGTCTTCGCCGCCACGGCCGCTACCATCGTCTCCGGTGCCGTGGCCGAGCGTACCAAGTTCACGGGCTACCTGCTTTTCTCTATCGTCATCACTGGCCTCATCTACCCGATCTTTGGCTCGTGGGCCTGGGGCAGCCTCTTCAACGGCTCGGGTTGGCTTGAAGGCCTCGGCTTCATCGACTTCGCAGGCTCCACGGTGGTCCACTCGGTAGGCGGATGGGCCGCGCTGGCTGGCGCCCTCGTCGTCGGGCCCCGCGTAGGCAAGTACATCAACGGCAAGCCCGTACACATCGCTGGCCACAACATGCCGCTGGCTGCGCTGGGCGTCTTCATCCTATGGATGGGATGGTTCGGCTTCAACGCAGGCTCCACCACGACAGGCGACACCAGCATCGCGCTCATTGCCATCAACACCTTCCTCGCTGCAGGTGCGGGCTCGGTCGTCGCCATGATTGTGACGTGGCTCGGCTCGGGCAAGCCCGACGCGCCCATGACGCTCAACGGCGTGCTCGCGGGCCTTGTGGGCATCACTGCAGGCTGCGCCAACCTCTCGCCGGGCTTTGCTATCCTTACGGGCGCCTTGGCAGGTGTCATCATGGTCTATGCGGCGCGTTTCTTGGAGCGCTTCGTGGACGACGCCGTGGGCGCTGTAGCCGTACACGGTGTCTGTGGCGCGTGGGGCACCCTTGCCGCGGGCCTCTTCAACGCAGGCGACATGTTCAACATGGGCATCGTAGGCGTCCAACTCGTCGGGATCGCTGCCGCCTTCTTGTGGACCTTCCCCATCAGTTATCTCATCTTCAAGATGCTTGACGCCACCATCGGCCTGCGCGTAGACAGCACGCTCGAAGAAGTGGGCTTGGACCTGCACGAGCATGCCAACGCTGCCTATCCCGAGTTCATGCCAAGCGACGAGCTCTCGATGGCCGAAGTATAGGTCGGCTCTCCACCTCCTCACTGCATTACACGTTCATCGCATTGCATGGGCGCGTCGGCTCTATGGCGCCACCCAGGATCTCCTGCCTGGAGCCGACGCGCCCTACCTGTACCCGTTAAGCATGTCCCACCTCCATACCATCAATCAACTCTCATGCGTATCTCCACTTCCCTCCGCCGTCAATCCTACCTCCTTTCTCTTGTCTTGCTGCTTGCCCTGAGCATTGCCCCCCTGTCAGCCTCTGCGCAAAGCGTGGATCTTGGCGCCGACCTCTTCAACCGGTACGTCTGGCGCGGGCTGGACTTCGGCGAATCAGCCAGCGTGCAGCCCTACCTTGAAGTCAGCGCGGGCAACTTCACCGTTGGCACCTGGGCCTCGTATGCCGTCAACGCAGGCGGTGCCAATGAGCATGATCTCTACGTGAGTTACAGTGCAGGCCCTCTCTCCTTCGGCGTCACCGACTACTACTTCCCGTCCCCATTGGGAACCCCTGCTACCGCTGGCTCCAGCTACAGCTTCTTCGACTATAGTGACGGTGGCGCGCACACCCTGGAAGCCAACCTGGGCTACGAGGGAACGGGCTTCGCCCTGGCAGGCAACATCAACTTCTTCAACGACGATGACACCTCGGTCTACGTGGAAGTCGGCGTCCCGCTCACGCTGGGCGAAACCGAGTTGGCCCTGGCCGTGGGTGTTGTCCCGATGGAGAGCGCCTGGTACCTCACCGACGGGTTCGCCGTGACGAACATCAGCCTGGGCGCTGGGCGCGAGATCAAAATTACCGATGCGTTTTCCCTGCCCCTCTCAGTGGCGTACACCATCAACCCTGCGCTTGAACGGAGCTACCTCGTCTTCGGCATCAGCCTCTAGCCTCAAAAACTAAGGTCACACAGCAGCATGGCAGGCAGATCGGCGTCGAGCGGGTCTGTCTGCTATGTGTAACGGGTAAAGACGGTGAATCTTTCCGGTGGGTACTGTTGGAATACCTCCAAGAAAAGCCCTTCCAGCGGTATTCTCACCCGAGCAAACTCCCGACCTAATTTTCTTAGGACAAACCTAATTCCCCCATCGCTTTCTGTTCCTTAAGTTTGTGTTTGACTGATTACCCCCATCCCATCATTTATCGATTCTCTACGCTTACATCATCATGGCGAAGACCAAACTGGAGTACATCTGGCTTGACGGCTACGAGCCCGTGCAAAGCCTGCGCAGCAAAACTAAAATTGTGAGCGACTTTGGTGGCTCCCTGGACGAATGCCCCATGTGGTCGTTTGACGGCAGCTCGACGGAACAGGCCCCCGGCGGCTCTTCCGACTGCTTGCTGAAGCCCGTCTCCATCCTCCCCGACCCAGGCCGCCGGAACGCGTACCTCGTCATGTGCGAAGTGCTCAGCGCTGATGGTACAGCGCACCCGAGCAATGGCCGCGCCACCATCGACGACGATGATAGCGACTTCTGGTTCGGCTTTGAGCAGGAGTATTTCCTGATCGACACCGAGACGGGTTTGCCGCTGGGCTTCCCTGCCAACGGTTACCCAGGTCCGCAGGGCCCTTACTACTGCTCCGTCGGTGCGAGCAATGCGTACGGCCGTGAGATTGTGGAAGAGCACTTGGACCTGTGCCTGGACGCCGGACTCAATGTGGAAGGCATCAATGCCGAGGTGGCTGCTGGCCAGTGGGAGTTCCAAGTCTTCGCCAAAGGGGCAGCCGCAGCAGGCGACCAGGTTTGGATGGCGCGCTACCTACTAGAGCGCACCGCCGAGCAGTACGGCGTAGCCATCGAGTACCATTGCAAGCCGATCAAAGGCGACTGGAACGGCTCAGGCATGCACGCCAACTTCTCCAACAGCACGCTGCGCGAGGCAGGAGACAAGGCAATCTATGACGCCATCTGCGAGGCGTTCTCACCTGCTGATGTCATCGCCGAGTGCATCGCCGCCTACGGCCCAGACAACCACCTGCGCTTGACAGGCCTGCACGAGACGCAAGCCATCGACAAGTTCAGCTACGGCGTCTCGGACCGCGGTGCCTCCATCCGCATCCCGATTGCCACGGTCGAGAACGGCTGGAAAGGCTGGCTCGAAGACCGCCGGCCCAACTCCGCCGCCGACCCGTACAAGGTGGCAGCGGTCATCATCAAAACCGTGAAGGGCGCTGACGTGTAGCCAGCACCTGCGGTTGACCTTTGGGACGCCCTGCATGCTTCGGTGTGCAGGGCGTCGTTCGTTTGACCATGCGGCGGCGTTCTAGCACGCAACAAACCCCAGGCATGTCCGTTTCGGAGCGCATTGCCGTTGACACAGGGCACCGCCCCTTACCTGCTTAGCGCTCCTCCACCTGCATGTCAAAATCCCGCCCTGACACCGTCACCCCGTCGGAATCGAGCGAGCAGGACCGCGAATGGGTACGCCAGGCACTGGCCGGGCAGCAGGTGGCGTACGAACGGCTGATGGGCAAGTACCAGAACGCGCTACGGCACCACATCCAGCGCATGGTGCGTGGCCGCGAGCAGATCGATGACCTGGTCCAAGAGAGCTTCATCAAGGCGTTCTCGGCGCTGAAGTCGTACTCGGCCGATTACGCGTTCTCGACGTGGCTCTACAAGATTGCCACGAACCACACCATTGACTTCCTGCGCAAGAAGAAGCTCAACACCTTCTCCATCGACCGCCCCATCCAGACCAAGGACGGCGAGCTAGAGTACGAGGTGCCAGACACGACGTACCGCCCGGATCGGCACATCGTGCAAGACCAGCGGCGGGCGCTCATTCAGGACGCTATCGACGCGCTGCCGCCCAAGTACCACCGCGTCATCGTGATGCGGCACCAGCAAGAGAAGACCTACGACGAGATCGCCCGTACACTCGATCTGCCACTCGGCACCGTCAAGGCCCATATCTTCCGCGCCCGCGAGCTGCTGAACAAGTACCTGCGCGACAAACGCGGCTCGTTTTAGCGACTCGGGGTTGGGCTCTCGGACGCGCTTCGCACTTTTGGGGCTTCTCAAACTGTTTGGTCATGGGTAAATACGAGAAGCTAGCACAGCGCATCTTGCTCGGAGGCTCCGACGCAAACATCAAGTTCGACGACTTGTGCCAGTTGCTCATCCGGCTCGGGTTCGAGCTGCGCGTCAAGGGCAGCCACCACGTTTTCCGGAAACAAGGAATCGCGGAGAAAGTCAATCTTCAGAAGCAAGGCAACAAGGCCAAGGTCTATCAAGTACGGCAAGTGAGATCAATTATTCTGAAGTATCGACTTTCAGAAGGATACAACGATGCATAAGTACGAAGTCATTATCTACTGGAGCGCAGAAGATGCGGTATTTGTAGCTGATGTCCCGGAGTTGCCCGGCTGTATGGCGCACGGTGATACGCAGGCCGAGGCGCTACGCGCGGCACAGGACGCAATGCAATTGTGGATTGACACGGCCGCCGAGTTTAGCGATCCGATCCCCGAGCCCAAGGGGCGCCGTTTGATCTACGCCTGACTCTTTTCGACGCGACAACGCGTTCACGCACCGACGCACTCACGCGACATGACTCTTGGCGGAGTGTTCGCGCTCTGCTCGTCCTGGGGATTGTATGTTGAAGCCTTGATCTTCGGCAACCGAACCTCTTCCCCTATGCTTGCTCGGTACACGCGCCCTGAGATGGCGGCGCTTTGGAGTGAACACCAGCAATTTCAATCGTGGCTCCACGTAGAGCTGGCCGCTTGCGCGGCATGGTCGGCGTTAGGTGCGATTCCGGCCGAGGATGTCGAGAAGCTGTACGCCAATGCGTCGTTCGACATCGACCGGATTCACGAGATCGAGCGGACGACGCGGCACGACGTGGTGGCGTTCACGCGCGCCGTCAGCGAGACGCTGGGCGAGGAGCGCAAGTGGGTCCACTACGGGCTGACGTCGTCGGACGTGGTGGACACGGCGTGGTCGTACCGGCTGAAGCAGGCCAACGACTTGATCCTAGCGCAGCTCGACCGGATGCTGGACGTACTGGCTACGCGGGCCAAGGAGCACAAGCACACGCTGATGATGGGCCGCACGCACGGCGTCCATGCCGAGCCGACGAGCTTTGGGCTCAAGATGGCGCTCTACTACGCCGAGATGCAGCGCAACCGCGCGCGCTTCCTGGCTGCCGCTGAAGGTGTGCATGTCGGCAAAGTGTCGGGCGCCGTGGGTACGTTTGCGCACACGCCGCCCGAAGTAGAGCGGCTGACGTGCGAGCGTCTCGGCCTGACGCCCGCGCCCATCTCCACGCAAGTGCTCCAACGCGACCGCCACGCGCACTACATGAGCGTCCTCGCGCTCATCGGGGCCACGCTGGAGAAGATGGCGGTGGAAGTACGCGGCTTGCAAAAGACCGAATTTCGCGAGGTGGAGGAGGCGTTCGGCAAAGGCCAGAAGGGGTCGTCGGCGATGCCGCACAAGCGCAACCCCGTCACGTCGGAGAACATCACGGGCTGCGCACGGCTGCTGCGCGGCTACATGGTGTCGGCATACGAAAACGTGGCGCTGTGGCACGAGCGCGACATCTCGCACTCATCGGTAGAGCGCGTCATCCTGCCCGATGCCACCACCATCCTGCACTACGCGCTACACCGCTTCGGCAACCTGATCGAGCGGCTGGTGGTCTTCCCGGAGAACATGCAGCGCAACATGGAGCGCTCGTTCGGGCTCTACAACAGCCAGCGCCTGCTGCTCAAGCTGATCGACAAGGGCCTGAACCGCGAGGCTGCGTACGACCTCGTCCAACCGCGCGCCATGCAGGCGTGGAACGAGCAGCGTGCCTTCCGCGACATTGTGGACGCCGACCCCGGCATCACAGCCCACCTCTCGGCAGCCGACATCGACGATGCGTTCGACGCACAGTACCACATGCGCAACGTGGATACGATCTTCGAGCGCGTGGGTCTGGGCTAATCGGTTAGCCGCGCAATGCGGGGAGGGGCTCGTCTTCAGGGACGAAGCGCAGCGCGAGGCCGTTGTTGCAGTAGCGGAGGCCCGTAGGCTGCGGGCCGTCGTTGAAGACGTGGCCTTGGTGGCCGCCGCAGCGTATGCAGTGGTACTCGGTGCGGATCATGCCGAACTTGGTGTCTACCTTCTCCCCGAGGCGCCCGTCGAGCGGCGCCCAGAAGCTCGGCCAGCCCGTGCGGCTGTCATACTTGGTCGTTGAGGGAAAAAGCGGGAGGTAGCATGATGCGCAGACGTACGTGCCGCGCGCCTTGTTGTCGTTGAGCGGGCTGCTGAAGGGGCGCTCCGTGCCCTCCTCAAACAAGATGTAGTACGCGTCGTTGCTCACCAAGCCTTCCCACGCCGCGTCGGGCTTGTCCAGGATGTCGAACGAGCCAATGTCGGGATGGACACGCAGGTCATCGTCAGATCTTATGCCTTCCGAACGGAGCGTGGCACTCGAGCGGTTACACCCCAACGCGCCGAGCACACTCGGGGCAGCAAGAAGAAGAGGGGTGTTGCGAAGAAAACGACGGCGGTTCATGACACAGTGCTCGGAAGGTGGATGGGACCGCTGAGTAGCCGACCTACGCCAGACCGTTACAGCGGAGCCTGTTGTTCTCTTTTTCCGACGTAGCGCGCAGCGCACCTGTTCCAGCGTTTACAGGCCGTGCCCCTGTGTTTGCGAGATCGTTTCTGCCTCCAGCCTCAGCCGCCGCTGAGCAGGTCCTTGACGGCGCGGGCGCGGCGGCGTGCTACGGGCAGTGGCGTGGCATCAGCCATGCGTAGGCGGTAGCCCCCTTCCCGCGTAGGCACCAGCTCGTGGACCGCGCTGAGGTTGACGAGGTAGGCGCGATGAATCCGAACGAACTGCTCGGGGTCAAGGCGTTGTTCCAACTGATCGAGGGTGAAGTCGATGGGGAAGGTGCCGCCGTCGAGGTGGGCAAAGACGAGCTTGTCGCGCGCTTCCACCCACTGGATCTCCGGCACCTCGATCACGCGCAGCCGCCGCCCCACCTGCACGGTCAGTCGGTTCAGCTGTCTGGCCGCTCGTTCGGCGCGGAGGGCGTCAAGCGCCTCGGAGGCGGTAGCTGCGAGGGCTTGCAGGCGCTCCAACGTTTGGTTCAGCCGCCGCAGCCGCACGGGCTTGGTCAGGTAGTCGAGCGCATGCACCTCGAAGGCACGTAGCGCATACTCGTCATAGGCGGTCACGAATACGATGTGCGGGCGCGGCGGGCGCAACAGGTCGATCACGTCGAACCCGTCCAACACAGGCATCTGCACATCGAGGAAGACGACGTCGGGCTTCGTTTCGTAAATGAGCGGAATGGCTTCTTTGCCTGAGTTCGCCGTCCCCACGATTTCTACAGCCACCGCGGCCTCCATCAGCAGCGCCTGCATCCGCTCCAGCGCAATCGGTTCGTCGTCTACGAGCACACAGCGCATCATACTACAGCCTCCACGTGTTTAGGATGTGCCGCCGGGATGCGCAGCGCCACGCCATCGGGTTGAAGGGTGACGCCCGCTTCATCGCCAAACATATAGCGGAGGCGTGCATGGACGTTGCTTAGGCCCGTCCCGCGCGCGAGCACCGTGCTGAGGTCGGTGGTATCGAAGCCAGGGCCGCTGTCGGTGACGGTGATGCCCAGGTAGGCATCGTCGGCATGGGCCACCACGCGCACCTGCCCCACGCCCTCGCTCTGGCTGACGCCGTGCTTGACGGCGTTCTCTACGAGTGGCTGCAGGATGAGGCTGGGCACCATGGTGCGGTGCAGCGATGGCGGCACATCGACCTCGACGTGCAGACGCTCCCGAAAGCGGGCGCGCTCGATGGCGAAATACTGCTCCACCGACTCCAACTCGTCCGCCAGCGTCACCCTCGGCTGTTTTGAAGCGCGGAGGCTGTAGCGGAAGAGGTCGGCGAGGTCTTCGGTGACGGCCTCGGCCTCGGCAGGCCGCGTGCGGGTCAGCCCGGCGATTGTGTTGAGCGCGTTGAAGAGGAAGTGCGGGTTAATCTGTGCCCGCAGCGCACGCAGCTCAGCATCGAGCGCTGCCTTGCGAGCGTCTTGCGCCTCTTGCTCGGCTTCTAGTAGGTCATCGTAGAACATGGAGAGGTAGTGATAGCCGTTGCCAAACATCGACACGGTGAAGGAGAACAGGCCGACGATGATGAGCAGCGCCGTGTTGCCCCAGAAGCCGGTGTCGTCCATCAACCACGGCAGGAGGAGGGTGGCTACGCCAAACGACGTGGTCATGAGCACGCTGATGGTGAGCACATGGCGCAGCACGGCGGCCCGGGAGCGGAGCGGATGCGCGCGGCGCAGGATCACGATGTTGCCCAGCTGCTGCGTTACGCCCATGATCACCGTGTAGCCCACGCCGTACCCGATGCCCGTCAGCAGTCCTCTCGTGTCGAAGAGCCACGGGGTGCCCAGGTTGATCAGCGTGTGGATCAGCACCCCTGCCAGGATGCCGAAGAGCACCATCCAGCCGAGGTTGGTGATAGGAAATTGAAGGCGGGACCTCTGCATCCACAAGCGAGACGTGTATTAGCGGACCTGATGCGGGGCGAGCGAAGCAAGCGCTGGCGGAGATGTTCCAACGGCAGCAGGCGCCACCGTGCGCGCGAACTTCTTGCGGTAGTGCCGGCTCCATGCGATCAGCCCCGCCGTACCCAGCACCGTCGGCCACAGCCAGCGCAGTACGGGCGGCAGAAACATGAAGTTGACCGCCGAAAACGCCGACACCGTGGCGATGTAGGACGTCAAGAACCCGCTCATGTGCTTGAAGAACCACGCGTGCTTATCAGCGCTGGGGCGGATGAAGCTGCGGAGGTCTTGGCCGGCTCCCGATGTACCCAGCACGCCGAACACGACCATCACCGTCCCGAAGCCGTTGCCGCCCAGGAGCACCGAGGCGCCGTAGACGGCCATCGCTGCACTGGCGACTACGGTGGCCCCCGTCACGCACCAGTCCAACAGCGGGACGCGTGCGCCGGGCTTCTTGCGGTAGAGCACGCGGTAGCCGGAAAACGACAGGTAGAAGCTGAACACGGCCAGCAGCAGCAGGAAGAGGTTTGGCTTTACGAGGGCCATGACTACCGCGCTGAGGGCCACGACAAACATGCACCAGAAGTAGACCCTGCCCCACCGGCGGTGCCAGGCCTTGCCTTTCTTGGCCATCATGGCCCCCGGTGCTACGAACAGCGCCATCATGCCCGCGGCGATGTGGATGGCGAGCGTGATGCTGTAGAACGTGCTCATGGAATCGTGCCGGTGTACGGTGGGCGCAAACGCGAGCGGGGGGCGCACCGCAGTGCGCCCCCCTCGCTTGATCTGGATTAGAGCTCGATGATGACTTTGGTGTGGGCGTCGAGCGTGAACAGGCGCTCTTCCAGCGCGGGCGGCCCGAAGTTAGCCACCGCGTTGTTCGAGAAGCCGTAGCGCTCGTTCGGGATGCCGAAGGCGCCCGTGTCGAGGTCGCCGTTGCCGTTCTCGTCGTGGAAGACTTGGATGGCGTAGCGGCCCATCGCCATGTCTTCAAAGGTGAACGTGGCGGTCTGGTTATCGAGGCTGGCCTTGGTTTGTTGCACCATGTTGCCATTTTCGTCCTGCATGCCGAGGTAGACAAAGTGGTCGCTGCTGACGGCGTTGGTGACCTTCACGGTGAGCGTTACGGTGGGCTCGGCGTTATCCGCGAGGAGACCGGGATCAGCTTGGGAACAGGCGCTGTTGGCAGTCATCGTGACGAGAGCGGCGAAGAGAAACAGAGCGTTGCGCATGGTAGGATACCTTGGGTTGGATTAGCGAGTGTGTGCCTGAATGACACCCGTAACCTACCGCGCTCAGCCGCTTTCGTGACGTTCGCCCAGACAGGCGCAGCCTCTCGCAGATGAGCGGCGCATAATCCCCGACCAACGGCCCCGGTTTCAGAGAATCTCACGCGGAGTCGTCGCCATTTGTACCCGTGTGAGCGCTTGTTGCAGCGTGCCTCAAGAGGCCACCTGCTCAATTCCGCCCGTGATGCGAGCAAAGACTGTGGGAGCTCTAGCCATGAGGAGGGCTGATGGCTCCAATGACGCTTACCCCCGCCTTTCGTGCTGGTGCTGCACGGCATTCCTCTTGTTCCTCCGGTTCTCATGAGCCCGGGTAATGCAGTTACTCAACCTGACCATCCGGTGCGCGCATCTACTCTGTTTGAGCAGGGGTATATTGCTGGATATGCACTAACTCTTCCGACTCTCTTGTCTGCACGTGATACAGCTCCCAGCGCAGCTGCAAATTCATCCAGTACCCAGCACTCACCCCGAAGTAGCGTCCTAAGCGCAGCGCGGTACTCGCTGTGATGCCCCGATGCCCGTTGACCAATTCGTTCACCCGCTGGTATGAAACACGGATCCCCTTAGCTAACTCACGCTGGGTGAGCGCCATCGGCTTGAGAAATTCTTCCTGTAGTACCTCGCCTGGATGGGTTGGCGCACGATGCGTGGGAATACGAACCATGAGTCACCTGTAGCTGGCTAGTGATAATCAACGATTTCTACGTCCCTAGGGCCGTGTTCTGACCATCGAAAGCAGATCCGGTATTGGTCATTTATCCGAATGCTGTGCTGCCCAGTCCGGTCTCGCCGCAAGGCCTCTAGCCGGTTGCCCGGCGGCACGCGTAAGTCTTGCAGAGTCTGGGCCGAGTCAAGCTGGTCTAACTTGCGCTGAGCAACGCGCCAGAGCTTGTGCGGCAGTGTCTTTCGGGCAACACGTGACGAGATCCCGTTAAAAATGTCCTCAGAGGCTTGGTTGAGGAATGACTGAATCATGTCATTGCATTAGCACGGATACCATGCTATGACAATGCCACGAATAATGGGTTCCGCTGGCCGTCATGTACTGCCATCTGCGCACCGTTGAGGTGGGGCGCGGTCTCACCTACGTACCAAGAGCTGACGTGTGAAAACTCGTCCACCTTGCCGCAGTCGATAGCTGTATACTCCGCTGGCGTAGCCGTTAGTCTTCCAGTGTACCCAGTGCGTGCCTGAAGCATACACGCCCGAGGCGATTTGCTCGACAGGGCGCCCTAAGAGATCGTAAACGGTAAGCTCCACGGCGCTTAACTCAGGCAGCGAGAAAAAGACGCTCACCTGGCCGTAGGCCGGGTTGGGATGAGCTGGGCCAAGTGCAGTTGCTGAGGGCTGGCTGGGCTCTCCTTGTATCGTCACCGGCACCGTTCCAGGCCCTAATTGCGCCACATCATCCGCGGCATCGGCATACTTGTCAGTCCTGGTGCATATGTGCGTGTATACTTGATCCAGATAGCTCGACGGGTCGTAGGCATAAACCACATACCTT
Source organism: Bacteroidota bacterium (assembly GCA_038747545.1). Classification (GTDB taxonomy): domain Bacteria; phylum Bacteroidota; class Rhodothermia; order Rhodothermales; family JBCCMF01; genus JBCCMF01. The sequence continues at coordinate 14,500 of JBCDJT010000103.1, forward strand.
GCTCCTATCTCGAAATGGTATCCGCAAGAACTCGACACGCTCCGGGTCCACACTTCAAACTCGGTCGTGACGTCTCCTTTCCAGACGGTATCAACAGAGACGATAGCCGTGTGATAACGGACATCGACGGTGTCCACCCGAATCACGGTGCCAGAAAAAGCGTAGTCCGCTACCTGCAGCTGCCGCTCAACCGTTAAGGTGCTGCACGAGCAGGCTGACGCGTGCTGAGCTGGCACGAAAAAAGCCAGCATAACGACGAGGAGGACGTATTTCATGGCGCTTTGAGTACGATCGGACGGCGGTCACGCGCACACCTGCTGACGGGCGTGTCCTCAAAGTACGCGCAGCTGGATATTCCGCAAGGCACTTCGGGTGCGCCACGAGGCAAAGCCGAGCGGGCGCGAGTTGTCCATCTCTACGCGGATGCTCAAGGCACGGCCCACGTGCTCAAACTCTACCACGGGGCGCTCGTTGATCCACACGTTGATGTCCGTGTCGGTGACCTGGAGGCGGAAGGCGTACCACTGGTCACTCTGGAAGCGGCGGAAGTTGCGCGTCTCGTTCTCGGAGGCGTCCAGCCCGTCGATGCTGCTGAGCCCGATGATAGAGCCGCCCCAGCCGCCGTTGATGAACGACATGTGGCCGTCGCCCACGGGGAAGGTGATAGCGCTGAAGAAGTCACCGCCATCGACCCGCTTGGCTTCCCACGTGATCTCGTAATTGAGCGTCGGCAGCGGAGCGCCAGTCCACGTGACGCCCGCCATATAATCGGTCATGCCGAGCACGAGCAGGCTGTCTTCGAGCGACGTGGAGCCATCGAAGCCGAAGTTCGTCTCCGTCCAGTCCTCCAGCGAGGTGCCGTCGAAAAGCACGCGAACGCCGGGTTCGCTGGGCGGGGCAGGAGACGCAGCCGCCGCCGGAGCTGTTGGCACAGGCTCAAGGGCTGGCTGGCTGGTCTGGCAGCCGAGAAAACTAACGAGGAGAACGATGAAGACGAGACTGCGCACGGCACGACCTACGGGTTAGGAAACGCCCGCAATCTGCGCCATTCAGCCTCTCGACGCAAGATGGCAGGCGTAACACTCTATGCCACTTGCCTGTACCAGGTAGGCCTCATCTCTTGCGTAATCACGCGGTCGAGGCGGGTGAGCTTGAGCACACGCGTGACCGAGATGGTGACGCCACGCAGCGTCAAGCGACCGCGCGTTTGCTTGTGAACGGCGACGAGAGCGCCAAGAGCAAGGCTATCGATACGGTACACGGCACTAAGGTCGATGACTACCTGCTTGTGGCCGCTGGCGAGCAGCGTTTCCAGGTGTTTCCGAAAGGCAAGGGCATGGTCGCCCAGCAGCGCATCCGTCAAGACATCAACCGTAGCCACCGTCACATCCGTTTCTGTGGGAAACAGCATGGGGCAATACGATTCGAGATCGGGTACGCGCCGAAGCGCAGTTAAAACTGTGCCAATCTCATTGTGGTTACCCAACTGCTCTTGAGCGTGCTGAACCTGAGGTTTTCCACACGCTACTCCAGGTGCTCGTTTTCCGGGCCCTTTACGTCGGAAACGTTGTCCCCGATACCAGCAGCGTTTACCTTTTGCTGGCCTGTTGTTCTATATGTTCGTGTTATGCGCTTGCCTGCTGTTCTCCTCGTCGCGCTGCTTGTTAGTCTCAGCGCGTGCTCCTCCAGCGAGTCCGCATCGGAGGCCGTGGCCGTTGAGCCTAAGCCCACCACCACACCTTTGCCAGAGGTGGAGCGTGAGTTTCGCGGCGTGTGGATTGCGACGGTAGCTAACATCGACTGGCCGTCAGAGCCAGGCCTGCCCGTGGCGAAGCAGCAGGCCGAGTTGCGGCACCTGTTCGACCAAGCCCAGCGGCTCGGCTTCAACGCCATCGTGATGCAGATCCGCCCCACCGCCGATGCGCTCTACGCCTCGGCGCTGGAGCCGTGGTCGGCGTACCTGACAGGCCAGCAGGGCCAGGCACCGTCGCCGTACTATGACCCGCTGGCGTTTGCCGTGGACGAGGCGCACAAGCGCGGCCTGGAGTTGCACGCGTGGTTCAACCCGTACCGCGCGTTCCACCCGTCGGCGGAGGGGACGCAGGTGCCGATGCACATGAGCCAGCGCCGCCCCGACCTCGTCAAGCACTACGGCGAGCTGCAGTGGATGGACCCGGGCGAGCCGGATGCCGCCGCCCACTCGCTGGCCGTGATGATGGATGTGGTGGAGCGCTATGACATCGACGGCATCCACCTGGACGACTACTTCTACCCCTACCCCGTCAGCGACTCGCTGGAGCAGGAGGTACCGTTTCCCGATGACCCGAGCTGGGCGAAGGCACAAGCCGCGGGCACCACGCTCAGCCGCAACGACTGGCGCCGCAAGAACATCGACGACTTCATTGAGCGGCTTTACCTGCAGATCAAAGCCACCAAGCCCCACGTGAAGTTCGGCATCAGCCCGTTCGGCATCTGGCGGCCTGGGCATCCCGAACAGATCCAGGGCTTCGACCAGTACGACAAGCTCTACGCCGACGCCAAGAAGTGGCTCAACAAGGGCTGGATCGACTACTACACGCCGCAGCTCTACTGGGCCATTGAGCAAACCGCGCAGAGCTACCCCGTCCTGCTCGACTGGTGGATCGGCGAAAACACGGAGCAGCGGCACATCTGGCCGGGACAGTATACCAGCCGCGTGGGCTTTGAGCGTAATCCGTGGGAAGCCTCCGAGATCACTGAGCAGATCCGTCTCACGCGCCAGCGCCCAGGCGCTACGGGCACCGTTCACTTCAGCATGCAGGCCATCGAGAAGAACGCCAACGGCATCGCCGACGCGCTGGCGAAGACCTACGCAGCCCCCGCGCTCATCCCCGCCTCGCCGTGGCTCGACCCCGCCACACCGGCTGCTCCAGACGTAGCCGTGGTGGGACTCGGTGGCGATGCGTACGTGGAGATGACGCCGGGCAACGACGTACTGCCTGCGCACTGGATCGTACACACCTACCGCCCCACATCGGGCTGGACTACGGAACTGCTGCCCGGCTGGCGTACGACCTACGACGTCACCGACCCGACCGCGACCGAGTTGGCCGTGGCTGCTGTGAGCCGCGTCGGCGTGGAGGGCCCGGTAGCGCGACTCATGGTGGGCGGGCTGCCGCAATGACAACTCCGCTTTTACGCTTCGTCGAGACTGACTCCATTAGGGGCTTGAAGCTTCATGACACCAGAATCAACTTCAATACTAATTCTGGCCTCCCTACTGTCAGGTTTGGTCGGGGCCTTGGCTTCTATTTACGTGTATGGGAAACGTGAAAAGCGTCAATTCAAACTTTTCACGCTCAAAGACTTTGCTGCAAACCGCTTTGACATCACTGGCATCGACTTCTCGAAAGTACTCAACGAAATCGTAGTAGTCTTTAATGACTCACCTGCCGTTCTGAGAGCACTAAATCAGTTCCACGAGGCGATCACGCAAAACTTGGGTACACAAGCTATAGCGGTGGTCACACGGATTGAAGTCATATCTTGAGCACCCCCATCTACCGCCCTAGCTCCCGCTCATGCCGGCTCCCATATCGCTCGATCTCCGCCAGCGCATCGCTGATACCCTCGACGACAACACCCTCTCGCAAA
>JBCDJT010000104.1:0-18101 GCA_038747545.1 Bacteroidota bacterium
CACCACGCGCAAGCACGACACCGTCGGCGAGATCGTGGAGGACTGGGGCGGCGAGATCGACGAGATCGCCACAATGGACGCCAACCTCGCGGCTTCGGATGACCTGGAAGGTGGCACCGTCCTGCCTGTCTGGCTCGAAAGCAAAGTCACAGAGATCGGCACGCTCGAACTCTGGTGCGTCGCCCGCGACACCGAGCAGCGCTGGAAGCTGGAGTTCGAGCTTCGGGGCTAGGACGCTCACTGCGTTCGCTTTGGGTTTTGGGACGCTTGCTTCGCTCGCTGTGGGTCTTGGGGGCGGCAGGCTGAGACATCGGTACCAGAGAAAAGACCATCAGCAGCCTGAATTCACTTGACCCGGCGCTGTGACGCCGCATCTCCTTCGACCTTCGACCTTCGACCTGCAATGCCCGCACAGTACGTCATCGGTATCGACCTTGGTACGACAAACACAGCCGTCGCCTACGTGGACTTGAACGGCGCGAAGGTCAAGGGACGGCGGGTGATTGAGGCGTTCGAGGTGCCGCAGCTGGTGGCGCCGGGCGAGGTGCAAGGGCGCGAAGGGTTGCCGTCGTTTCTGTACCTGCCGGGCGGCTACGACCTGCCCGAGGGCAGCACCGCGCTGCCGTGGGACCTAGAGGGCGCGCATGCCGTGGGCGAGCTGGCGCGCGAGCAAGGCGCCAAGGTGCCGGGCCGATTGGTGGCGTCGGCGAAGTCGTGGCTGAGCCATGACGGCGTAGACCGCACGGCCGACCTGCTGCCGTGGGGCGCCTCGAAAGAGGTCGATCAAGTCTCGCCCGTCGAAGCCAGCCGGCGGTACCTGCAACACCTGCGCGAGGCGTGGGACCACACGATGCCCGCGTCCTTCCGCGACCAGATCGTCATCCTCACCGTCCCTGCTTCGTTCGACGAGGTGGCGCGCGAACTGACCGTGACGGCCGCGCGCCGTGCGGGGCTCGACAAGGTGATCCTGCTCGAAGAACCGCTGGCGGCATTCTACGCCTGGATGTCGGGCGACACGCGGGCGCAGCGGGCCAAGATGGCGGCGGGCGACCTCGTGCTCGTCTGCGACATCGGCGGCGGCACCACCGACTTCTCGCTCGTGGCGCTGGCCGATGCCGAGGATGGCGGCTTCCGCTTCGACCGCCTCGCCGTGGGCGATCACCTCATGCTTGGCGGCGACAACATGGACAACGCGCTCGGCCGACATGTCGAGATCGATCTCGTGGGCGGGCCGGGCAAGCTGGACGCCCAGCGCTGGCATCAACTCGTACACCGGTGCCGCCTCGCCAAAGAGCGCCTGCTCTCCACCGACGATGCCGAAGCCAGCGAAGTCGTCACCGTGATGGGCAGCGGCTCCAGCCTCATCGGCGGCGCGCTCAGCAGCACGCTCAACGCGTCGGATGTGGAGCGCCTGCTGCTCGACGGCTTCTTCCCCGCGTCCAGCTTCGCCGACGATCCGCAGCGCCAGAGCCGCGCCGGGCTCACCGAGTTCGGCTTGCCGTACGAGTCCGACCCTGCCATCACGCGGCACCTCAGCGCGTTCCTACGTCGGTATGCGCCGCTCGTCCGCGAGCACACGGGCCGCGACGCCGTGCCCACGCACATCCTGTTCAACGGCGGCGTCATGGCCTCGCCGATCCTGCGCGAGCGCATCCGCCGCACGGTGGGGCAGTGGTACGCCGAGCAGCAGGGCGACGGCTGGCAGCCTACCGAACTCGCCAACGCCCGCCTTGACCTCGCCGTAGCGCAGGGTGCCGCGTACTACGGTCTGGTGCGCCTCGGCGAGGGGCAGCGCGTAGGCAGTGGCAGCCCGCGCGCGTACTACGTGGGCGTAGAAGCGGGCTCATCCGACGAGCAGGTCGCCGTCTGCCTCGTGCCGCGTGGCGCCGAGGAAGGCTTCAGCGGGCACCTTGACGAGCGCTTCTTCCAGGCGCTCACCAACCAGCCTGTCACCTTCCAGCTCTTCACCAGCACCACGCGCCCGCTCGACGACATGGGCGACATTGTTCGCCTCGACCCCTCGCAGATCGACACGCTGCCGCCCATCCGCACGGTCTTGCAGTTTGGGCGCAAGGCCGTGGCGCGGGCGCTGCCCATCGAACTTGGCGTGGACCTGACGGAGATCGGGACGCTGGCGCTGTGGTGCCAGTCGCGCGAGACGAAGCACCGCTGGGAGCTAGAGTTCGACGTGCGGCACGCCCGCTCAGTCGATGCCACATCAGAGGATGCGCCTGGCGAGGTGCAGGTCGAGTTGGGCGCGCTGGATGAGGCGGAGGCCGCGATCCGCGCCACGTTTGCGAACGAGCCCGGAAGCGTCGCGCCCGAAGTCCTCCGCGAACATCTCGAAGCGCTGTTGGACTTGCCCCGCACCGACTGGAGCATCCCCGTGCTCCGCCGCCTCGCCGACGTCTTGCTAGACGTGCCCCGTGATGCCTCGCCCAAGCACGAGACGCACTGGTTCAATCTCCTCGGCTTCTGCCTGCGCCCCGGCTTCGGCGACCCCGCCGACGCGTTTCGCCTCAAGCAAACGTGGAAGATCTACCTGCAAGGCTTCCGCTATCCCGACTTTCAGCAAGCGCGCCTCGCGTGGTGGTTGCTGTGGCGCCGCGTGGGCGCGGGGCTGCCCGCCAACAAGCAGGAGCAGATCTACTACGATGTCCGCTCGTTTCTGCAGCAGAAGCGCACCAAGAAAACGTCCAGGCTGTACCCGTCCGTGTTCTCGACGCAGGAGCGCCTCAGCGCGTGGATGACGCTCGCCAGCTTCGAGGGCCTTAGCCGTGACATCCGCACGACGCTCGGGCAGCTCTTCCTGCTCCAGTTCAAGAAACGCAAGGCCAAGCCGAAGAGCGCCGAGTGGTGGGCGCTGTGCCGCGTGGGTGCCCGCCAGCCGATCTACGGGCCGCTCGACTGCGTGGTGCCGCCCGCCGAGATCGAACAGTGGCTCAAGGTCATCCTGACGGCCTACCCGCCACGCCGCGAGGCCGTCGGCTACGCGCTGACGTTCCTGGCCCAGCAGACCGGCGACCGCGCTCGCGACCTCAGCGAAGAAGCACGCCACAGCATCTACCGCTGGCTCCGCAAGCTACCCGACGAGCAGACCGACTACTTCCGCGAACTCTTAGCTGACCCCGAGCGCACACTCACCCGCGAGGAGCGCAGCTGGTTCTTCGGCGAGCCCCTGCCCAAGCCCGCCAAAGCCCTCGACGAACCCCTCGGCCTCACCTTCGCCGCCACGTACGACGGGTTGAGCTACGAGTAATCTCAGGTCTATCTGTTCTTCAAAAACACCGCTCCTTAATCTCGTGCTGCATCGCAATTTCCCGAGGCTTTCCCGGTGAGATTCGTTCAATGCAGGAGCATATGCGGAGAACTGTAGGGTTTGCCTACACCTGCAGGATGCCCAGCCAGATTAAGGCGAGGGCTAGGCCGATGACGGCAATAAAGACTATAACCTGAAAGCTAATTGCTAGGCCTGATGAGTGATCGCGCCCTTCGAGGACTGCCACCGCATCATGCGCCGACAGCGTCTGACCTACGATCACCTTGAGCTCGGTAACCTCGCAGGCGTCGTAAACCTCTAGCTCTATCGTTGCGTCGTCACTTTCCGCCTCTAGCAGGACAGCTCCGGGATTCAACGTTTGTCCAACCCGAACCCTTATCTCGCTAACGGTTGCTTTGCCAAACATTTCCGGCCACGTCACCACCGTTGTTTTGGGCAACTGCTCCATGTACACGGATTCATGGTGTAGTGAGAACTACTTTATTCTACGGTAGGCTGTAAATGGGTGCAATTATTAATTCTGCTTCGCGCTAGGTAACACAGTCGTTCATCTCCATGCTAGGCACAGGCACGGTTAGCTTACCGAGCGTCGCGAGCCGCCAACGTCGATCTCGTGCCAGGAGCGCGTGGGGAAGAGCGGATGGGCGCGTTCAGCTAGCGAGCAATAGCACCGCGTCAGAAACACCGCCAGCCTTTAGGCTCGCTGGGTGCGGAATTGTGCGTCGGGCATCCGCTGAGCGTTTCGAGATCGACAAGCGCTTTTGGTTCGTTTTGTCGCTACAAAATGAACGTCCAGCCGGACGGAGTTGCCAGCGAACGCTTCAGCAGAAATCGAACAAAGGCAAGCGTCGTCCGGCCAGACGATGCTACATGAGGCGAATCACTTTACGCTACCCTCAAACGCTGCACCACCACCTACCACCGGCAGTGTAATCGACGTCGCATCCAGGTCCACGGTGAGCTGCGTCCCCGCCTCCGGCCACAGCGTGAACTCGCGGTCGCTGGAGAACACCATCAGCCCGATCTGCTCGCCCGCCGCGATGATCTGATCGTCAGGCTCCAGATCGAAGGTTAGCTCGTAGAATTCCCCAGGTACGAGTGGCGCGCTCTCCGTGAGGGAAGCGTGGTTCTGCGGATCGGCCCAGCCGCGTGTGATGACGCTCCCGATGTCGCCCTCGTCATCCTCCGTCCACGGCAGCGACACGAGCCACACCGACAGGTTGGCCGCGGGCTTGTCGGCGGCGAGGCGGATAGTGATCTGAGCCGTGCCCGAGAGGTGTAGCGGCGTCGTCAGCTCCGGCGTGGCAAACAGCAGCCGATGCGGCGAGGAGGCCGCCTTCGCAAGCGCACCGCCGCTCTGCGACACATCGTCCGTGAGCGTCGCCGTGCCTTGGTCGGCCATCATGGCCATCGACAGCGCGCCGACGGTGCGGCCATCGCCCGAGAGGTGCAGCGTGACGTCTTGTGCGTCGGGATGGGGATAATCGGGGTAGGGCGTGGGGTCCTGGCGGTCGTCGCCTTCGCGCACGATCCACGACTTCGGGTCGTCCTCGACGCCGTTCTCGACGCCGTAGAGGTAGCGCGTGAACCAGCGGTTCATCCGTTCGAGCGGGGGCTGCCCGCCGTGGCCGCCTTGGTGGTAGTAGAGCTGCACGGGCACATCGCGGGCTTTGAGCGCTTCGGCGATGCGCCAGCTGTGCAGCGGCATCACGTTCCAGTCGTTGAAGGCATGCGCCATCAGGGTGGCCGCCTGCACGTTGTCGATCACGTTGAGGTAGTCGCGCCCGGCCCAGAAGTCATTGTAGTCGCCCGTGAGCCGGTCTTGGCCCGCCGCCATCTCGCCATCGCGGACGGTCGTGTCGCAGTAGTCACGGCGGTCGGATTCCTGGCTGTGGATGTAGTCGTAGAGTACGTCGATGTCTTCGCCGAGGTAGCCGCCCGGCGAGCGCACCAGCCCGTTGGAGCGGTAGTAGTGGTAGTACGACGTGTTGGGGGCGACTGGGATGATCGCCTCTAACCCTTCCACGCCCGTGGTGGCGGCGGCCAGCGGCAGCGTGCCGTTGTACGACGTGCCCGTCATGCCCACCTTGCCCGTGGACCAGTCGGCGACCACTTCATCACCGCCTTCGGCCGCCGTGTAGGCCTTCGCCCGACCGTTCAGCCAGTCGATCACGGCCTTCGGCGCCAGCGACTCGTTGATGCCGCCCACGGTGGGGCAGCCTTGCGAGAGGCCCGTCCCCGGCGACGACGAATGCACCACGGCGAAGCCGCGCGGCACCCACGTGCTGACGAACGCATTCGAGATGCCAGGACGCAGACGCGGCTTGAACTGCGGCGGGTGCGTGCGCTCTGGCGGCTCCTCGCCCAGGTTGTGCTCTACGCGCCAGAAGTGCTCTAGGCCGCCTCCGGCCACCCCCGCATAGTATGGGCTTGACCCATAGATCACGGGTACCTGCAAGCCTTCGCTCGACGTCTGCGCTTGCCTGACAATGGCGGCATGGACGCGGTCAAGTGTGCCGTCGCCGTCGGAGTCGAACTCCGTTTCTACGAACACCTCTTCGCGGATCCACACGTCGTCATCAGCGAAGGCGGGTACGATTTGCGCTTGGCCGTCCTCGAAGACGGGCGCAGCGTTCTGGGCAAAGAGCGGAGAGACAACGAGGGCGCAGCCAAACAAACCTGCCAGCAATCGAACGGACATGATGCACTACGGATGGGGGAAGGGAACGGGGCCGCACTCAACGGCGCCACGGCGTAACGGTTCGCCCGTCATCACATGGGATAGTGCATGTCATTATACGTCAAGTCTTTACTGGGTCGTAACGAGTGTTTCGGAATAGAGAACAGCGTCTACGCGTGTCAAAAATATTGCTGCAGGTCTGCGCACAATGCGCCCTCATGGAAGCGCTACCTGATGCGTTCGTGATCCCCTCATTTACTCATCACCTATCCCATGATACGAATCGGTACGCGCGCACTGACCTTGCTTGTACTGGCGCTCTGGATGGTCGCCCCTACCTGGGCACAGACAGCCAACGTCATGGTGGTTCACAACTCGCCCTACGAGCGTGTGGACACCGTCGACGTTTACATCAACGGTGCCCTGGCACTGGACAATTTCAAATACCTCGACGCCACAGAAGGCTTTATCGAGTTGGATGCTGGCGTAGAGCTGGAGATCCAACTGGTGGAGCATACCGCTGCTGACAACAGCGACGACATTCGCTCCGTAGATGTGACGCTAGAGGACGGCGAAACCTACTACCTCATCGCCTCTGGCAATCCTCAACTCAGACGTGGCGCAGGGTCGTTCGACCTCTCACTGCTGGCAGGTGCCCGGATGGCTTCAGGTGCTGATGGCGACGTCAGCTTCGTCGTTTTCCACGGTACCCCTGATCTCGGCCCCGTCGATGTGCGCGTCCAAGGTGGCGCCACACTCGTCCCCGGCGTAGACCTCCAAGAGTTCAGCGACTACGTCACTGTCCCGGCTGCTGACTACACCCTCGAAGTGGCGCCTACTGGCGGCTTCACGCTTGCCACCGTGACGGCGCCGCTGGCTGACGCTGGTGGCAGTAGCGTGCTCGTGATGGCCAGCGGCTTCTTCGGCAGCGAGCCCGGCTTTGGGGTCAACGTCGTCGGGGCCGATGGCAGCGTTACGACGCTACCGGCTTCGGAAGGTCCCGTCTATCCGTATCCCGTCGATCCAGAGACACCCGTCATGGACGACGAGTTCATCTTCTTCGTCGAAGGCCCGAACGTGGATGTGGAACAGATGCGCCAGGCCATCGTGGTGGATGACCCCGACCAGCCGGGCAACAAGGTGGCCCAGTTCGCAATGGGCTCCTTCACGCAACGCGGCTTCCACTGGGACAGCGAAGGCGTCAACATGCAGGCCCAGGTGGAGCGCGGCGACACGCTGTTCATGCGTCTGCGCGTCGCGTCTGACCAGCCGCGGGACCTCGAGATCACCTTCCGCGACTTCTTTGTGGGCAACGCCGATCCTAACCTGCAGGACCTCCAGTTCAGTGTCAATTGGACCGTTCCCGAAGAGTTCTACGACGATACGTGGCGCGACATCGAGCTGCCCCTGCCGTTCCCGACGCGCGCCGCACAGGACTCGGCACGCGTAGGCAAGAACGCCGACGGTACGCCCATGGCCAACCCGCTCTCTCCCGATGATCCCAAGCTCCAATGGAGCTATGGCGATGCCTGGATCGGCTCGCCCGTGGGCCCGAGCCATCCGCTGTGGAAGGACTTCACGTGGTACAAGGTCGCCATTGTAGGCATGGCCGGGCAGGGCAGCGGCTACGACTGGTGGATGGACGACGTATACATCGGCGGCGCAGGCACTGACTTGAGCGTGGGCACCCAGGCCCCTAGCTCGCCCTTGCCAGCGCTCTCCGCCGTGGTGAGCCCCGCCCGCGACTCTGTGACCGTGAGGTGGACGCACGATCCCGCGTCTGACATCTCGGGTTATCGCCTCCTGTATCGGGGTGAGCCCATCGATGGCGTGACCGATGAGATTGCCAGCGTGGTCGGTAGCTATGCGGCCAGCGCTGAGCTGGAGTACATCTTCCCGGTCTTTTCGCCGCACCCGAACGTAGCGGATCAGACGTACCACCTCGCGCTGGCAGGCTCGAACCAGTACAGCTTCATCCCCGACGATGCGCCGCTTTCGGCCACGAGCATCACCACGAGCGGTATAGACATACCGTTCATCTACGCGCTCTCCGCCGATCAAGAAGCTGCCATCATCAATAACTTAGACAGCGAAGTTGCCGCGCCCGATGGCTTCGACACGTCGGTAATGCCGTTCGAGTTGGTGGGTGAATTTGATCCGAGCGATCCCGAGAACCATCCCTACCCAGGTCGCTACCACGGTCCTGACGATGGCTCGGCCAAGATCTGGATGGCCTACCGCTACGACGAAGGCGCCGATGCCACCACGTTCTACCTCTATACTGAGGTGATGGACAACTCGCCCGACAGCGACCTGCACGACCTCGGGATCTGGGAGCTCGGGCGCGGTCAAGGCACGGGCACGTGGGTCCACGACTTCGGGGCGCCGAACTACGACACGAACCTCATCTGGAACAACTACCTGCGCGACCAACTCCAGCTGTACTTCGGTACGTACGATGTGGACTTCGTGACGGGCTCTACCAATGGCTTACGGTCGCGCGGCGAGCGCCCCGACTACTTCCTGGCCCTCCAGCCCTACGTGAGCGCGGAGAGCTTCGCCAGGACGGGGCCGGTAGACGGCATGATGACGCGCCTGTGGCTGGAAGAGGGCCGCAGCACGGACGGTAGCGTGCCAGACTCCACGTACTACTACAACTCGTTCCACGACTTCGAGTACTTGCCGGTCTACGAGGACATGCTGGATGCCACGGGCGAGCGCATCGGATATAAGATGCTCGTCGCCATCAGCGCAGTCGACCTTATTGTAGACCCGAACGAGGAAGATGCACCCTTCACGCCGCCGGGCGATGACGAAATCAAGTTCATCCCCCTCGCCTTCAACCTGATCGACAAGGACGACGACCACATCGGCGGTCGTGGCAACTCGTGGGAACAGCCGAGCACGGTGACCTCGTGGTCCACGAAGCCCGGTGCAGGCCTCGCCGAAGGCAGCAACAGTGTAGCCGGTGTTGGCGCCGTAGCAGTCATCGGCAAGAATGTCATCAACCGCACGAGCAGTGAGGATGTGGGCGAGGTTCCAGGGCGCTTCGCGCTGGAGCAGAACTACCCGAACCCGTTCAACCCGACGACGAGCATCCGCTTCGAGCTGCCCGCCACGCGCGACGTCACGCTGACGGTGTACAACGTGCTCGGTCAGCAGGTGACGACCCTCTTGGACGGCGTCCAGTTGACGCGCGGCACGCACCGTGCCACGTTTGATGCGCGCGACCTCGCCTCGGGCCTTTACGTCTACCGCCTCCAGGCGGGTAACGACATCGCCACGCGCACCATGATGCTGGTGAAATAAGCGGCATCATAGCAGGCTTGTTGTACGTGCTTGCTGGGCGGGGGCTGTCTTCGGATGGCTCCCGCTCGGTCGTTAGGGCACCGTGGTTTCCCCACCACAGGCTAAACCTAACGGCAGCGTTGGCGTAGAGCATCGTTCTTGTGAACGCACGATGAACAGGCGATGCGCCGACTCGGCATAGCGGCATGGTGGCTCGGAGGGCTGTTGCTCGGAAGCGTGGTGCTTCCGGCGCCAGCGCACGCGCAATACTTCCGCTTCGGCAAGAACAAGGTGCAGTACGACGCCCACGACTGGCACTACGTGCAGTCCGAGCACTTCAACGTCTACTACTACGAGGGCGGCAAGGCCCTGGCCGACTTCACCGCCGAAGCCGCTGAGGATGCCTACGCCGACCTGCAGCGCCTCTTCCGCTACAACATCAGCGACCGCATCCCGCTGATCGTATACCTCAGCCACAACGACTTCGTCGTCACCAACGCCGTCAACCTGCCCACGTACTCCGAGGGCATCGGCGGCGTCACGGAGCTGTTCAAGAACCGCATCGCCATCCCGTTCAACGGCGACTACCGCGACTACCGCCGCGTGGTGCATCATGAGTTGGTGCATGCCGTCATCAACGACATGTTCTACGGCGGATCGTTCCAGTCGCTCATCCAGAACAACATCCAGCTGCGCATCCCACACTGGTTCAACGAGGGCTTGGCCGAGTACGCGTCTGAGGGCTGGAGCAGCGACGCCGACGATTGGGTGCGCGATGCCACGCTCAACGCCAGCCTCGACCAGATCGAGTTTTTGCGGGGCTTCGCTTCGTACCAAGCAGGGCAGAGCGTGTGGGACTATATCGCCGCGCAGTACGGCCGGCCTAAGGTGGCCGAGATTCTGCAGCGCATCCGGCTGACGCGCAACGTGGAAGCGGGCTTCCAGCGCACGACGGGCCTCAACTTGGAGCAACTTTCGGCGCAGTGGACGAAGGCGCTGCGCGAAGTGCATTACCCCGAGGTGGCGGCGCGTGAGGAGTTGGCTGAGATTGCCAAGCCGCTCATCACACAGAAACAAGGGTTCTACAACACCAGCCCTGCCCTGTCGCCCAAGGGCGACCGCATGGCGTACATCACCACGCGCGGCGCGCTCTTCGACGTCTACCTCGCCAGCACCAGCGATGGCGCCACCATCCGCAAGCTGGTGGATGCCCAGACGACGACGGCGTTCGAGAGCCTGCGCATCCTCTCGCCGGGGCTGTCGTGGAGCCCGGACGGCGTACACTTAGCCGTAGCGGTCAAGAGCGGACAGCACGACGCCATCGCCGTCGTCAACACGGAGACGACGGAGGCGCAGCACTACATCGTGCCCGAGGTCGACCAGATCCTCTCCGTTGCGTGGAGCCCTGATAGCTCGCGCATCGCGTTTTCAGGGACGATGAATGCGCAGAGTGACATCTTCGTGCTCGACCTGGAGACGCACGAGAGCGTCAACTATACGAACGACGTCTTCAGCGACCACGAGCCTGCCTGGAGTCCCGACGGCACGCGCATCGCTTTCCACAGCGACCGGGGGCGCTACACGCTGCTTGGCCACCACACGCTGCCCGACCTGCTCGACCTGAATCACGACTACGGGCAGTTCGACGTGTACGAGATGACGCCCGGTATCCCGTATCTGGATCGCCTGACGGTGACGGACGGGGCCGACGAGCGCAGCGCGCGTTACGGGCCTGCGGGTGATCGCCTGCTGTTTATCTCGGATCGCAACGGCGTCTTCAACCTGTATGAGCGCCAGCTCCCGACGGGCACCACGCGTCCGCTCACCGATCTGCTGGTAGGGACCACGCAGGTGTCCCTCTCTGCCGACGGGCAGCGCGCCGCGTTGGTGAGCCTGGTCGATGGCACGCCGTCTATCTTCTTGCTGCGCGAGCCGTTCGAGCGGGACTTGGGGCTGGCACCGCTCACGCCCAACGTGTGGCAACAGCGCCGTAGCGCCGCCACCGACACGCTGCCGCCCGCGCTCGTGCTGGCCCGCGCCCAGCGGCAGGACAGCAACCCCTTCCTGCGCGATGCCACCGACCTCACGCCCCTGGGCGACACCACCGACCGTCTCGCCGATGCACAGCGCGAAGGGCTCAACCAACGCTTCCTCGACAACCTGACCGCACAGGCCAACCCGCCCGAAGACTCCACCGCGTACGGCGTGGTCCGCGTAGACTTCCGCAACTACGTCTTCGACGAGGAGGTAGACGTTCCCGATGCCGAGCCGCTGGCGAGCCTCGACCTCTACGACCCGTTCGACATCCGCGACAACCGCAACGCCGATGGCAGCTACCGAGGCCGGAAGTACAAGCTGTCGTTCTCGCCAGATCTGGTCTACGGGAGCGCAGGCTTCGACGCCCTCTACGGTGCACAGAGCGTCACGCAGATGCAGTTCAGCGACATGCTGGGCAACCACCGGATCTTCGTGGCCACCAACCTGCTGCTCGACCTGCGCACGTCGGACTACGTATTTGCCTACAGCTTCCTGCCGCGCCGCGTGGACTGGAGCATCTCCTCGTTCCACATCGCCCGGCTGTTGCCTGACTTCCAGCGCCTGACGTACTACCGCTATCGCCAATACGGCGGGCGCCTGTCGATGACGTATCCGCTTGACAAATTCCGCCGCGTCGAAGCCGATGTGAGCATCGTCGGCGTCAACCAAGCCGACATCACCGATGCGTCGATCCCGGCGGTGTCGCGGACGTTGTTCAACCCGTCGGTGTCGTTCACCAAAGACGCGACGACGCCGGGCGTGCTGTACCCGCGCCACGGGCGGCGCTACGCGCTGCGCGTCTCGGGCACGCCGTTCAGCTTCGATGCGCGCGGCATCCGCTTCGTCACGCTCCTGGGCGACACGCGCACGTACCGCTCGTTCGGCCAGGACCGCTACACGCTGGCGCTGCGCTTCTCCGGCGGCCTCTCGGTAGGCCCCACGCCGCAGCTGTTCTACACGTCGGGCGTGCAGAACTGGCTCAACCGGGACATCGACGTCAACAACGGCTTCCCCATCAGCGAAGCCTCCGACTTCCTCTTCGCCACGCCGATCATGCCGCTCCGGGGCTATGCGCTCAACGCGCTCAACGGCACGCAATTTGGCCTCGTGAACGCTGAGTTTCGCTTCCCGCTCGTAGCCGCTGTGCTGCCGGGGCCGCTGCCCATCTTTCCGCTGTACAACATCGAAGGCACGGTCTTCATGGACGTCGGTGCGGTGTGGGGTGGGCGCGGCGAGGCCTCCAATCCCTTCAACGTCTTGCGCACTACAGAAGACGATGAACGCGTGCTCGACGACATGTTGGCGGGTGCAGGCTTCGGTGTCCGTAGCGTCTTCCTCGGCTACCCCATCCGCCTAGACTTCGCGTGGCCGCACGACGGCCAGCGCTTCGGCAGCCGACGCACCTACCTGTCGATTGGTCTCGACTTCTGACGTGCCGATGCCGCCGCTCGAACTCGACCACATCATTTACGCTGCACCCACACTTGAGGCTGGCGTGGATGCCGTTGAGCAGCAGCTGGGCATGCGCCCCGTTTACGGCGGACGGCACGATGGCCGCGGTACGCACAACGCCCTTCTTGGCTTGGGCGACGCCTGCTACCTCGAAGTCATCGCCCCCGACCCCGCGCAACGGCAGGTATCCCGGCCGCTGTGGATGGGCGTCGATCAGGTGACGGCGCCAGGGCTCATCGGCTGGGCCGTTCGCACGTCAGATCTCAGTGCCTTCCGCGCTGCAGCGTTGGCAGAAAACTGGGTCGTTGGTAGCATTGCTGCAGGAGAGCGCCGCACAGCTAGTGGTGACATGCTCCGCTGGCGCCTCACCGAGCCCTCGACTCACCTCGCTGATGGCATCTTCCCGTTCGCCATCGACTGGGGGGACACGCTGCATCCTGCAGCACGGTTGCCGCAAGTCGGTGTGGTAGGGGCACTGGAGATACAGACGTCCCAGGTCGGTCCTCTGGGTGCGGTGCAGTCTTGGCTCCCGATGTTGACGGTTACGCTTGGTTCTCCCCAGCTCATGCTACGGGTGCGGGATGAGATGGGCGCTTTGCACACCGTTTAGTCGGCGTATTCGGCCTGTGCCTCCTCGCACATCGCAACCTGATCGGTGCGCTCCAAACGCGCGAACGTATCGCAGACATCGGTGAGTTCGGCTTGACCTACAGCACGCTGCCCGTCGCCAAGCAGGGCGGTGGCGCGGCGGAAGCGGGTGAAGAGTAACAGGTCATGCTCTGGACCGAGCGTATGCGGCAAGATGGCCATGGCGCGATCCGTGGCGGCGACGGCCTCAGCGTTGCGGCCCAGGCGATGCAGTGTGTTGGCGGCGGAGACCAGCGGCACGGCGACGCGGTAGTCGTTGGGGCCTTTGGCGTCGCGGAAGAGGGCTGAGGCACTGGCGAAGAGGTCAAGGCGCTCCGCATCGCCAGCGGGCGTTTGGGGGAGGGCCTTGGCGAGGCTCTGCATCGTGGAGGCGATCTCGGTCAGGTCGGGGACCTCGGCTTGCTGCTGCTGGCTGAGGATGTCGCGGAAGATGGGGACGCTCTCAGCGCGGCGCCCGTTGCTGTAGAGGAGGTCGGCGTGACGGCGCTTGAAGAAGAGCGCCGTGTTGTTGTCCGCGCCGTAGGCCGCGTCATTCATCGCCACGTTCCGGGCGCTGTACGCGAGGCCGAGCGCCGTGTCGCCTTTGGCCATCTCGACGCGGGCGAGGTGGTAGTAGCCTAGCGCGATGTCGGGGTGGTCGGCGGGGCGGATGCGCTCCCAGATGGCGATGGTCTCGCGCACGAGGGCTTCTTTCTCGGGGGCGTCATGCGGGAGCGCGTCGGCCATATTGGCGGAGATCGTGGCCACATCGCCCGCGTAGGTGCTATCTGTGCGGTACAGGGCGATGGCCTTGCGGTAATAGCGAAAGCGGTCTTCCGCTGGTCGGCCCTGGTAGAAGTAGATGCCCGCCATGTCGTTATAAGCACTCGCCAATTCGCCCACGGTGGCATCGGCGCTGCGCTCAGCGCGGTCAATGACCATCGCCATCAGTGACTCGGCAGCAGCATAGTCGCCCGCGTTGCGCAGCAGGTGGCTGCGGAAGATGAGCGCGCCTCGGGCATCCTTCGAGAACGGATCGGCATGCTGGTCAGTCAGGTCTCCCCAGTAGGCGATGGCATCGGCGGCGGTCGAGTCGCCCAGGCCATACAGGTTGCGTGCGACCATGCCCGCCACCGTCGTTTGCACCATCGGCTGATCGCCGAGCTCGCGCTGCACCCGGTTGGAGGCGAGCTGCAGCGCCTCGCGCACGGTCACGTCGGTCCGGTTGGTCTCGTCCTCGACGCCATGCTCCGGGTTGGCGCTCTTAAACAGCTCATTCATGAACGCCAAGGCCGCCTCAGCGCGGTCGCGCTCGTCCCGCACTTGCCGCGATTGGTCGAGGATGGCCCCAGCAGCCCCCAGCGCAGCCAGCAGGATGACGGCAGCCACGCCCACGCCCAGGCGGTTGCGCTGCACGAACTTGCGCGCGCGGTAGCCGAGGCTGTCCGGCCGCGCTTGCACGGGCAGGCCGTCGAGGTGCCGCTGCAAGTCGAGGGCCAGCGCCTCAGCCGAGGCGTAGCGGCGGGTAGGCTCCTTGCGCAGCGCGGTCAGCACCATCACGTCGAGGTCGCCTTGGAGGCGGCGGCGCAGGCGGGTGGGATCGAGCGCCGTCGTAGTCGGTGTGCCCGTTTGCACCTTGGTGACGGCCGTGCTGGGCCGCTCGGGCTGGGTCTCCAGGATGATGCGCGCTGCCTCATGCCGCAGGCGCTCCGGCAGCTGGTAGGGACGCCGCCCGGTCAGCAGCTCGTACAGCAGCACGCCGAGCTGGTAGACATCCGACGCGGTCGTGATCGCCTCGCCCTTGACCTGCTCGGGGCTGGCATAGTCCGGCGTGAGCCAGCGGCTGCCTTCCTGCGTGAGCGGCGCCGTCATCGGCAGCACCTCGCCCTCGTCCAGCAGCTTCGCGATGCCAAAGTCGAGCAGCTTCACCCGCCCCTCGGGGGTGACGAGGATGTTCGACGGCTTGAGGTCGCGGTGGACGACGAGGTTCTGGTGGGCATAGCGCACCGCCTCGCATACCTGGATGAACAGGTTTAGCCGATCATCCACGGAGAGGCCCTGCCGCTCGGCGTACGTCGTGATGGGCTGGCCGTCCACGTATTCAAGCACGAAGAACGGGCGGTCGTCGCTGGTCTGGCCGCCGTCGAGAAGCCGGGCGATGCTGGGGTGCTGCAGGCGTGCTAAGATGTGCCGCTCGGCGTGGAAGCGGCGCAGCGTGTCGGCGCTGAGGTACTGGTGGACGATCTTGATGGCGACCTGCTGCTCGAAGGCGCCGTCGGCGCGCTCGGCGCGGTAGACCGTGCCCATGCCGCCGCGCCCGATAGCCTCCACCAGGCGGTACGGCCCGATCTGCTCGTACGGCAGCGCAGCCTCCGGGGCGTCGGGAACGAGGGGAAGGGCGAAGTGCCGCACGTCCTGCTGAAACAGCGTGCGTGCCTCCGGCTCCTGCGCCAGCAAGGCTTCCACATCGGCACGCAACCCCGCATCGGTGCAGTGGGCGTCGAGGTAGGCGGTGCGGGCGTCAGCGTCGAGGTCAAGCAGGGCCTCGACGAGGGCGTCGGCGCGTTTCCAGCGTTCGGGCGTCCACTTCATGCGATGCGGGCGAAAGTCGTTCATGGCTCTGACGTTACATAACGCAGACGACGGCGTCAACCGGACATCAAGTCCTGAAGCAAGAGGCGCGCTTTGGTCTCGGAGCGGCGGACGGTCCGCACAGAGCAGCCCAGCACCTCGGCGATCTCATCCTGCTGCATGTCGCCGAAGAAGCGGCACTCGATGACCTGCGCGAGGCGGGCGTCCAGCGTGGCGAGTTGCGTGAGGGCGGCATCGAGGGAGAGCAGCTCGTCGGCGCGCGCCCACGGGTCCACGCGGCCCAGGCCCTCCTCCAGGGTTACGTTCGGCTGGTTGCCGCCGCGCTTCTGCGCCTTCTGCCGCCGGGCGTAGTCAATCAGGATGCGCCGCATGGCTTTGGCCGCGACCGCGTAGAAGTGTGCCCGGTCGTTCCACTGCGCCCGCGTCTGATCTACCAAGCGGAGGTAGACCTCGTGGACGAGCGCCGTGGCGTTGAGCGTGTCGCCCGCGCTGCCGCGGTGCAGCTGGATGCGTGCGATGCGGTGTAGCTCGTCGTAGACGAGCGGGAGCAGCGCCTCGTACGCGGCGTCCCGGTCGTCGGGGATGTCGAGCAGCAGCTGGGTGACGTCAGGAGTGGCAGGCATGCCAGGATTAAGCCAGTGGGAGAGGCCAAAAGATAACGCATCGTTTCAGCAAATAGGACGGGCGACGCGGGCGATTTGCATGGAGAAATATGGGACCCGGCAGCGGGTGTGTCCGGTGGCGCGAGCGCCTTGCGTTTCTCTGGACAGCATCCTTGTTCTGATCACCCCGGTCTCCCGATGAAACGTACCGCTACGCTTGTTGTCTTGCTCCTCTTCTGTGGTTTGCCCAACGCCTGGGCGCAGCTCGCTGGCACATACACCATCGGCGGCACCTCGCCCGACTACGCCACCTTCGCCGCCGCCGCCGCCGACCTCGACGCCAATGGCGTAAGCGGCGCGGTCGTCTTCAACGTGCGGACAGGAACTTACACCGAGCAGCTGACGCTTGGCGCCGTCACGGGCACCTCGGCCACGAACACCATCACGTTCCAGAGCGAGAGCGGTACCGCCAGTGATGTCACGCTCCAGTTCACGCCCACCAGCAGCAGCGATAACTGGACGGTTCAACTCACCGATACCGACCATGTTATCATCCAAAACATGACGCTCCTCTCCGGGGGCAGCGCCACCTCCAACCGTCGCGTTGTGGAGCTGGAGGGTACGCTGGACGGCCTCTCGTTCCTGGGCAACACGCTGGAGGGCCGCGCCGTCGCCTTTGCCGCATCAGGGGCAGAGCTGATCTATGCGGACTTCAACAGCCGGACGACGGGGCTCACCATCTCGGGGAATACCTTCGTCAACGGAGGGTACGGGGTCTATCTGCTCGGCTCGACCAGCAACCGCTCCACAGGGACGGTGATCGCCAACAACGCCTTCACGGGCACTACGGGCATCAACATCGACCTCACGGCGCACGACGGCGCTAGCATGACGGGCAACACGCTGGCGGCTTCGTCGCGCGTGATCGAGCTCAACACGATGGACGTGGCCACCCTGCAGCAGAACACGTTCACGGGAGCGAGTACGTCCACCACAGGTCTCTTCATGAGCAGCGTCACAGGCGCGTACCGCATCGAACGCAACCGCTTTCAGAACGTATCGGGGACGGCCATGCAGATCAGCAACAGCAGCGCCACCAGTGGCAGTGAGGCGCTGATCGCCAACAACGTCGTCACGCTTGGGGATGGGTTCAGCGGCACAGGCATCTATTTGACCGGATCGACGGACCACGTACAGGTGCTGCACAACACGCTCGTCTCAGCGGCCCAAAGCACGGGCGCCTACCTGATGCGCGCCGAGAGCAGCGGAAGCAGCGTCGTGCTGCGCAACAACATCTTCGCGCACTACGGCACGGGCGTACCCCTGTCTATCGGGGGCACGCTGCCGAGCGTCTCCGACTTCAACGCCGTTTTTGCGGCGGGCAGCGTCGTAGCCCGCGTCAACAATGTCAACTACAGTTTCTTCAGCGACTACCAAGCTGCGACTAGCCTCGACCTCCAGTCGCAAAACGTCGATCCCGCCTTCACCGACCGCGACGGGGCCGATAACACGGCGGGTACCGATGACGACAACCTTATCCCGC
>JBCDJT010000105.1:0-18050 GCA_038747545.1 Bacteroidota bacterium
GTAGCCCAAACCCACCAGCGCAATGCCGATCTTCTGGCGGCGCGTGCGCGATGTGTGGGCGTAGACGGAGGCGAACGGCGTGGCCGCGAGGGCGGCGCTGCCGAGGGCGGCTTGCTGGATAAACGTGCGGCGGCTGGGCATCGAGAGGGGGGCGGTTAAGTCGGTGTGGAACGCGACCAACTTACACACCCCCGGGCACAAAAGCAGGACCACCTGAGCACGCGAGTCGGGAGCGCTCCGAAGCTCAGTAAAACCAGACTAAGCCCAGGCGATACCGGATGGACGTGGCCTCGAAGGTGACAGGTTCTGCCGCGCCGGGCACGTCGAGATCGGCGTAGCGGCCTACCGTGATGCGGATGCCGTAGTCGATGCCCAGCGCAGAGCTGAGGAAGTACTGGATGCCGATGCCTGTCGTGAAGCCCGGGCCGCGGGCCGTCATCCGCTGCCCGTTGAACTGCGCCTCGGAAGAGCGGACGGTGGCCGCAAGATCGAGATAGGGCCGCGTGGGGGTAGACCACGAGTGCCACGTCAGCCGCAGGCCAACGTCGCCGTGCAGCAGGTAGTACCGCGCTAGCGTGGCGTCAACAGCCGTGGCGTCCAGTGTGGCAAAGAGCGTGGTGCGTTGGGTGAGCCCGTAGCTGGCTTGCAGTCCGCCACCGATGCCCCACAACGTCTCGCGTCCGGGCGCGGCGATAGACGGCGGGAGGTTGGTGCCAAACAGGTTGGCATGCATCAGCTGCTGGACATGCACCACCAGCGACGGGCCGCGCACGTCGGAGCGCACGGCTTGGCCATGGACCACGGGCGGAACGGCCGCCAGAAGGCCGAGCAATAGGACAACGCGAAACATACGCGGCGGGGTGTGGGCGATGTGATGTGTTATGCTACAAACAGTACGCCAAGCTCATCTTGAGACCGGCCGTCTACGACAAACGCGGAAAACCTGCAGCAATGAGGCCGCATGCATTTAAGTCCAGCACCAAACGACCGATATGGAGGCCATCCGAGCACCGATCCTCGCTTCGCACGCGACGTAGCCACCCTGGGCAGGTGAAGCAGGCTGATCATCGCCGGAGAGCCGCACGCGGCTGTAGTTCTATCGATTATCGTCTGCTTAACCCCACATCCAATTATGGCTGCACATCCCATCCTCGCCGAGGACATGGTCGAGATCGTTGAAGGCTTCCTCGTGGAGGTCCAAGATCTCGTGGAGGATCTTGACCAAGACCTGTTGCTCCTCGAGCACAACGCCGATGATGCTGACCTCGTCAATCGCATCTTCCGCGCGGTACACACGATCAAAGGCACCTCGGGTTTTCTAAGCCTGACGCAGGTGACCGAACTCACGCACCACTTTGAGGATGTGCTCAACCGCCTGCGCCGTGGTGAACTGGCGTTCAACGCCCACATGATGGATGTCATGTTGGAGGCGTTCGACGTCGTGAAGGTACTGCTGCAACAGGTCGAGGATCGGCACATCGTTGAGATTGACCTCAGCGGCATCATCGGGAAGCTCGTGGCGCTCGGGAACGAGGACAAGGGGGCGACTGCGACGCCTGCAGCAGCACCTGCGGCGCCCGAGCCGGCTACTGTGGCTGCAGCACCGCCCGCAGCGGCGTCGATGCCTGAGGGCGTGGGCGAGCCGCTTGATGGGTCTGCCGTGTTCGCCGAGGACATGCTGGAGATCATCGACGCCTTCGTCGTGGAGACACACGAAATCTTCGATGATCTCGACAACGATCTGCTGTTGCTAGAGCACGGCAGCGACAACCCCGACTTGGTGAACGGCGTGTTCCGTGCGGTGCATACCGTGAAGGGCACGTCTAGCTTCCTGGGGCTGCGGCAGTTGACCGACCTGGCTCATCATTTTGAGGATGTGCTCAACCGTATCCGCCGCGGGCAGCTCTCGTTCAACCCAGCCATGATGGATGTCATGCTGCTGGCCTTCGACCAGATGAAGAGTCTGGTCAAGCAAGTCGAAGAGCGTCAGCTGGTGCGGCTGCACCTTGAGCCCACCATCACCGCGCTCAACGCGATGGCTGAGGGCACCTATGACGCGAGCCAGAAGCCGTCGCCTGCTTCCGTCGCCATCACGGCTGCGCCGCAGGCCGAGGCGCCTGCTCCCGAAGCCCAGCCTGAGCCAGAACCCGCAGCACCGACTGCAAAGGCCGCAGGCCCCGCTCCGGCCACAAAGGCCAAGGAGGGCGGCAAGAAGACCGCGCCCAAACGCTCGGAAACCATCCGCGTGGAGGTGAATCGCCTCGACAGCCTGATGGACCTCGTAGGTGAGCTGGTGCTGGGACGCAATCGCCTGCTTCAAGTCGTAGAAGACGTACAGGGAGGCACCAACACGGAGGAGATCCTACAGGCCCTGCGTGACACCACGACGCAGATCGACTTTATCTCCAGCGAGCTCCAAGGCGCCGTCATGAAGACGCGCATGGTGCAGATTGGCCGCGTCTTCAGCCGCTTCCCGCGCATGGTGCGCGACTTGGCGCGCGGCTTCGACAAGCAGATCAACCTGGTGCTGGAGGGCGAAGACACCGAAGTGGACAAGTCGCTGATCGAAGAGATCGGCGATCCGTTGGTTCACCTGATTCGCAACGCTTGCGACCACGGTGTGGAGTCGCCCGAGGCGCGCGTGGCAGCCGGCAAGCCCGCCAAGGGCACAGTGGTACTCTCGGCGGCACACGAAGGCAACCACATCGTCATCCGCCTCCGCGATGACGGCGCGGGCATCGACGCAGACAAGATGCGCCGCAAAGCCGTAGAGAAGGGGCTGATGTCGCAGCGCGATGCCGACGAGCTAAGCGATGCCGAAGCCTTCAACATCATCTTCCGCCCAGGCTTCAGCACCGCTCAGCAATTGAGCCAGGTGTCGGGTCGCGGTGTAGGCATGGATGTCGTCAAAACCAACATCACCCGCCTCAACGGCACGGTCACCATCGACTCTGTGCTGGGCGAAGGGACCACCTTTACGCTTAAGCTGCCGTTGACACTGGCCATCATCCAAAGCCTGATGGTGCGGGTGGCACGCGAGACCTATGCCGTACCTCTCCATGCCGTCATCGAGGTGGTGTCAATCGAAGAGGAGAACGTAGAGACGATCAACGGCCACGAGGTCATCCGGCTGCGCGAGCAGGTCATGCCCTTGCTGCAGATCAAGAACCTGCTGGACGTACCCGAGCAAGGAGCCGCCGAGCACCGCTACGCTGTCATCATCGGCCTGGCCGAGCACCGCGTGGGCATCGTCGTCGATGGGCTGGTGGGGCAGAAGGAAATCGTGATCAAGTCGCTGGGGAGCTACCTCAAAAAGACCCGCGGCATCTCCGGCTCCACCATCATGGGCGACGGCAGCGTCATCCTCATCCTCGACGTCGGCGAAGTCATCCGCATGGCTGCGCGAGAACCCGAGGCGGCCACGGCCTAACACAGCGTAGTGCCGAACACCACAACTAAAGCCACCAAAGCCAAACAGTAAAAAAAGACCTTTGGGGTCACCCCGTCAGCGCTGCCACGGCGCAGCCACAGTGTCAACCTGATTACCTCACCACAATGAAGTTCATGGCGCAGTCTCGTCTCCGTACCAAAATCTTGGCACCGCTTATGGCCATCACAGGCGTGGGCATCCTTTTGCTCACGACCTTGTCCTACACCGAATCTAGACACGCGTTGGAAAACAAGGCCGAAGAACGCTTGGTCGCCATTCGACAGATGAAAGCGGCGCAGGTCGAAAACTACTTTGCGACCATCCGACATCAGGTAAGGACGTTCTCGCAAAGCAAAACGGTTGTGGATGGCATGCGTGCGTTCAAAGAGAGCTTCACCGCTCTCGACGAGGTGCTTGCCGAGGCCGACCCATCTCCTTGGGTGGCTAGCCTAAATGACTACTATGCCACTGAGTTTGGACCCCGGCTCGCTCAGAACGGCCTAGACGGAAACGCTGGTCAGTACATCCCGGAGGGGCGCGCCACACAGTACCTGCAACACCACTACATCTCTGGCAACGACTTGGCGTTTGGCAGCAAGTACACGCTGGATGATGCGGGCGATGCGTCGGCGTACAGCGCGCATCACGCTGCGTACCATCCTATTGTGCGTGACTACCTCGAAGCGTTTGGCTACTACGACATCTTCTTCGTAGACAACGAGACCGGCCACATCGTGTACTCGGTCTACAAAGAGACGGACTATGCTACGAGTCTGATCTCAGGGCCGTACCGTGACACCAACTTTGCGCAGGTGTTTGACGCGGTTCGGCAGGCGCCGCACACCAACGTGGTCCACATTGAGGATTTCAAGCCGTACACGCCGTCCTACGGTGCGGCCGCGTCGTTCATCGCCACGCCCATCTTCGATGGCAGCGAGCAGACTGGCGTCTTGGTTTTCCAGATGCCTATCGACTATCTGAACGATGTCATTTCGGGCAACCAGCAGTGGGTGAGCGAAGGCATGGGCGTGACGGGCGAGGCCATCATCGTCGGTGAGGATGGGTATCTACGCAACGACACCCGGAAGCTGTTGGAAGACCCTGAGGTCTTCTTTGCGTCGGTTGGCGCGGCCGGGCTGGCTCCTGCCATCGTGGACAACCTGCGGGCGTTCGAGAGTACCATCTTGAACCTGCCCTTCGACAACGACGCCATCCAGAAGGCGGTAGCAGGTGAACAGGGCGTAATGACGACAACGGACGACCTGGGGCAGTCCGTCATCATGTCGTACACGAAGCTCAACATTGAGGGGCTGAACTGGGTACTGGCGGCTAAGATGAGCAGCGACGAGGTGTTGGCCCCCGTGCGCCGCAGCGCGACGGTCCAAGGTATCATTGGGCTGATTGTGCTGCTCGGTCTGATAGCCGGCATCTTCTGGGTGACCCGCTCCATCGTAAAGCCTGTGGGGGCGCTCTCGTCCAGCGTCAAGCGGTTCGCCGATGGCGAGGCGGACGTCGAGATCGACACGAGCCGGAACGACGAGATTGGCACGCTCGCGGCGTCCTTCCAGCGCATGGTGCGCAAGATCCGCGAAGGGCAGCAAGCCTTGGTTGACGAGAAGGCCGGGGTGGAGCAGCGCGTCCGCGAGGCCACGGAGGAGATCAGCGGGCAGCAGGCCTACCTCAGCCAGAGCGTGGAGGTCATGCTCGAGGCCATGGCCCAGTTCGCCAAGGGCAACTTAACGGTGCGCCTCACCCCACAACACGATGACCAGATTGGCAAGTTGTATGAGGGCTTTAACCAAGCGCTGGAACGGATGCGCGCCGCCATAGAACGGGTAGGTGAGGTCGCCACACAGACGGCTGAGGCGGGCAGCGATATTGGCAGCAGTGCAGAAGAGCTGGCTGCGGGCACGCAGCAGCAGTCGGTGCAGACCAACGAGGTAACGCTTGCCGTAGAGCAGATGGCCGAAACGATCATAGACGCGGCCCGCACGGCTAACGAGACGGCCGAGACCGCCACGGCCAACGGGCAGCGCGCCGAGCAAGGCGGGCTGGTTGTGCAGCAGACCGTAGCGAAGATTACGGAGATTGCCAACGTAGTTACCGAGAGTGCGGCGACCGTAGAACGCCTCGGCGACGCCAGCAAGCAGATCGGCGAGATCGTATCGGTGATCAATGATATTGCCGACCAGACCAACCTGCTGGCGCTGAACGCAGCCATCGAGGCCGCCCGCGCTGGCGAGCAGGGCCGCGGCTTCGCCGTCGTGGCCGATGAGGTGCGCAAGCTGGCCGAGCGCACAGCGGCGGCTACCCGCCAGATCGCCGAGATGATTGACAGCGTGCAGCACGAGACCGCGCAAGCCGTGACCTCCATGGCACGCGGGCGTGAGGAAGTGGCGGAAGGGCTTCAGTTGGCCGACCAAGCCGGCGAAGCCCTCGGGCTCATCGTGCGCGACACCAACCATATGGTCGACCTCATCACTCAGATTGCCGCCGCAGCGGAGGAGCAGTCCAAGGTGTCGGAGACCATCTCGACCAACATGGACGCCATCTCGACGGTGGCCAATGAGTCGGCGGTCGGCGTGAGCCAAGTGGCCGAAGCTGCCGACCATCTCGGGCAGATGACCAGCGACCTCAACGGCTTAGTTCAGCAGTTCCAGGTGGAGGTGGATCGGCCCGCGCTACGCCGAGCCGCTTGATGCACACCAGCCCCTTTCCCTGGCCTCGGGCTCATCCGCAGCAAAAATAGGCGTGCAATTTGCCCACCGTTTCGTTTCCGTACCATCAAAATCGTAGTTGCGCGATGTACCAATCGAATTGGATGCGCAGGGGAGTAGGCGTTGTCCTGCTCATGGTTGTGCTGCAGGGGAGTCCTGTCCAGGCCCAAGATGCCGAAACACTGTATCGAACCATTGCTGCGCTCGAAACATCGCTCCGCGATGCTGTGGCGCAAGAGCGAAACCAACGCGACGAGCACCTAGCGCGTGTTCAGGACGAGGTCCGGGCGTTGCGTGTCGTGCTACAGCGCGAAGCCGAAGGTCAGGCAGACTCTGTTGCCGCAGCCACGGCGATATTTTCCGAGGTGCAAGCGCGCCACGCCGCCTTGTATGCTGCACAGATTGATGCCGCATCGCAGTTTGACGTGCTTCAACGTGAGGTACAAGACCTCCGTCTTCATGTGGCTGCACTGGCCAAGGAAGACGAGGGGAGGGCCGACAGCACCGAACAGG
The DNA here is from genome assembly GCA_038747545.1 of Bacteroidota bacterium. Lineage (GTDB taxonomy): Bacteria > Bacteroidota > Rhodothermia > Rhodothermales > JBCCMF01 > JBCCMF01. Next base: position 6,661 of record JBCDJT010000105.1, read on the forward strand.
CGCAGCGCTACGACGACCTGCAGCGCACCCTCGCTGAGCTGACCGCCTACCTGGACGCCGTGCGCCCTGCCATAGCGCGCATGCAAGCCCAGCGGTGGTCGCTCACGGGCGAAGTGCGCCACCGGAGCACCACCGACGCCCGTCGCCCGTCCACAGCCGTCAACAACGACCATCTGCTGCGCACCCGGCTCGCTGTAGCCTTCCAGCCCGGCGATGGGATGTCGGCATTGGTGCAGGTACAAGACGCGCGCTTCTTTGGCAGCGGCGACCCCAGCCGGGGCCGCGGCACCCTAGACGCCTCTGCCGACGCCATCGGGCTACATCAAGCGTATGTCGATATCCAAGATATTGCGGGGACGGCTACGTCGGTACGCTTTGGACGGCAAGAGCTGGTGCTCGGCAAGCAGCGCCTCATCGGCAGCTTGGGTTGGAGTAACGTGGGCCGCTCGTTCGACGCGGTCAGCGTGCAGAACGTGACGCGGGGCATCACCACGAAAGCGTTTGCCGCGCGCCTGGAGCAGAGCCCCGGCGCCGTGCAGAACCTCACAGCTATTCACACCACGATACCTGTCGCGGAAGGACACACACTGGCGGCCTTCGCCATCCACGACAACAACCGCGCCAGCGCCAGCGCTGACACCGAGGCGTTTCGGCGGCTGGAGCGCACGACTACGGGCATCCGAAGCAACGGCCAGCCCGGCACGTGGCGGTACGATATCGAAGCCATCGGGCAGTTTGGGCGTAGCCGCGCTACACCCACCACGACGGCTGACATCCGCGCCTATCTCGTGAGCGCCGAGGTGGGGCGCACCTTTGACATCGGCCGCCCTCTCGACGTGCGCGGTCTCTACACGATCCTGAGTGGCGACGAGACGCCCGGCGATGCGACCAGCCAGACGTTCAACACCCTCTTTGCCACCAACCATGCCTTCTACGGCATGATGGACTACTTCCCGGTGACCTACACCGCGCAAGGCCTGCACGACGCCTCGCTGTCGGCACGGCTGCGCATCGACCCGAAAACGGTCCTCCGGGCCGACCTGCACCACTTTCGGGTTGACCAAGCGGTGGCGGCTGATGATGGCCGTCGCGTACTTGGGCAGGAAGTTGACCTCCGCGTGACCCACACCTTCCGCACCCACCTGAACATCCAAGCTGGTTTTGCCGTGTTCCGCGCGACAGAGCTGATGGAGTCGGCCATAGGTCGCTCATTCACCACCTTCGGGTATCTCATGACCCGAATCAGCCTCTAGACCCAATCTTACCATGTCAGCCAAGCGCGCCGTATTTCGCAGTATTACGTTTAAAGTCAGCCTGCTCATTGCCGTCCTCATTGCCATCCTAGGGTACACGTCGTACATCGTACAGCATAACCTAACGGCGATGACGGTATCCACGGTCGTCATCAACCAGTCGGGCAAGCTGCGCATGCTCAGCCAGAAGATGAGCAAGGAGGCGCTGTACCTCAGCACCCTAGAGGCCACCGCCCTCGCCGAGCAGGCGGACACGCGTGCAGCGCTGCTGGCCACGGCTACAGAGTTCAACACGCTGCTGGCCAACGTCACGGAAGGCAACGCAGAAGCGGGTATCCCCGCAGACGTTGGGGCTACCAACCCCGAACTGGACCAGGTGCATACCCGCTGGGAGGCGTTCTTCACGAACGTACAGCTCATCGCGGAGGCCGAAGCGGGCAGCACGGTCCTTGAGACCGCCCTCGCCGACGTGTGGGCCACCAACGTGCCGCTGTTGCGTGAAGCCAACGCCGCCGTGCAAGCCTACCAGGACGAAGCGGCAGCACGCAAGGATGCGCTGATGCAACGGATGCAGTTCATCCTCTTCGGTAGCTTCGCACTGTTCGGGTTGAGCGTAGGCCTCCTGGTATGGCTCACGCGACCCATCCGCAAGCTGGCATCGGCCGCGAAGCGTGTGGGGGGCGGCGACTACGATGTGCAGGCCGACGTGAAGACGCGAGATGAGGTAGGATATCTGGCCAAGCACTTTAACGCGATGGTGCGGCAGGTGCGCGACAGCCAGGCCGAGATGGCTGCCCAGCGCGATCACGCCGAGGTTGAGCGCGCGCGCGCCGTGCGCGAAGCGCGCGAAAGCCTAGCCGCTCAAAACAAGTACCTCGCCGACAGTGTGGACACCATGGGTGCGGCTATGGCCCGTTTTGCTGAGGGCGACCTCACCGTATCGGTGCCCGCCACCACGAGCGACACCATCGGCACGCTCAACGCGCAGTTCAACCAGATGGTGGACAAGATGCGGAAGGTACTCCAGCGTGTGGAAGAGTCGACAAGCCTCTCCACCGAGATGGCCGAAGCCGTGAACGCCGCTACCGAGGAGCTGTCGGCGGGGGCGCACGAGCAGGCCGAGCAGGCGAACGCTGTGGCTACCTCGGTGGAGGAACTGTCGCTCGTCATCGTGGACAATGCCGACAAGGCCAACCAGACGGCTGCAGCAGCTGCGGCCAGCGGGGACGCGGCGCGCGAGGGAGGCGCCGTGGTCGAGCAGACCGCGACCAAGATCCGCGAGATTGCCCACGTCGTCACCGACAGTGCAGCCACCGTTGAACGCCTCGGCACATCGAGCAAGGAGATCGGCGAGATTGTGGCCGTTATTAACGACATCGCCGACCAGACGAACCTGCTGGCCCTCAACGCGGCCATTGAAGCCGCCCGCGCCGGCGAGCAGGGCCGCGGCTTCGCCGTCGTGGCCGACGAGGTGCGCAAGCTGGCCGAGCGTACCAGCGGGGCCACGCGCAAGATCGCGGAGATGATTGACAGCATCCAGCACGAGACGCGGCAGGCCGTCGCCTCCATGGCACGTGGGCGAGAAGAGGTGGCCGATGGCCTCGAGCTAGCCGACCGGGCAGGCCACGCACTGGAGCGCATCGTAGGCGAGGCCGAGTCGGTGGGCACCCTCATCACAGCTATCGCCGCGTCGTCAGAGGGGCAGGCCGGAAGCGCCGAGCAGATCTCGATCAACGTGGAGTCGATCGCAGCGGTGGCGGGGCAGTCCGCTGGCGCCGTGCAGGAGATCGCGATGCGCGTGAACGAAATGCAGGCACAGGTGAGCGGCTTGAACGAGGTCGTGCAGGCCTTCAAACTCACCCCCGATGTTCCCGCCGTGCGCGCTTACAACCAAGCGGCCTAACGCCGATAATCAGTACAGTGTAGAATCCAACAGAGGACGCCTCGATGCTCCGTGTAGTTGTTGTGGATGATTCGGCCTTCATGCGCAAGGCCATCTCGATGATGATTGACGCCGACCCCGAGATGGAGGTCGTAGCCACGGCGCGCGATGGCCAGGACGCCGTTGAGGTGGTGCGCCGAGAGCGCCCCGATGTGGTCACGATGGATGTGGAGATGCCCCGCATGGACGGCATAGAAGCCGTCCGCCGCATCATGCGGCTTGCGCCATGCCCCATCCTGATGATCAGCTCGATCACCAAGCAGGGCGCGCAAGCCACGCTAGACGCGCTGCAGGCGGGCGCTGTGGACTTCATCACAAAGGAGCTGTCGTTCGTCTCGCTAGACATTACCAACATCAAGGACGAGCTGATCGACAAGCTGCGCTGGCTGGGCACCCAGTCCAAGCCGATGATTGGCAGCGGGCGCTACAAGAGCCGTCCCCGGCGGGCATCGAAGGTCACCGAGCGCGCCCCCGCGCGCGCCGTCAGCGACGGTCCGCTCAACTTCAGCCGGGCGCAGCTGGTGGCTATTGGCATCTCCACGGGAGGGCCGTCATCGCTGCGCGCCGTCTTACCCGTCTTTCCCGCGGACTTCCCCATTCCCGTGGTGATCGTCCAGCACATGCCTGCGCAATTCACGGCTTCGCTAGCGCAGCGCTTGAACGGCTTGAGCGCGCTTACGGTGCTGGAGGCGGCCGATGGGATGCCCGTAGCACCGGGACACGCCTACGTGGCGCCGGGCGGGAGGCAGCTCCTGTTTACCCACGGGCGCGCCGGGCAGATCACCTTCCGCGTCGCGGACCATCCCGAGCACTTGCACAAGCCCTCCGTGGATGTCCTCTTTGAAGCAGCGGCCAGCGCCTACCGCGGAAACGTACTCGGCGTAGTCATGACGGGTATGGGCCACGACGGTCGCGACGGCGCCCAGAAACTCCGCAGCCAAGGCGGGCGGATCATCGCCCAGGACGAGGCTTCCTCGGTCGTCTACGGTATGCCCCGGGCCATCGCCGAAGCAGGCCTCGCCGATGCCGTCGTTGGCCTCGACAACATTGGGACGACGATTGTGCGCAGCGTGACACGCGCCACTACACCCGCATCCCATGCTTTCTAACGGGCACCGCTTTGGGCGCTCGCCACAGTTCAACCCTGACCAACACAACCATGAGCAGTACAACGCAGCAGTACGACGACATCCTGCAACTCGTCACCTTCGTTCTCGGCAAGGAAACCTTCGGGGTTGATGTGCTGAAGGTACAGGAGATCATCCGCATCGTGGACGTGACGCGCGTGCCCAACAGCCCTGCGTTTGTGGAGGGCGTGATCAACCTCCGCGGCAAAATTCTGCCCGTCATCGACCTGCGCAAACGGTTTGGGTTGCCTGCCGCCACCCGCGACAAGGACGGCCGCATCGTGGTCATCGAGTTCGCCGACAAGGTGGTGGGCTTCCTCGTGGATCGTATGCGCGAGGTGGTGCGGGTGGAGCGCAGCAGTGTGGATGCGCCGCCCAACCTCGTCACGTCATCCACAAGCCGCTACATCACGGGCGTGGTGCAACTGGAAGACCGCCTGCTCACCCTGCTCGACCTCGACCGCGTCTTAACGACCGCCGAGCAGGAGCAGCTGGCCTCGCAAGAGGAGGCCGTAGCGGCGTAGGAGTCAGAAGCCGAGCCCGCACGCTACCTGCCCCACGATGCGGACGGTACTGTTCTGCTCCTCGAAGTACACGTCGAGCGTTGCTTGCAGCGCGGTCGCCGAGGCTGCGCGTACCTCAAGCTGCCCTCGGGACGTCTGAAGCGTGAAGGATTGACTCGTGAACGGGAGGGCAAGGGAGAGCCAGCCCGTCACGCCGTTTGCGGGCATCGAGGCGCGGAGCGCTGTGGCCTCGTACATGGCGGGCTCAAAGGGCGTAGTGCTCCTCAACGTGAGCCGGGCAGCCTCCACCGCCAGCGTGTCTGCAGGCATGAGCCAGAGCGAGAACTCCCCTCGGTCTGCGTTCCACGATCCCAGGCAGGCGCCACGCACCACTTCGTCGACGGCGCCCTCGGTGCGAAAGGCAAACTCGGCGCCGTCCAGCGCGGGCGCTTCGAGATCAGGGGCGGCGAGGCTGCAGGCTGCCGAGGCCGCCGCCAGCACGATGTACATCGCCACTCGGCTCATCGGGACGGGAGGTCGAAGCAGCTGTTGTCGCGGTAGTCGAGGACGAACTGCTGCTGGTTGAAGATGGCCGGATACTCACCGTTGTCGCACTCGTCCTCCAGGTGCGTGGCTTCGTGGACAATCGTGCCGAGTACTTCCAAGAGCGGTCGCTTCGTAGCGATGGCGATGGCGCACCGCCCGCAGGTGGCCGTGCCGATCACCGTCGGGTCGGTGGGCGAGGCGAACTCGGCCGCGTCGATGTAATCAATAGTGCTGACGTTCTGCTCCACGTAGTCGAGCCACCCCGCGCATTCGAGCACAGCGGCGTGTACCGGGTCTAGGGCCTCGGCGCCGCCACAGGAGGGAGCGAACACGTCACATCCAGATGGAAGGACCAGCAGCAATGCTGCGCCAAGTGCAAGTCGTCTGCGCATCAGATAGGGGGAATAGCTAATCAGATGGAGGCCATACTCGGAAGCTGAGACGAGGAAGTAAAGCGAAATTGACGTGCCTGGCTGTCGTCGCCGCGTTTCGATTGAGGCAGGTATCGCCTACCTTGATACGTGTCTCTCGCCTTCCCTCGGTCCCATGCGAATACTCCTCCTGCTTGCCGCCTCGTGTGCGTTGACGGCCTGTGCGTCTCGCCCGTCACCAGATGCTCCGGCTGAACGCCCACCGAACATCATCTTCATTATGGCCGATGACCTCGGCTATGGCGATCTCGGCAGCTACGGTCAGACGCAGATCCAGACGCCGCATCTCGATCAGATGGCGGCCGAGGGCCTGCGCTTCACACAGTTCTACGCTGGATCAACCGTCTGTGCGCCCAGCCGTAGCGTGCTGATGACGGGGCAACACACGGGGCATACGTCGGTGCGGGGGAATGGCAACCCGCCTGAGCAGTCTATCTTGCCCACCGACTACACCGTCGCCGAGCTGTTGCAGGATGGCGGGTACGCGACGGGTCTGGCGGGGAAGTGGGGGCTGGGAAGCCCCGAGTACGGCGGCTTGCCTAATGACGAAGGGTTCGGCTGGTTTTACGGCTACCTCAACCAAGTCCACGCCCACAATTTCTACCCCGAGTGGCTGTGGCTGAACCAGGACACGGTGCGGCTTGCGAACGAAGTAACCCGCGCGCCCAACAGCTACGGCGGCTTTACCGGCGGCTACGCAACGAAGAAGGTCGATTACACGCACGACCTCTTCATGGACGAGAGCCTTGCGTTCGTTGAGCGCCACCAAGCCGAGCCGTTCTTTCTCTACCTCGCCCTGACCATCCCGCATGCCAACAACGAGGCGCGTCATGGTCCCGAACATGGCATGGAGGTGCCGGACTATGGCCCCTACGCCAATCGGGATTGGCCAGAGCCACAAAAAGGACATGCCGCTATGATCACGCGGATGGATGACGGCATCGGGCAGCTGCGCGCACAGCTCGAAGCGCTCGGCCTTGCGGACGACACCATCGTCATGTTCACCTCAGACAACGGCCCGCACCGCGAGGGCGGTGGCGACCCGGACTTCTTCGACAGCAACGGTCCGCTCCGGGGCATCAAACGAGCGTTGTACGAGGGCGGCATCCGCGTGCCCTTCATCGTGTGGGGCGGCGGCATCGCACCGGGCGTCAGCGATCACATCGGCTACAGTGGCGACGTCTATGCTACCGCCGCCGACCTCGCCGGTCTCACACCCCCCGACAGCATACAGCGCGTCCTAGACAGCGTCAGCTTTGCGCCTTTGCTGCGTGGCAACGCCGAGGCTCAGCGACAGCATGAGGCGCTGTACTGGGAGTTCTACGAGCAGGGCTCGCGGCAGGCAGTTCGCAAAGGATCGTGGAAGGCCATCCGCCAGCCCATGTTCACGGGCGCCGTTGAACTCTACAACCTTGACGACGATATCGGCGAGACCACGGACGTGGCCGGTGCGCATCCCGAGATCGTTGCGGAGATGCAGCAGCTGATGGAGACCATGCGCACCGACGATCCGCGCTGGCAGGTGCGTTGACCCCGTGCAGTTGCCGTGCAGTTGCCGTGCGGTAGTAGTGCGGCGTCACAGAATAGGCAGCCAGTCTACGCTACGCCCCATGCCGAAGTGAAGCACGAGTGCGACGAGCAGCGTAGTGCAGAACGGCACCACCAGGTTGTCATTCAGCGGCATATCGATTGCTTCCAGCAGCGCTGCCGTTGACGCCGCTAGGCCAACGACCCACCACGGCAGCGTGGCCAGGAGGGTGAGCACCGCGGCAGCGACCAAGAAGAACGCCGTGGAGCCTTCAACAGTGCGGCTGCCACCCATCCAGTTTTTCCTACCGTAGCGACGGCCCACCAGCGCCGCCGCTGCATCCGCTAGCATGAACATGATGAAGACGGGCAGCGCGATGCTCGCTGGGAAGACAAGCAACAGCAGCGTGATGGCGATCAGCACCCATGTGGCGCCGTTGAGCACCGGGGTTTCAGCATCCGACTCTTCACCCCGCATCATAAAGCCCACATGATGCTCAATGAATGCCTGGAATTCAGGCGTGTATGCTCTCGTGAAATCGGCGAGGATGGCGATCAGCGCAGTCATACCGATGAGCCACAACGTGGCGCCCAGGCCGATCAGCCAGATCAGCAGCGGGCACGCGAGCGCTGTGAGAATGTGCAGCGCCTTGCGCCACACTTCGCCGCGGTAGGATACGGATGCCGGAGGAGCAGGCATAAATACCGAGTTGGAGCTCGTGGGATTACCAGCTTCTTACGAACGTGCCATGGCATAGGTTGACGGCGGCAGGTAGCTTCTCGTTCTCCTCACAACAGACCATACCTCAAGCATGCGCTACCTCCTCACGCTCCTCTTGGCTGTCCTGGTAGGCTTCGGATGCCAATCTGAGTCGAGCTACACCGACGACATGGCCGAACAGCACGCGGGTGACACGCCCGCAGCTAGCGGCATGACCGATGTGGACACCGATGACGTCAACACCGAAACGGTGACGTACGGCACGGTGAATGGTCAGGCTGTGACGGGCTACATGGCGACGCCGTTGGACGGAGCTGCCGACCTGCCGGGGTTGATCGTCATTCACGAGTGGTGGGGGCTCAACGACAACATCGAGGCCATGACCCGCGCCTACGCCGCCCAAGGCTACCGGGCGCTCGCTGTCGATCTCTATGGCAACGAGGTCGCCGAAGACCCGCAAGGCGCGCGCGCCCTCATGCAGGCCGCCATGGGCGACATCCCGACCGCTCACGCGAATCTGGCCGCTGCCCACGCGTATCTCACCGAAGCAGGTGCTGCCAAGGTAGGCTCGGTAGGGTGGTGCTTTGGGGGCAGCATGTCGCTCCAGACGGGCCTCGCGCTGCCCAACGATCTGGACGCGATGGTCATCTACTACGGCCGCGTCCCCGACGATGCCGACCTGCTGGCCCCGTTGGCTATGCCTATCCTTGGTCTCTTCGGCGAAGCGGATGGCGGCATCCCCGTCAGCAGTGTTAACGCTTTCGAGTCCACGCTGACCGACCTTGACAAGGATGTCGAAATCGTGATCTACGAAGGGGCAGGCCATGCCTTCGCCAACCCCTCAGGGCAAAACTATCAAGAGGCGGCGGCAACGGATTCATGGGCCAAAACATTGGCCTTCTTCGAGCAGCACTTGAAGAGCTAGCTCGCCCTACGCAGGCTTGCCGTTGACCATCACGTCGAAGGTAATCTCCACGGTTTTCTCCAGCATCTTCGAGACAGAACAGTACTTCTCCAGGCTCATCTCCACGGCCCGTCGTGCCTTGGCTGGGTCGATGGCGCCCGTAAGCGTGTAGGTGACGTGCAGGTGCGTGAACACCGACGGTGTCTGGTCGGTAGCTCGCTTGGTATCTACCGTCATGCTGAACGACTCGATGGTCTGCCGACCCTTGCGCAGGATGAGAACGATGTCGATGGCGCTACAGCCGCCCAGGGCGGTGGCCACCATCTGCATCGGTCCATAGCCTTGTCCGGTCCCGCCTTCCTCCGGCGTGATGTCCATGTGGACGGTGTTGCCTTCGGGGTTGGTACCTACGAAATGAAACGCATCGTCTACGCGTTCGATGGTGATGGGCATGACGTCAGTTGGTTAGGCTGCGGATGGGGGCGGGGAAGCGGCCGCCGCGGCGCGCGAAAGTATGGCTGGACAGTTTCGAGACGGGCATGATCGGCGCTCGCCCCAGCAGGCCGCCGTAGTCCGCTGCCTCGCCGACGCCTTTGCCGGGCACAGGGATGATGCGCACCGATGTCGTCTTGTCGTTGATAATACCGATGGCAAACTCGTCGAAGAGGATGCCCGCGATGGTCTCGGCAGGCGTGTCGCCGGGGATGGCAATCATGTCGAGACCGACCGAGCAGATGGCGCTCATGGCTTCAAGTTTCTCGATGGTGATGTGCCCGCGCTCGGCCGCACGAATCATCGCTTGGTCTTCGGACACCGGCATGAAGGCGCCACTGAACCCGCCGATTGTACTCGATGCCATCAGCCCACCGCGTTTGACGGCCTCGTTCATCAGGGCCAATGCCGCCGTCGTTCCCGGCGCGCCAACGTCTTCGAGGCCCATCGCGATGAGAATGTCGGCGATGGAGTCGCCTTCGGCAGGCGTGGGAGCGAGGCTGATATCTACGATACCGAAGGCCAGCGGCAGGCCAGTACGCTGGCGCAGCCGCTCGGTGCATCGTCGGCCTACGAGTTCGCCCGCCCGGGTGATCTTAAACGCCATCCGCTTGATGGCTTCTGCGACGTCCGTGAACGGCGCTGTGGGGCCGACCTCCCGGACGGCACGCAGGACCACGCCCGGCCCTGAGATGCCCACGTTGATAGCCATCTCGGCCTCGCTCACCCCATGGAAGGCACCGGCCACGAAGGGGTTGTCTTCGACGGCGTTGCAGAGCGCCACAAACTTGGCGCAGCCAATAGCATCCCGATCAGCGGTGTGCTCGGCGATGGTCTTGATGGTTTCAGCCACACGCATGACGGCGTCGGCGTTGATGCCTGCGCGTGTGCTGCCGCAGTTGACCGAGCCCGTGAGCCGTTCGGTGGAGGCCATCACCTCGGGCAGTGCGTCGATCAGCGCTTGGTCGCCCACGGTCATGCCTTTCTGCACCAGCGCCGAGAAGCCCGCGAGGTAATCGATACCGACATCGGCAGCGGCTTGGTCGAGCGTGCGGGCGAGCGCCACGAAGTCACGCGGCTTGTGCCCATCGGCCACGATGCCCACGGGCGTCATAGCGATGCGCTTGTTGGCGATACGGACGCCGTAGAGCGCTTCGATCTCTTCGGCCACGGCCACGTGCATGCCTGCCGCCCGCCGGATCTTGTCGTAAGCCCGTGCGCGCAGTGTTTGCGGCAGGCGCCCGGCGCAATCGCGCAGCGAGAGGCTGAGGGTAATGGTGCGGATGTCGAAGTGCTCCAGTTCCGTCATGCGGACGGTGTCGAGCACCTCGCGGATTTCAAACGACACGGCGGTTCGGTTGGACGGTTTAGGGGCGATGCATGGCGTTGAACAGTTCCTCGTGCTGGGCCAGGATGCGGACGCCCATCTCGCGGCCTTTGTTGTCCAACTGCTGCTGTAAGTCGGCCAGCGAACCGCGCATGTGCTGCATGTCAGCCAGCATGATCATCGTGAAGTAGCCCTGCAGGATCTTCTGCGACACATCCAAGATGTTGCAGTTCATGCCTGATACAATGGTGGTGACGGCTGCAAGGACGCCATGCCGGTCGCGCCCGTACGCGGTAATCAGCACCCGCTCGCCAGAAGGTGTGACAGGTGCGGCGTGATGGGTGCTTTCTGAGGCCTCAAGCGTGGCTGCGACGAGCGCTTCAATGCGCTCCGCGGTGGCGGCGGGCCCGAGGATACGCGCGTATTGTTCAATCAGCGATCGGAGGTCCATAGAGCACTGGATGGGACGTGGCTAACGCACACGAAGGTAGGGGCAGAACACCGAGGGCACAACTCCAAGGAGGCCCTTCCTGAGGCGCTGCGAACCGGACGCTCTACATGCAAAAACGCCAGCCTCAGAAGCGAGACTGGCGTCCTGTTCGGCTCCCCGGGTAGGA
>JBCDJT010000106.1:0-17742 GCA_038747545.1 Bacteroidota bacterium
CGGATCCGCAGCAAGCTGGTGGACCTGGGCCAGTACGTGGCGCCGGGCCAAGCCGTCGCCTCGATCTATGCTACGGATGAGGTCGAGGTCGTCGTCCCGCTCAGCAGCCGCGAAGCCGACCAGATCGAGGGGCTGTGGAGCCGCAGCGGCAAGCGCCTCGCCGCCACCGTGACCACGCCCACGAACGGCGCCCAGTGGGAGGGCTACGTCCATCGCGCCGAGGGCGCCAAAGACCCGTCGACGCGCCAGGTGAACGTGGTGGTCCGGGTGCCGCGCCCGTACGCGTCCAGTGCCGATCGCTCGCCGCTCTTGGTCGGCTCCTTCGCCGCCGTCAGCATGCCGGGTGCTGAGCTGGAGCGCTGTTACGACGTGCCCCGCGCCGCCTTGCGCGACGGGACGCAGGTGTGGTCCGTCGCCGATGGGCGGCTGGCGATGCACCCCGTGACGGTGGTGCAAGAAGTGGAGGATCGCGTCATCCTGACCGCGCCCGACTTGCCCGACACCTTCGCCCTCGTCCTCAGCGACCTCGCCGTCGTCACCGACGGCATGGCCGTCCGCACCGCCACCCGCTGAATGCCTGACGTCCATCGGCCCATCGAATGAGCCAACACTAGGAGCTGAACCATGAACGGAGCCATTGCTTGGATGACCCGCCACAAGGTGGCCGCCAACCTGCTGATGCTGACCATCCTGGCGGTGGGCTTTGCTAGCCTCACCCGCATCAAGCAGGAGACTATGCCCGAGACCGCCCTCGATGTCATCCAGGTGCAGGTCAGCTACCCCGGCGCCTCGCCCGAGGAGGTCGAGGAGGGCATCGTGCAGCGCATCGAGGAGCAGATTGAGGGCGTGGAAGGCGTCAAGCGCGTCTCGTCAGTGGCCTCCGAGAACCTCGGCGTGGTCACCGCCGAGCTGCAGGCGGTCACCGACCACACGCGGACGCTGGACGACATCAAGGCGGAGGCAGACCGCATCACCAGCTTCCCCGACGGCGCCGAGAAGCCTGTCGTGCGCCAGATCGTCACGCCGGGTCAGGTGTTGCAGATCGCCCTCTACGGCGACGTGCCCGAGCGGACGCTCAAGGAGCTCGCCGCCACCATCAAGGACGACCTCACCGCCATCGAAGACATCTCGCTGGTCGAACTCGTCGGCACGCGGCCCTACGAGCTGTCGATCGAAGTCAGCGAGGCGACGCTGCGGGCGTACGGCCTCACTTTGCTCGACGTCGCCAACGTGGTGCGGCGGGGCAGCCTGGACCTGCCCGGCGGCAGCGTAGCCACCGACAGCGAGGAGATCCTGATCCGCACCAAAGGGCAGAACTACACCCAGCAGGACTTTGAGGACATCGTGGTGCTCAGCGGCACCGACGGCACGCAGGTCCGCCTCGGCGAGATCGCCACGGTGCGCGACGGCTTCGAGGACGTCGACCTGATCGCGCGCTTCAACGGCGAGAACGCCGTGTTCGTGCGCGTCTCCCGCGTCGGCGACGAGCGCACGCTCGACATCAGCGACCACGTCCAGACTTATCTGGAGACCGAGTTGGCGACGGCGCTGCCCGCGGGGGTGTCGTACCGCGTGTGGCAGGACCAGTCGCAGGTGCTCCGCAGCCGCCTCAACCTGCTGATGCGCAACGGCCTGCAGGGGCTCCTGCTCGTCGTGATCGCGCTGATGCTCTTCCTCAACACGCGCCTCGCGTTCTGGACCTCGGTGGGCATCTTCCTGTCGTTCATGGGCGCCTTCGGCATCATGATCTGGCTGGACGTCTCCATCAACATGATCTCGCTCTTCGGCTTCCTCCTGGCCATCGGCATCGTGGTGGACGACGCGATTGTGGTGGGCGAGAACATCATCGCCGAGCGCGAGAAGGGCCTGCCGCCGCTGAAGGCCGCGCTCAAGGGCGCCACGCGCGTAGCCGGCCCGGTGACCTTCGCTGTGCTGACGACCATGACGGCGTTTCTGCCGCTGCTGTTCTTGCCCGGCACCATCGGCAAGCTGATCGCCAACGTGCCCGTCATCGTGATGGCCGTGCTGGTGCTGTCGCTGGTGGAGGTGCTGTTTATCCTGCCCAACCACCTGTCGCACGAGGAGGCGCCCCACCGCAATGCCGTGACGCGGGGCATTGAGCGGGCCCAGCAGGTCGTGATGCGCGGGCTGGGTCGGTTCGTCAACGGGCCGTTGGAGCGCGCCGTGCGCTTCAGCGTGCGCCGCTACGGCGTCGTGCTCGCCACAGGCATCGCGCTACTCACCATTAGCATCGCGCTCGTGCTGGGCGGCTACATCAAGTTCAGCTTCTCGCCCGATGTGGAGGGCGACGTCGTCAACGCGCAACTTGCCCTGAAGCCGGGCACACCCATCGCGCAGACCGAGGAGCTGGCAATGCTCATCGAAGCGAAAGGACGCGAGGCAGCGGCGCAGCTGCAGCAGACACTCGACCCCGACGATCCCGCGCTGATCCAGAACGTGTACGTCAGCGTGGGCACGCAGCAGGGCGGCGGCGACGCCGGACTGCAGTCGCACCTGGCGCAGGTCAGCATCGAGCTTACCGCCTCCGAAGCGCGTAACCTGCCGGCCCAGGAGTTTGCGGACGCCTGGCGCGAGCACGTGGGCGAGGTCGCAGACGCGCAGCGCCTCACCTTTGCCTCCAACGCCGTGGGGTTCGGCAACCCCGTCGATGTGGCGTTGACCGCCGATGATCCCGCCGTTTTGCGCGCCGCCGTCGAAGCCCTGAAGGCCGAGCTGCAGACGTTCGCGGGCGTTTCTGACGTGGCCGATGACGAGGAGGCGGGCAAGCAGGAGGTGCAGCTCGACGTGCTGCCGCAGGCGCATACGCTGGGGCTGACGCTCGACGATATCGCGCGTCAGGTGCGCGCCGCCTACTTCGGCGAGGAGGCGCTTCGCGTGCAGCGCGGCCGCGACGAGGTGCGCGCCTACGTGCGCCTGCCCGAGGACGAGCGCAACGCGCTGGGCGACCTCAACCAATACCGCATCCGCACGCCCCAAGGCGCCGCCGTGCCGCTTTACGAGGTCGCCGCCCTTCGTGTAGGAACAGCCCCCGTGTCCATCAACCGCAGCCAAGGGCAACGCGTCATCGCCGTCACCGCTGACGTCGATCCGGCCATTGCCACGGGCAACGACGTCAACGCCCAACTCCAGGCCACCGTCATCCCCGCGTTGCGGGAGACCTTCCCCGGCGTGAGCGTCAGCTTCGAGGGCGAGCAGCGCGAGCAGGCCGAGACGCTGGGCGCGCTCATGCTCTACTTCCCGCTGGCGCTCTTCGTGATCTACGTGCTGCTGGCCATCCCCTTCGGCTCGTACGTGCAGCCGCTCGTCATCATGGCCGCCATCCCGTTCGGGCTGATCGGCGCGCTCATCGGGCACCTCCTGTTCGGCCTGCAGCTCGGCGTCCTCAGTATCTCCGGCTTGATCGGCCTGAGCGGCGTGGTGGTGAACGACTCGCTGGTGCTGATCGACTTCATCAACGAGCAGCGCAAGAAGGGCATGCCGATGCAGGACGCGATTGTGGCGGGCGCCAAAATGCGGTTCCGCCCCGTCATGCTGACCACGCTGACGACCTTCCTGGGCGTCCTGCCGATCATTCTGGAGCGCAGCGTGCAGGCACAGTTCCTGATCCCGATGGCCGTCAGCCTCGGCTTCGGCATTCTGTTCACCACCTTCGTCATCCTCCTGCTGGTCCCGGCGCTGACGATGCTGCAGCACGATGTGGTCGCCTTCTTCAGCCGCAGCCGGGAGGTCGTGGCTCCCCCGGAAACCGCGAACACGCCCGCCCCGGCCGCTGCGATGGCTGCTGTGCCGGTCGAGGTGCGCTGAGTGCGCCTTGCCCGAAGGCCGATGTGCCTACGTCGCTTTTACCTGTTGATTCACCCTCAATCTTATCTCCCCCGATGAACCCTTCGCTACGCTCCCGCGCCCATGTCGGCATCCACCGAGGCAACGCCCGAATTGACTTCAGCCTCGTGGCGCTGCTTGTGCTCAGTGCCGTTGTCCTTGCACATCCTGCCCAGGCGCAGTTCACCAACGGCCAGGACGCGTTTCGCGTGCTCGGCCAAGCCGACTTCACCACCAGCACCCAGGCCGGCACCGCCACCACCACGCTCGACGGACCCAGCGGCGTATGCCTCGACCTCACCAACGGCAAAATGTACATCGCCGATGAGGACGACCACCGCGTCCTACGCTTCGAATACCCCCTCACCAGCGACCAGCAGGCCGCCGAAGCCGTACTCGGACAAGCCGACTTCACCTCTTCCTCCACAGGCACGACGGCCGCCACCATGAACAACCCCTCGGGCTGTGCCGTCGGCAGCGGCGGCACGCTCTTCGTCGCTGACCAACGCAACAACCGCATCCTGCGCTTCGACAGCGCCCACACCAAGGCCAGCGGCGCCGACGCTGACGGCGTGCTGGGCCAGGCCGACTTCACCTCCGGCAACGACGGCACCAGCGCCGCCCGCCTGGATGAACCCGAAGGCCTCGCGCTCGACGGCGACGGACGGCTCTACGTGGCGGATCGGGCCAACAACCGCGTGCTGCGCTTCGACGATGCGACCTCGAAGAGCGATGGCGCCAGCGCCGACGGCGTACTGGGGCAAGCCGACTTCACCTCCAGCAGCGGCGGTGTCACTGCGTCACGCATGGAGAGTCCGTACGACGTGGCAGTAGACAGCGACGGTCGGCTCTACGTGGCGGAGTCGTTCAACAGCCGCGTGCTTCGCTTCGACGACGCTGCGTCGAAGAGCAACGGCGCTGACGCTGATGGCGTGCTCGGTCAGGCCGACTTCACGTCTCGGGTCGCGGGCACGACGAGCGCGTCAAGCATGACCTTACCGTATGGCGTGGCGGTAGACGCGAGCGGCCGGCTGTACGTGTCCGATGGATCGGGTAACCGCGTGCTGTTCTTCGACGACGCTGCGTCGAAGAGCAACGGCGCCGACGCGGACGGCGTGTTGGGCCAAGCTGACTTCACGTCGGGGAGTTCATCGACGACGGCCTCGGGCGTGAACCTGCAGCAACGCTCGGACATCGCAGTCGACGACACGAACGAGCAGCTGTACATCACCGACACCAGTAACAACCGCCTCCTCGGCTTCCAGGCGGCTTCTCCAACCCCCATCGACTTCACCGACGGCTAGGACGCCTTCCGCGTGCTGGGCCAGGCCGACTTCACCACCAGCACCCAGGCCGGCACCGCCGCCACCACACTCGACGGACCCAGCGGCGTATGCCTCGACCTCAGTAACGGCAAAATGTACATCGCCGACGAGGACGACCACCGCGTCCTCCGCTTCGCCTACCCCCTCACCAGCGACCAGCAGGCCGCCGAAGCCGTACTCGGACAAGCCGACTTCACCTCTTCCTCCACGGGCACGACGGCCGCCACCATGAACAACCCCTCGGGCTGTGCCGTCGGCAGCGGCGGCGTGCTCTTCGTCTCCGACCAACGCAACAACCGCATCCTTCGCTTCGACAGCGCCCACACCAAGGCCAGCGGCGCCGACGCTGACGGCGTGCTGGGCCAGGCCGACTTCACCTCCGGCAACGACGGCACCAACGCATCACGACTGGATGAACCCGAAGGCCTCGCGCTCGACGGCGACGGGCGGCTCTACGTAGCAGATCGGGTCAACAACCGCGTACTGCGCTTCGACAACGCGGCCTCGAAGGCCGATGGTGCTGATGCCGACGGGGTGCTCGGTCAGGCCGACTTCACCTCCAGCAGTGGTGGTGTCACTGCGTCACGCATCGAGAGTCCGTACGACGTAGCGGTAGACAGCGACGGGCGGCTCTACGTGGCGGAGTCGTTCAACAGCCGGGTGTTGCGCTTTGACGATGCGGCCTCGAAAGCCGATGGCGCCGATGCCGACGGCGTGCTGGGCCAGGCCGACTTCACCTCCCGCGTGGCGAGCAGCACGAGCGCGTCGAGCATGACCTTACCGTATGGCGTGGCCGTGGACGCGAGCGGCCGGCTCTACGTGGCCGACAACTCGGGCAAGCGGGTGCTGTTCTTCGACGATGCGGCCTCGAAGAGCAACGGCGCCGACGCCGACGGCGTGTTGGGTCAGGCTGACTTCACGTCGGGGAGTTCATCGACGACGGCCTCGGGCCTGAACCTGCAGGCGCGTTCGGACATCGCGATCGACGACGCGAACGAGCAGGTGTACGTCACCGACACTAGCAACAACCGCCTACTCGGCTTCGAAGCCTCCTCCACAGCACTCCCCGTCGAGCTCACTCACTTCACCGCCACCCGCGATGGCGCCACCACCTACCTCGCCTGGACCACCGCCACCGAGACCAACAACGCCGGCTTCGAGCTTCAGCACCGCGCCCCACGCACCGCCCAGTGGGCCGTGAACGCCTTCATCCCCGGCCACGGCACCACGCTGCAAACGCAGGCCTACGACTACCGCCTCACCGACCTGGCCCCCGGCACGCATCGCTTCCGCCTCAAGCAGATCGACTACGACGGCACGTTCGACTACAGCCCCGAGGTCGAGGTCACCGTCGCGCTGGCGAGCGCCTACCAGCTGAGCGCGGTCTACCCCAATCCCTTCCAGGCTGAGGCCGTCTTTACGCTAGCGGTGCGCGAGCCGCAGCTTGTGCGGGTGGCGGTCTACGACGCGCTGGGCCGCGAGGTGGCGCTGCTGCACGAGGGCACGCTGTCGGCCGAGGCCTCGCACCGGTTCACGGTGGCGGGGGAGGCGTGGTCGTCGGGGCTATACCTGCTGCGCGTGCAGGGCGAGCGCATGAGCGCGACGCGAGCGCTGACGCTGGTGAAGTAGCGGAGGACACGCTGCGGCGTGGGTGCTGCGTAGCCTCGGGAGGTTATCTTTACCCTGCTGCTTCTCCCTCCGCTATCACCCTATGCTCGATGTACTCTACCGCGACGATGCCCTGGTGGCGATCAACAAGCCGTCGGGGCTGTTGGTCCACCGCAGCCGCATCGACCGGACAGCCACCACGTTTGCGCTCCAGGTGGTCCGCGACCAGATCGGGCAGTACGTCTACCCCGTGCATCGCCTCGACAAGCCGACGTCGGGCGTGCTGCTCTTCGGCTTGACGCCCGAGGCAGCGCGGACGCTGAGCGCGGCGTTCGCCGAGCGGCGCGTGCAGAAGACCTACCTCGCCGCCGTGCGTGGCCATCCGCCTGAGCACATCACCATCGACCGCCCGCTGAGGCCGCTGCGCGACAAGACGACGGATGCCAACGCCTCGCCCAACCCTGAGCCGCAGTCCGCCGTCACGCACCTGCGCACGTTGGCCACGAGCGACTGCCCGTTCGCCATCGGCAAATACCCCACGAGCCGCTATGCGCTGGTCGAGGCGCGGCCCGAGACGGGACGGATGCACCAGATCCGCCGCCACTGCAACGGCATCGCCCACCCCATCCTCGGCGACGGCAAGCACGGCGACTACCGCCACAACCACTACCTGCGTGACCACCTTGGCCTCGCCCGCCTGCTGTTGCATGCCCACCGCATCACGCTGCCGCATCGCGGCGAACAGTTGACGCTCACCGCGCCGCTTCCGCCAGACTTCACCCACGCGCTGGACCACCTGGGCCTCAGTGCGGTCGAATACGAGTAGTCCCTACGACGTCAACCCCACACAAACTATGTGGAACGAACGATACAGCCTGCCGGGCTTTGCCTACGGCACCACGCCCAATGACTTCCTCGTCGAAGTCGCCGACCGCCTCCCGAAAGGCCGCGTGCTCGCGCTCTGCGACGGCGAAGGGCGCAACGGCGTCTATCTCGCCGAGCGCGGCCATGACGTTGTGGCGCTCGACGGGTCAGCTGTCGGCTTGAAGAAGGCCGAAGCGCTTGCTGCCGAGCGTGGCACCACCATCGAAACCATCGCGGCTGATCTCAACGACTACCACATCGCGCCCAACGCGTACGATGCCGTCGTCGCCATCTTCGCGCACCTGCCGCAGCCCTTGCGCGAGCGCGTCCACCGCGAGGCCGTGGCCAGCCTTAAACCGGGCGGTGTGTTCGTGCTGGAAGCGTACACGCCGCGCCAGGTCGGGCGCGGCACGGGCGGCCCCCGAGCGCTACCCATGCTGATGGACGTGCCCATCCTGGAGCGCGAGCTGGCCGGGCTCGACTTCGAGATTCTGCGTGAGGTGGAGCGCGAAATCCACGAGGGCGCCTACCACACCGGAGACAGCGCCACGGTTCAGGTGCTCGGCGTCAAACGGTAGGACGGCGGTAGCCGAAGAAGAGCAGGTCGTCGCCCACGATCTCCCAACGCGCGTCGGCGAACGTGAACGCGTCTGCCATCTTCACGAGGTCGAGGTCGGCCACGGCAGGTTTGCCAGCGCCGATGAGCTTGGGCGCCACGAAGCACGCGTAGCGGTCCACGAGATCAGCTCGCCACAGCGCAGTGGCTAGCCCCGGCCCCGCCTCCACGAGCAGCGACTGCAGCGGTCGCCCCTCGATGCCGCCCTGCGCTCCTAGCCAAGCGAGCAGAGCATGAAGGTCGAGGTGCCCATCGGCGCCGAGGGGAAGCTGTTGGACACGCCCGCCCACCGCTTCGAGCTGGGCGGCGTATGCTGGGTTTACATCCGGCCCGACGAACGCCGTCGTGTGTGCCGCATGTGCATCGGAGAAGAGTTTCAGACGGGGCGCGAGCCGTCCGGTGCGGTCGAGGACGAACCGCTGCGGCTGCCGCCCGCTGACATGCCGCACCGTGACTGCGGGATCGTCGGCAGCGGCGGTGCCCGTGCCCACGAGAACGCCATCGAGTTCGGTTCGCCATTGATGCACGCGCTGGCGCGCCGCGTAGCCCGTCACCCACTGGCTGTCGCCCGTGCGTGTGGCGATGCGGCCATCGAGCGTCTGCGCCACCTTGAGCGTGACGAGCGGCCGCCGCGTGCGGACGTGGTGTGTGAACGCCTCGTTGAGTCGTTGGCATGCCTCGCCTAGCACGCCCAGCGTTACGTCGACGCCGTGCGCCCGCAGCCGCGCGAGACCTTGCCCGGCCACCTGCTCGAAGGGATCGACCATGCCGACGACCACGCGGGGTATGCTGTATTCAAGGACAATATCGGTGCAGGGCGGTGTCTTGCCGTGGTGGTTGCACGGCTCCAGGTTGACGTACAGCGTCGCCTCCGCCAGCGCCTCGGCGGGGTGGCGCGTCAGCACATCGTGGATAGCATTGCGCTCGGCGTGGAGGCCCCCGTAGCGCGCGTGGTAGCCCTCGCCCAGCACCTGCCCGTTTGACGCAACGATGACGCTGCCGACCATCGGGTTCGGGCTGACGTGCCCGGCGCCTTGACGCGCTAGGTCGAGACAACGCCGCATCCAGCGTTCGTGTATCGGCGCTTGAGATGCTGTGGCATCATCGCGTGGCGGCTGTAGATCCATCAGGCCTCCTCAATGTAGTCGGGCAGCGGCCCAGCATCCAGCATCCACGTCTCGAAGTAAAACTTCTGCTCCGACCGCGCCTTCTGGAACGGCACGAGAAACCGCCGTGCTTCCGGCGTAGGCCGCGCCGCCCATGCGGCGAGCAGCTTGTCCTTCATCGGGAACGGCGCGAAAAGGCTCCAGTCGAAGCCGTCGTGCGCAGGCTCTGCAAACGCCGCCACGCCATCGGCATCCAAGACGGTTTGCAACGCATCCAGCACAGCGCGGCGCTCAGGATCAGCCAGCCCGGGCAAGACGGTATCGATGGTTGGCGCACCGCCCACAAGCACAGTACCCCGCTCGGGCGTTGCCCAGGCCTCCCGCACATCGTCTACTGCATGCACGTGACCTTCGGCGCTCACCACACGCCACGTGCTGAACGCGAGCACCTTGCTCAGCGCGTCAGTGTAAAGCGCAGGGGGCTGTACGGCGGTGAGCCCCACCCGATGCGGCGCCATGACAGTGCCTGCGAGGTAGCCGCGGTAGTAGCGGCGCTGGCTGAGCAGCGCCTCCAGCGCCATCGTAGGGCCTTGCTGCTGGCGGGCATCAGGGTCCGTGTCTGCCGAGAGCACTTCGAGAGCGGCAGGCTCTTCGTGGAAGTATTTCAGAATGGTCATGCACAGTATGGCTCACCCACAAGGCTGAGCTGAACGCAACGCGTGTGGCTGCGTTTCTGGATGCTCAACTTCTCAGCGCGCTTATGATCACTGCATTGCGTTCGGTGTGGGTGTGGACAGGTTCGGGTCTGCTCATCCTGCTTTGGCTGCCCATCATGGCCATCTCCCGGCTCTTCGAGCGGTCGCCGTACTACCGCACGGGCTTCCTCTTTCGCAAGCTCGGCCACACCATGACGATGCTCAACCCCTTATGGACATTTGAGCGGACGGGCACCATCCCAAGCAACCCCAACAACCCATACATCGTGGTGAGCAACCACCTGTCGAACGCCGACATCCCCAGCATCAGCCGGCTGCCGTGGGAGATGAAGTGGATTGGCAAGAAGTCACTGTTCGACATGCCCGTGGCAGGCTGGCTGATGAAGCTGGCCGGGGACATCGCTGTGGATCGTGGCGACAAGCGCAGCCGGGCGAATGTGCTCATCCAGGGGCGGAAGTACCTGCAGGAGAATTGCTCGCTGATGTTCTTCCCCGAGGGCACCCGCTCCCGCGACGGCCGCGTCCTCGGCTTCACGGATGGGGCCTTCCGCATCGCGATCAAAACCAAGCTGCCCATCTTGCCGCTCGCCATCGACGGGACGCAGAATGCCCTGCCGAAGAACAGTTGGAAGTTCACCAGCGCCACGCAAGTGCGTCTCCACGTCTTCGACCCCATCCCGACGGATGGCTTGACCGCCGCTGATGCGCCCGAGCTTCGCGAGCGCGTGCGCCAGCAGATCATCGCGCAGCTGGCACAGTGGCGAGGCGTTGCTGCGACTCAGGTTGATGCGCTAACTGGTAAAGACTCGGCAAATACCTCCGCCGCCACCGATGCGGGCTCCGCCTGAATCTTGCCCGCGCCGTGTTGCCCCCCCTATCTTCGTCTTCCAACGCACAGTGCCCTATAGCTCAATTGGCAGAGCGCCTGACTCTGGATCAGGAGGTTAAAGGTTCGAGTCCTTTTAGGGCAACCTCGCGAGAGATACGCGTGAGCCGCCAAAAACGGTCTCTCTCGCACTCAATCACGCATTTGAGCGCCCGCCCAGCCCACCATCGGCTAGGCGGGCGTTTCTCGTTTCTACCAAAACCGAACAAACTAAACCCGTTTTGTTCGGTCTACTCTGGTAAATCTCTGGTAGAGGCTGGTAAGACATGAGCACACCAGCTACCTACATACCACTCGCGGACCTCAAACTTTGGGAGGACAACTACAATCAAGGCGACGTCGACGCCATAAAGCGATCGATTCAGCGCTTTGGTTATTGCCGCCCCGTCGTGCTCTGGCGCGACAACCTAGTCGTCGCAGGTAACCACACCATTCAGGCACTGCGCCTGCTCAATGAGGAGGGCTGGACGCCAACTGGCGGCATCACCGTCGAAGGCGACGAATGGCTCATCCTCCACGGGTCGGCCACTCATCTCGAAACGTGGGATGAAGCGCTCGCCTATGCCATTGCGGATAACGAGACCGCACGACGTGCTGCTCGCGACGAGAACCTGCTGGCCCAGTACATCCGCGAGATGCCGGCTGACCTGCTGGAAGCAACTGCACTGGGCCGCGAGGATGTCACACGCTTACTGGATCAGCTTTCCATCGATACCGATGAGTTGCTCAGCGAACCCGGCTTGCACGCCAAGGTCGAGGCCGCCAACGAACTCCGAGAGAAGTGGCAAACGGAATGCGGTCAGCTTTGGACCGTTGGCCAACATCGCCTGCTGTGCGGTGACGCTACTGCTGAAGCCGATGTGCTCCGCTTGATGCAAGGCGAACGCGCCACCCTCTTCGCTACCGATCCTCCCTACCTCATTGAGTACGACGGCGCTGACCATCTAAACGGCAATGTCGACTGGGCTACGCTGTACAAGGACGGGCAAGGCGAGGAAGACACGCTATACGATGGCTTCATTCGGATGGCCATCGACCATGCAGTCACCAGCCACGCGGCCTGGTACTGCTGGCATGCTTCGCGCAGGCAGGCGTTCCTCGAAGCCGCATGGGAGCGGCACGGCGCCTTCGTCCATCAGCAGATCATTTGGGCAAAGAATCAGCCCGTACTCACACGTAGTGACTACCTCTGGGCACACGAGCCCTGCTTCTACGGCTGGGTACGCGGACAGCGGCCTAAGATCATCTCGAAGGAGAATGCTCGCACGGTGTGGCACGTAGACTGCATTCCTACGCCCCAGTTGCCCAATCACCCAACGCCCAAGCCCATCGAACTCTTCGCCCTGCCGATGCGCATGCATACCGAGCGAGGCGAGATCTGCTACGAGCCGTTTGCTGGAAGTGGTACGCAGTATGTCGCGGCGGAGCAACTCGGACGTCGGTGCTTCGGCTTGGAGAAGGAGCCAGCCTTCGTAGCTGTAATCCTTGACCGTCTTACAGAGATGGGCCTCATTCCAAGATTGGAGGAGGCCCCGGTATGCGTTTGAGAATGATTGATCACACGAAGCCGAAGAACTCGGCCTCTTCCTCATCCAGTTCGCCTAGTTGGAAAAGCGCGTCGGCGAGCACCCGCTCCGTGGTGCTCGCTCCTTTAACGTGCCCCCAGTTGGCTTCTATGCTCGTGCTGGTGAGCTCCTGTTTTCGCTGGATCGCCACTGCATGGATTCGCTCGGCCAGAATCATTGCGTTGTTCAGCTTGACCTCCAAGGCATCTTCTACGTGCTCTTCGCGGACAGCAGGCATATCGATCTTCTTCATGGATCTGCTCAGTCAAGTTCGGGAAGTGCGAGAAATGCTTCTTGCATGGTGGCGAACTGCCGCTGCAAGCTCTTCAGCGCAGGGTCGTATGCCGACGCGTCCTGCAAGCAAATCAGTGCATCGCCCAGCCTCAAGTAGGCATCGCGTAGCTGCAGCTTCGTGTCGTTGTCGAGGTCGATGGCGTGGTATTGGTCGGTCGTCATGGCGGCGTGCCTTTCTATGTTATGGTCCACCACACACACGATGCGTCTCGCCACTGGTTGCGCCTATGTAGCACAAAAACAGAATTTTATGCATCACAAACAGGGAAGGCCCGGACCTGCCGGAAGCCATGCTACAGACTGGAAACCTCAGCATGACTCCATTCGACAGGCCACAGGCCCAGCGCGAATATAGCACACCATCGTGCTCACTGCCGCGCATGGCGACTGCGCAGCGCTCGGCCACTGCCATATGGACCTTGATAGCCTCCTGGCGTCACTGCCAGAGCCAGCGCTCTACCCGCTGCCCAATCTCAGCCCTGAACTCAGCACCGTTGACCTGACTGCCGTGCCCGGACGCACCACCAAGCTCACCAAGGAAGTGCAGGAGCGCATTTGTACCGCGCTAAGGGCAGGGAATACCCGCCTGACAGCAGCACAGTGGGGTGGCATTTCAGAAGCCACATTTTACAACTGGCTGGACAAGGGCCGCAATCCAGAGACGACGACGCGGGGCAAAATCAAAGCCGCTTTCCAGCCATTTTTAGAGTTTTTAGAGGCTGTTACGCGTGCGGAGACCGAAGCGCAGGTCCGCAATGTCGCGGTCCTACAGAAAGCCGCATCTGGCCACCAGCACGAAAAGACGACGACCAAGACCGTAAAGAAGGTGGTGGGCACGACGGACGACGGCAAGCCCATCATGGCCACCGAGACCACAACCACCAGCAGCAGGTGGACCGAATACGACTGGCGTGCTGCCCTCGAATGGCTCAAAAGGCGTGATCCCAAGCAGTGGGGCGACCGCCTGAAGATAGAAGAAGAAGTAGAGTTCGAACTGACCAACATACTCGATGCCCTCAAGCACAGCCTTCCGCCCGAGCAGTACGAAAAGGCGCTCGAAGCGATTGCTCGGTCCGAGGATCGCTGAGCAGCGCTTACGCGAAGAACGCGGCGGAGACTTGCCCGAAGAGGCCGAAGAAGTGGAAGAGCAGGTGGAATACACCAGCATGCTAGACTTCGTGCGCGTGGTCAACCCGTGGGTGCTGCAGTTCGAACACGTACCGCGCATGCTGGCCGTGCTGGACCGCCTCATCGATGGTGAACTCACCAACGTGATGGTGCTGATGCCACCGCGTTACCTCAAGTCCGAACTCTTCAGCAGACTCCTACCAGCGTACTATCTGCACCGCTTCCCCACCAACAAGGTCGGCCTTGCGAGCTATGGAGCTAACCTTGCTTGGGAACTCTCGGAGGAAGCACGCAACTACTTCCGTGCGGGTGGGGGCATCGTGCGTAGCGAGACCGCAGCCAAGAGGCGCTGGCGTTGTGCCGGCGGCGGCGAGATGTGGGCAGACGGCACCGGCGGCACGATGATCGGGCGGGGCTACCACTTGGGCATCATTGACGACCCGATGGACCCCCAGCAGGCGCACTCTGCCACCTACCAGAAACGATTCAGGGATTGGTACCCGTCCAAATTCTTGAGCCGAGCCGAGCCGGGTGGACAGCGCGTCCTTGTGATGCAGCGCCTTGCACCCAACGACCCCGTCGACTTCCTCTGGCAATCTGAGCAGCAGAAGATCCAGTCAGGCGAACAGACCGAAAGCTGGCACATCGTCTGCTTCGATGAGGTTAAGAGCAACGCGCCACTGGCCGGTTACGGTGGTCCGATGGGACTGCCCAAGTCCTGTACGCTAGAGCCCGATCCACGCCCTGTGGGTGCCGTGCTCGCACCGACGCGCTTCAATGAGGCGGAGGTCAAGACCAAGCAGGCAGCCTCCGGCGTCTACGTCACCAATGCCCAGCGACAGCAGCGCCCCGCACAGCCCACAGGCGACTTCTGGCGGCAGGACTGGTTTCAAGTCTACGATGAACTGCCACAGGCTGCCGAGAACGGTGGGAAGGACTGGGATACGGCCTATACCAAGAACGAGGCCAATAGCGCCTCGGCATACGTCGAGAGCTACCGCGACCGCTCCGGAGATATCTACATTCACGACTGTGGCTGGGAGTGGTACGAATTCCCCGCGCTGGTGGCGTGGATGCGAAGGGTAGGAGGGCCGCACCATGTGGAGGACAAGGCCAGTGGCAAGAGTGCGCTCCAGACGCTGCGGGATGAAGGCATAGAGGCTCAGGCTGTACCTGTGAAGGGCGGTGACAAGTTCGCCAGAGCGCAATCTGTACAGAGTGTCGTGTCCGGACCACTTGATCCGATAACGGGCCTGCAGTTGACGCCGGGCCGGGTGCATGTGCGCCGTGCCATCTATGACAAGCTGCTCAAGGGGCACCGGCAGGGGCTGATGACAGTGACGGCTGAGGGCCTAATTGCCGGCAATGGCGATCTCGACCTCAACGACGCCTTCGTTCAAGCGCTCAACCGACATTCCAAGAAGAAACCCCAACGCCGCCGCAGTGGCGGGCGCGTAGAGGAGCACGTAACCTACTAGACCATGACAACATTCGACAACCTCACGAGGGAGCAAGCCTGGAGCTACATCGGCGACACAGGCCAGTACAAAGACGCCAAAGCGCTGAAAGCTGGCGATCTCTACCAGAATGGCGATGGCTTCGTTGGCCCTACGCTCTCGGGGCGTAAAGACGAGATCAGCCGCCAGGTGAAACATGCGTGGGCCGCCCGCTTCGTCGGGCAAGATCTTATCGGCGCCTGCATCAAGCGCCGCGTGAAGGGCGTGCTCGGCAAGCCGCCCGTGTGGTCGATGATGCTGCGCGATCAGCTCCAGGGCGACGAAGCAAGCGAACAGGACCAGCGGCGTCTCACCGAGGCGAACACCTTGCTCACGACGTGGTGGCAGGATCGCATGACGCAGGAGACGCTGCAGATGTGGGTGGATTGCCTCAGTTGGTACGGCAAAGCCTATCTGCGCATCGTGATCCCACGCGGCCGGATGAGCGAGTCAGACGACGGCACCCTCTCCATCACAGCCAGCACTGTGCAAGAAGCGCTCGACCTCATCTTCGTCGAAGTGCTGGGACCTGAACAGGCCGCGCAGCACGCCGACTCAGATACCATGTACACGGTGGGCGTAGTCGCCTTCGAGCGTACCGAGAAGAGGGCCGATGGCAGCACCACAACCGTCAAGATCACCGAGCTTTCGTACTTGTCCGATCAGCGTTCGGCTCAGGATCACGGCAAGCCGCTGACACGCCTAGCCATCCTCACCGATGGGAGCGACCCCCAGCGCGTGGACGTTGACCTGCGTGGCCACCGCATGCTCTTCGAAGGCAAGCACGATCCGTTCTGCGACCGCATCAGCATCCACAACCAGCGCGGCTACAACACCGCGGCCACCGAGATGCGGGTCGTCAACGACGAGGGCGGCTTTCCCCAAACCATCCTTTCGGGCACGCTCGGCCCCGGCACCTGGGACAAGAACGACCAGGGCGTGGAGGTCTTCAAGCCTGAGCCGTACCAGCGTGGCCCGGGCAAGGACATCTTCATGCCTGCCGATCCGATCTACGGCGAAGAAGGCGAGGTCAAGGGCTATGCGCCGGTCGGCGTTCACCAGCTGCAGCCTGCCCGCATTGAGTCGTACACGCAGGAGATGGCTCAGCACCGCAGAGCCATCCTGGAAAGCTGCCACCAGCTCTTCGTGGACCTCATGAACGATGCACAGAGCAGCGGCGATGCACGCATTCAGGCGCTCTTCGACTTCATGGAGGACCTCAGCGACCTCAAAAGCTTGGTGGATCGCGCCGGCACGTGGCTGCTGGAGTCGGTGTGGTATCTTGCGCAGGACCTTTCGGGCAACGCCGGCGCTGATCACGACCTGAAGGCCAGCTTCAGCGCGCGCGTCAGCCTCCCCTACCTGCCGAGCGACTTCATCCGCGTGCTCTTGGATCAGGTGGACAAGGGCGTGCTCTCGCTGGAGACGTTCCTCTCGCGCCTGGGTGTCGATGACGTGGACGAGGAGATCGCGCGCCTGCAAGCGTCAGAGACCTACCAGCTGGCGATCAAGCAGAAGATGGCAGTATTGATGGGCACATTCGTGAATGCTGGTTTGGGCATCGAGGTCGCAGCAGTAGCGGCTGGCTTCGATGATGAAACGGCCAAGCGGATGGCACGGATGGATAACGTGGAGGGTCAGCGATGACGAAGCCTGACGGCGTCCTGTACTGGATTGGTGAAAGCGTCTACCTACGCACAGATCCTGATCAACATGAGCGGTTGGTTTGCGCAGTTGAGTTCCGACCACTTGGCGTTCTGTACAAACTTCAATTCTGTGACCAGCCCGAGACGTCTCACAACGCCTTTGAACTGAGCAGGGCGCCAGATGACGTCAAGAAGTACACTGCAAACTAAGATCTCGTAACTGACAAACCGTGGACATGGAGCCCTCGAACAACGCACCACAACAACTGCAGAAACGCGTGCCGCTGGGTAAAGCCATCCAGCTGCCCGACGACCTGAACGACCTACCGCTAGGCATCACGCCAGATGATGTCCGCAGCGCGCAAGCCAACTGGCGCGAGACTGCGCCGCCGGAAGCGCGTGACCTTCTCGACGCCGAAGACGACCAAGCCGAATCCTGACTAGCTGATCATTTCCGATGGAGACTTTCCTGACACTCACCGATGTACAGTCTCAGTACGTGTGGGACGCTCGCCTTGCTGCTGGTACGGGCGCGTATCGCCACGCGATTACCGGGCGCGTGGTGAGTAGCCAAGAGGTGCGTGCTGCGCTGGACCGCGTGCTGGATGCCGCATCGGGACGGGCAAATACGCTGGCTGTGCAGCTGCGA
>JBCDJT010000107.1:0-17375 GCA_038747545.1 Bacteroidota bacterium
CTTCTAGAGCCTGCCTCTGTTCTCAACGTATAACCGCAGACGCCTCGGGGCCGCCACAGTGCCGTCCCGAGGCGCTTGCATCTTAGGAGATCCTGCATGGAAACTGTATCCCGCGTCCTCGTCACGCCCGCCGCCGCTGCCGTCATCGACCAGTTGCGCGCCGAGCACGGCCCGCTCATGTTTCACCAGAGCGGCGGCTGCTGCGACGGCTCCCAGCCCATGTGCTACGCCCAGGGCGACTTCCTCCTCGGCCGCTACGACGTGCGGCTCGGCAGCATCCACGACTGCCCGTTCTACATGGCGCAGGACCAGTTTGAGTACTGGCAGCACACCCAGCTCACGGTGGATGTGTGCCCCGGGCGTGGCAGCAGCTTCTCGCTCGAAATCCCGCTCGGGCTACGCTTCCTCATCGAGTCCCGCGTCTTCACCGACGACGAACTGGACCGTCTAGCACCCGTCACAGTGGGAGACGAGTGATCTGTGGGCGCTCAGCCTCGTCGAAGTGACAAGCCACAGCATCGCGGACCATCTCGCGGAGTTCGTCTTCTGTATCGGCCTCGGTGAAGATTGAGTACCCCAGGGCACGAGCCTCATAGCCGCCCTCGGGCGACTCTGCGATCAGGAAAATGATTTCGTTCTGCATGCGGCGCCTCTTTTATCGGGCTGGACAACACCAGGGAGCGTGCTTAGTTGCTGCCCGCACTTCACAGGTTGGAAGACCACAGTTGGTACAAACCAGCCTGAGCGGCCCACCGTGCGGCGTGATCAAGCGACTGCCCGATGGGCACGGCGGCGATCAGCGTGAGGTCGTGCAGCGGCAAGAGGTGCGTGTCCGTCTCCTGCTCCACCAGCCACATGGGGTCGATCTCGCGTGCCGCCTGCAACGCTACCGACCGTGCCTCGTCCAGGTTATCGATGGGATGCTGTTGGTCCCCGCGCCACCGGACGAGGCGCCCCTGTTGAGCCATCGCCTCGAAGAAAGCGAGGTAGGGCTCTTCAATCTCTAGCACACTGGCTGGGGACGCCTGCTCACCACCGACCCAGGCGAAGTACGGATCGAGGGCTGCCTTGGCTTCCTCCTCGGATAGCCAGTGGTCAAAGACGGAGAAGATGGTGGCGGAGTATTGGTTCTGCCACGCCGCCTTCTGTTCGTTGAGGTACAGCTCGAAGAAATTGGGCTGTGCCGAAGGATCAGCAGTCATATCATGTGCCGGAACGCTGCTATCGAGCGATGCTGTAGCCCGGGCACTACGCCCTACTTCAGACTACGGCATCGGCAGGTACTACGTGTGTCTTCGTGGCAAGATCATGCACGCTTTGCCGTCCGTCTGTGCGCCACGCCACGAACAGGTAGACGAACGATAGCACGTACGCGAACCCAATCCCGACCATGTTGCCCGCCGCGAACTCACCCAGTGCGGGCACAAAGAGGAAAGCCGACGCGTGCGTCACTTCCCAAGGCACCATCTTGATAGCCGTCCGGCCCAACGCCCGACTGAACCCCAGGTGTCTGCCTGCTTTAGCCTGTGTGCGCAATCCGAGCAATCGCTTCCCAACCGTAGCTCCCCTACTCGACCGATCGGACAGCGCGAAGTAGAGCCACGCAGGAATCGAGAAGTTGAGTATCAGGGTGATGTACACGCTTCGGGCTGTGGCGGCAGCAGCGTCTATACCGAGGGCCACCTGCACCCCGTACCCGAGTGGCGCCAGCACCACAAACAGCACGGCAACATCGAGGAGGTAGGCGCCGATGCGACGGAGGAGGACCGGGCGCGTGGCTGTGATGGCGTCTGGCATGCGCCGCGCTACGGGCAGCACGAGGGACGGTTGCGCTCCCTGTGCGATAGGACTGCCGCACGTCCCGAACAAGGTGCGCTAGGTCTTGCGGCGTTTGAGCGTGCGGCGGTAGTCTGAGAAGCGCAACTTGGCGATGTGTGAACGGCTGCGCGTGCGGGCCACGATGCCCTCCGGCTTGCCACCCGCTCGCCCATCCAGCGCACTGCGTGTCTGCGGGATGGTGTCGAACAGAAACGCGCTCGCCTCCTCTATCGTCTGCGGCAGCGCCTCCACTTCGCCCAAGCGCGGCGTGAGGTCGAGCCCGTGGCGCTGGGCTGTTGCTTGGAGCATGTCTTCATCCACGTAGGCCTGCCCACCGCTTTCACGCCACTGCGAGATGGCCGCTCTCGGCTGACGGAGCAGGTCGGCGTAGTTGGCGATGCGCGCCACGTCGAAGAGCCGGAAGCCCACGCGGCGCTCGCCCGTGTATTGCTTGCTCGCCTGCGTCACCTTACCTCCGTACACCTCGCCGAAGTAGACCACGATCGCCTCCTCGTCATGGTCTGCTGCGACGGCATCCGCCACGTCGCGTAGGGCCTCCACGATGCCCAGCGCAGGGTTGCCGATGAAATCGCCCTTGGCCAGCAGCAATTCGCCGCGGCTCCCGATGAGATAAGCGCCACCGGGCAGGCAGATGATACGTGCGTTCGTGCCATCGATCTTCTCCGTGAGCACCACGGGACCGTCGAACACAACGGGGACCTCAGTCAGGCTGCCGTTGGCAGGGTCCAGGGCGTGATACGTTGGGATGGACGGGTACTTGGTGAGCGAGTTCAGCTGGTCAAGGTTGGCAGCGCGCAGGTCAAAGCTCATTGGTCGGTTTCGGAATCGGAAGCGCACGACACGGCAGGGCCGGGCGCACTATTATAAACATCTAATGCATTCAATATAGGCGTGTGCTACGTACCAGGGCAACGTTATGCCCCTGTCTTCTACACAGCCCGCTTGTCCCCCGAAGCCACAGCATCAGAAGTACCGCACCCACTTCTTGTCGGTGCGGCGCTTGAACTGCCCAAAGGCCCGCGTCGGGAAGTAGAGGACGAACGCGAGCAGCACGGTGAGTGCCCAGATCTGCCAGACATGGTCGATGTGGTACAAGTCGCCCTCGTTGGGGCCGATGGTGGCCAGCACGATGGTGTACGCCACCAGCAGCACGTAGAGGTGCAGCGCATAGATGAACATGGGCGCCTGGCCGAACGTCTGCAGCACACGCGTGGCGGCGTTGTTTTTCGTGTCGAGCCACGCCATCAGTAGCAGCGCGACGCCCAGCGACAGCAGCAGGAAAGCCAGCGACGGCGGATACTTGGTATAGTTCAGCACCGACATCAGCGTGTCGAGGGGCGTGGCGCCCACGGTCCACGGCACGGGCTCGCCGTAGCCGTTGAGGCCGCGCAGCACAGCCAAGATGAGAAGCATGCCCCGCCGATCTGTACCAGCCGCTTAGCCCGATGCTTGGGATCGACGGTGGAGGCGTACAGCGGCCCGAGCGCGTAGCCGCACAGGATGACGCCGATCCACGGCAGCGCGGGATACGAGATGAGCACGAGGAGGTCATCGCCCCGTAACAGGACGCCCCGGTCATGCAGGATGGTCCACAGCGTATAGCCCCACTCGCCTTGCGCCACCTCGATGGGATCGAGCGCGTTGTGCCCGAACACAATCAGCAGCCCGATGCTGGCAATGGCCCAGTGCGGCAGGTAGACGAACGCCGACAGCGCGATCATGCTCAACCCAATCACCCAGATGACCTGCAGGAAGAACGCCTCCGGCGGGAAGCCCCAGAACCACGACTGGTTGATCAGCACCACTTCGAGCACGACGAGGAAGAGGCCGCGCGTGAACAGGAAGTAGCTCGGCGACCGCGTCACGCCGGGCTTCGGATGCGCGTACAGCCAGGCGCCAAGCCCTGCCAAGAACACGAAGACGGGTGCGCAGAGGTGCGACGATAAGCGGGTGAAGAACAGCCCTGTGCTGGCCACCTCCAGGTTGACCGGGTCGTCTATGGAGATGTGGTAGAAGAAGCGCTCACGCACATGGTCCACCATCATCAGCACAATCACCAGACCGCGCATGACATCGATGGAGGTGATGCGTGGGCGGCGCGTCGTCGTTGGTGGCAGCTCCGAGGCTGCAGTTTCTGTGCTCATTGGTCAGCTGCGATGCTCAAATGCAGCCGCCAAAGTAGGACGGTGCGGCGTCCTAGCCAAACCGCCCGAAGGCGTACTCGTCGAGCACGCTGGGCCAGTAGTGAAACACCGCTGCCGCTGCGCCGATGGGCAGCCACAACACCTGCGGCGCCAGCCCGCTGAGGTGGCCAGAAAGCAGCCCGCCAATGGTGAGGCCCAGTGCCGCGCCCGTGCAGAGAAATAGCGCGACGTGCGCCAGCTTGGCGCGCTCCAGCGGCAGCATCACCGAGAGCGCGGCGATCATGGGCAGCACGACAACCCAAACGCGCATGCCCGTGCCCACACTGGCCGGATTCATGAAGAGGCTGATGGCCACAATCGGCCACAGGATGAGGTTTGCCGCCACCAGGGCGATGTTCTTGTTCTGCCGCGTGGGTGCAGGAAGCCGAAAAGCCATGGACGTACCGGGAGCTAGTTGATGACACGAGACCGTTACACTTTACACTACGAGCATCGGCGCATAAGGTGTCACCACACTCCACTGCCGCCAACACAAGCAGGTCACGGCGCTTCGCCTGCTAAGAACGACTTGAGCATCGTCACCGAGCCGCCTTCCGCCTCCTCCACGACCAGAAAGCCAAGCCGCTCGTAGAGCCGCCGCGCAGGATTGCTCGCCGAGACGCTCAGGCTGACAGCGTCCACGTGGCGGGCAGCGTGCTCCAGCAGCAGTGTTCCAGCGCCGCGCCCCCGATATGCTGGCAGAAGCGCCATAGACAATTCCGGCACCGCCTCGTCCACAAACCCAAACCCATGCTCCGCGGTGGTCCATTGGCGTAGCCACGCGGCACCAATGGGCTCGCCCTCGGCCTCGGCGATAAAACCAGCGTCTCCGGGCCGACGCATCCATCCCGCCACATAGCGGGCGATCTCAGGCTGGCGTACCACTTCTGGCGGAAACGGTACTTCCCCAGGCGCAACGTGAAGCGCATGGTAGAGGGCTTGCCAAAGAAAAGCCTCGTCATCCGGCGTCAGCAGGCGGAGATGTGCGTCCATTCAAATAGGGTAGGTACAAGAACTCGTAGGCACTGCGTACTGGCCTTGTACCAGTAGCCCACCCTGGGTTTCAGCCAGGGCCGGCCATGGTGAATACCCTTTCGAGAAGGCGTGTGGTATACTGAGCTTCCTCTCACTCGCCAGACCGTCTTAACACCATGTCTCGCCTTGTTCTACTCCTTGCCGCCGTCTTGCTCTCATCGTGCGTAACAACCGATTCGTCTACGGAGGCGCCTGCCACGCCAGAATACACGACGGTGGGTACGGTCCATCGCTACGATGCGCGGATGGATGCGCTCGTGCCGCCGGATGCCCAACTCGAAGTGCTGGCGGAGGGCTTTGCGTGGTCGGAAGGTCCCGTGTGGGTGCCAGCGGATCAGCACCTCCTCTTCTCCGACATCCCGAACAACACGGTCTATGCCTGGAGCGAAGCCGACGGCCTGGAGGTCTTCCTGCGGCCAGCGGGCTACAACCTCAACGACGCCGCAGGCGATGAGCTAGGTACCAATGGCCTCGTCCTCGACGCCGACGGTCACCTGCTCATGGCTGATCACGGCAACCGCATGATCGCCCGGCTGAACGACAACTACACACGCACGCCCATCGCCACGCGCTACGATGGCGAGCGCTTCAACAGCCCCAACGACCTCGCCATCCACTCTAGCGGTGCTATCTACTTCACCGACCCGCCCTACGGCCTGCGCGGCCTCAACGACTCGCCCGACAAGGAGCGCGACGTCAACGGCGTCTACCGCGTCACGCCCGATGGCGCCGTCACGCTGCTCAGCACGGCGTTCACGTTTCCGAACGGCATTGCCTTCTCGCCCGACGAGCAGACGCTCTACGTCGCCCAGTCCGACGGCAGCCGCCCCATCATCATGGCGTTCGACGTGACGGCCGACGGCCTCCTGGCAGGCGAGCGCGTCTTCTACGACTTCAGCACGCAAGCCACCGAGGGGCTGCGCGGACTGCCGGACGGCATGGTGGTGGACACTGAGGGCAACGTGTGGGCCACTGGCCCCGGCGGCGTCAGCGTCTTTGCCCCCGATGGCACGCTGCTAGGCCGCATCGACCCCGGCCAAGCCACGGCCAACACCACGCTGGGCGGCCCCGACGGCACCACGCTCTACCTCACGTCCAACATGCTGCTCTGCCGCATCGCCACGACTGCGCGCCGCGCCGGGGTGTAGCGCTCGCTGCTACGGTGCCTCCAGTTCAAACCGACTGCTGACCAGCCCCTCAAAGCGTACATCGTAGTCGGGCGGCGTGGTGTACAGCGGTGGTAACAGCAACCGATAGGTGCCTTCTTGCAGCGCATCGGGCACGAACTCGTAGAGCACACTAAGCGGATAGGTATAAACCACATCTGCCCCAGGCGGTAACTCGCGAATACAGATGCAAAGGCATGCGCCCTGCCCCCATGTGCGTTCAACACGCCCACTTTTGATGCGCTGCAATGCTGCGGCTTCGCATGAGCTGTAATACAGCGTGTCTGCGGTCTGATTCTCGACGGTCACTTCGATCACCGTCTCTGGGTCAAGCGTGTACCGCTTCGCTGGGGCTGTCACCTCAACAGTGCCGGGGTCGGGCCCCGTGATCATGCAGCCCGTCAGTAGAAGCAACGCTAAGCACGAGAGCAGCCGCATGTGGCGATGGGACAGGTCGAACAACTGCCGCAATGATGCGCATTTCCTGCCTCGCACGCAAGGGTAAATCCTGATCTATCCGTTAGGCACGTTCCCAGTGGGGGTGGCGCACCGGGTGAGGTGTATCGATTGAAGGGGGCAACGAACCCGCAGCGTCACCCCTCGTTTGTACATCCTGCCTTTTTCCTGATACTGCCATGCGCCCTCACCTTCTGGTTGTTGAAGACGACGACGAACTGCGTCCGCTCATCGCGGGGCGCCTCATCGATGCAGGCTACGACGTACGCACGGCGAGCACAGGGACGCAGGCGCTGACGCGCGTGGCTGAGCAAACGCCCGACCTCGTCGTGCTCGACGTGATGCTCCCCGAGCTCGACGGTCTAGAAGTCTGTCGCCGCCTCCGTGCCGACCATCCGCTGCTCTACATCATCATGCTCACGGCCAAAGCCGACGAGCTGGACCGCGTGGTGGGCCTGGAAGTGGGCGCCGACGACTACGTCACCAAGCCGTTCAGCCTGCAAGAGCTGCTGGCCCGTGTGCGCTCGGCCCTACGCCGCCTGCGCCTGACGAGCGAACAAAGCACCGCCGATGCCTCGGCTGAGGGACCGCTGCAAGCTGGCGAACTCGTGCTCGACCCCATCCGTCGCGATGTGCGACGAGGCAACGAGGCCATCTATCTCACTGTCCGCGAGTTTGACCTGCTTCACTTCCTAATGCAGCACCCCGACCGCCCGTTCACACGCGCCCAGTTGCTCAACGACGTGTGGGACATCCAGTACGAGGGCTACGACCGCACCGTGGACTCGCATGTGCAGCGCCTGCGCGCCAAGGTGGAGGCCGACCCGTCGCGACCGCAGTACATCCGCACCGTGTGGGGCGTGGGCTATAAGCTGAGCACGGAGACCGAGGGGTGAGCGCGCCGCGTGCCGCATGGCCGTGGCAGCGGTCGGTGTTTTGGCGGATCGCGCCGTGGCTGATCGGCGTGCAGGTGTTCATTGCTGTGGCCGCTGTGGCCGTGAGCGGCGCGTTTGCCACGCGGCAGGCGTCAGGGCTGGTGACCGGGAGCTTGCGTGTGCGGCTGCTGGCGCTGGCCGAGGAGATCGAACGACGGGCGCAGGACGACTTGTACGACGGGCTCACGACCTTGTCAGGCAACCTGCTGTTCGATCTATCGGCGCGCTTTCCCGACCCGCTTATCCTGTTGGATGTTGACGGCCAGCCGCTCGACACCATCGCGCCCGACGCCGAGGTCTTCGACAATCTCGTCGATGTTGCCGATGTACCGCTGCCAGCAGACCTCGACGTGTACCTCCTCGCTGACACCGTCGTCGTGGCAGCCGATGTGCGGCGCCCGGAGGCCTCGTGGGGCTTGGTGCCGATCTACGACCCCGACGGCTTCCTCGCTGGCGGCGTCCTCGTGCAGCCGCTGGCCGGGACGATGGCGTTCGAGCTCGCGGGCGCCCGTCAGGCGTACCTGCAAGCCACGGGCGTGGTCGCCGTGATCGCAGGCGTGCTGGCGGTGCTGCTCGGCATCGGGCTGACGTGGCAGATCGTGCGGCCACTCCGGCGCATCACCGACCGCGTGACGCAGATTGGCGCGGGCGATTACCGGAGCCGCCTTCCGGCTGCCCGCAGCGACGAACTCGGCCGGCTCGCCACCTCCATCAACCGCATGGCCGCCAGCGTGGACGAGAGCATTGACCGCCTCCGCACCGCCGACCGCCTCCGCCGCGACCTCGTGGCCAACATCGGGCACGACCTGCGCACGCCGCTGGCCGCGCTACGCGGCTACCTCGAAGAGGCCGAGCGGTACCAAGCCGAGGAGCGCCCCGAGCAGCTTGAGCACGCCCTCTCCGTCGCCGCCTCGCAAGGTGCCTACCTCCAGCGGCTCATCGACGACCTGTTCGAGCTGAGCATCCTCGACAGCGGCCACGCCCCCCTCCGCCGCGAGCCCGTGCCCATGGGCGAGCTGCTGGGCGAGGTCGTCCGCGCACATACCCGCGCCTTCGCCACCGCCAAGCTCACCTTCAGTACTGACCTCGCCCCCGATCTGCCCATTGTCGATGCCGACGGCGTCCGGCTCCTGCGCCTCTTCGACAACCTCCTCGGCAACGCACGCGCGCACACACCTCCTGGCGGCGCCGTCACGCTTCGCGCCTTCCCGACCGGACGGCACCTCGTGATGGAAGTCACCGACACGGGCGGAGGCATGACGCCCGAGCAAGCAGCACAGGTCTTCACGCGCTATTACCGCGGCGAGAGTGCCCGCACCCGCAAGCAGGGCGGCACCGGGCTGGGCCTCGCCATCAGCAGCGCCATTGCCGAGGCGCACGGCGGCACGCTCAGCGTGGAGAGCGTGCTGGGCAAAGGCACTGCCTTCCGCCTGACCCTGCCGCTTACGAGCGCGCCAGCCGCACCTGCTCCGACGGCTTGAATCCGATGCGGTGCGCCACGGCGACCAACTCCATGCCCTCAGGCACAACAACGGCTTCCGTGTAGACTTGCCAGTGGTGCTGCGTGGGCTCTGCGCCCGGCGTCACGAGCTGGTAGCCGATGGAGGCGCCCTCGGTCGGCGTGGTCAGCACGGCGCTCTCGCCGTCGAACGCAGCGGCAATCGGTGCGGTGACTGGCTGCTGCAAATCTGGCCAGAGGCGCCGGAGGAATTCGATCTCCGGCATGTCGCCCGGCTCGCCCGTCGACGCCATCCAGCGGTCCATCTCGGCGCTGAGCTCGGCGAGCTTGTCGGCCATGGCGGGGTCATCGGCGATGTTGTTGAGCTCGTACGGATCGGCCTGGGTGTCAAACAGCTCTTCCGGTGCTTTCGTCTCCCTAAACCATTGCGCTTGGATCTCATCAAGCTCGCCCGCATCGCGCATGCGCAGCAGCTCCTGCATGATGGGCATCTGCTCGCGGTACGTGACGGGCAGGTAGTAGGGTTGGTCGGTGCGGTAGTTGCGGAGGTACTTGTAGCGATGATCACGCACGCCGCGGATCATGTCGGTGACGGTGTCGAAGCGGTCGGAGGCAGCGTGGATGTACTGGCGGGGCTCGGCATCATATACACCGAGGAAGGGTTGCCCATCGAGGTAGGCCGGCGGCTGGATGCCGGCTAGCGAGAAGGCCGTCGGTGCGAAGTCGACGAAGCTGATGAGTTGGTCGTCGGTAGTGCCTGCGGCGATCTGCCCGGGAAAGCGGATGATCATCGGCACGTTGAGACCGGAGTCGTAGAGCAGCCGCTTCTGGCGGGGCAGCGGGCCGCCGTGATCGGTGTACCACACGACGATGGTGCTATCCAGCAACCCGGCCTCCTCCAGCTCGGCCAGGCGCTGCCCTACTTGGTCATCCAGCTGCCGGATGTTGGAGTACATCTGCCGTACGTCGCGCTGCCCCACCTCGTTGTCCGGCAGGTACGGCGGCACGGGCACATCCAGATCGGGGTCGACCCACAGCGAGTCGCCCATCCGCGACCAGATTTGCGACTCGTGCGTCGTACCGATGTTGAAGATGGCGAAGAACGGCTGCCCCGGCGCCCGATTCCGCCAATGCGCCTGCCGCGACGACTCGTCCCACGCGGTCACGGGACGGCTGAACTGGTAGTCCTCCTTGCTGTTGTTGGTGGCGTAGTAGCCATTGCGCCGCAGCACCTCACTCATCATCATCACCTCGGCCGGGGGCATCGCCTCGTACGGTGGGACGTTGATGATATCGTGGTAGGATGACCTCGAACTGGTGCGCATGTGCTGCGCGTTGCCCGTCGTGGTGTAGATGCCTGTGGCGAGCGAGAACCGACTCGGCGCACACACACCCGAGACCGAGAACACGTTCGGGTAGACCACGCCCTCCTTGGCGAGGCGACTCAGCGTGGGCGTCTCTATGGTGGAGTCGCCGAAGACGGGGATGTTGGGGCTCATGTCCTCGGCCACAATCCAGACGATGTTAGGCTGGAAGTCGAGAGCCAGAGCAGGATAATTCGCAGCCCCCTGATCAGCAGGCGCCGACGGCTGGCAACCAAGAACAAACAGAGGAAGCAAGAGCGGCAGGTAGCGCATCGGAACGAGACGGCGTGTGTGAAAACGATCCGCTCGTAACTACGGTGTACCCATCAAACATGCCACAAAAAAAGCCGCCCGGGGGTGGATCCCCAGGCGGCTTCGGCTGATGGCTAAGGTCTTACGGGACCTCGACACTGTTTGGTCGGCGGCTTACGGGCCGCTTCGTGTGCTTGCAGGGCTTACGGGCCCAGGCGCACAATTGGAGTCGGCTTACGGGCCGATCTTGAAAGCTTACGGGCTTTCGTCTGGACTAATTGCACGCTAGCTACGACACGTTTCCGGCATCTGTTGCAGATATCGTGCCACCGTTACACATTCAGTGCAATCTATGTGCAGTCGGCTTACGGGCCGAACGAATTGCCGTTAGTTGATGGAGATCTCGCGGGGTGCGACTTCGGCCACCTTCGGCAGCGTCACCGTTAAGACGCCATCGATGTACTGCGCCTCGATGCCATCGGTGTTCACGTGCTTCGAGAGCGTGAAGCGGCGCTCGAATGTGCCGAAGCGACGCTCGCTGCGCCAGCGC
This sequence comes from Bacteroidota bacterium, assembly GCA_038747545.1. Lineage (GTDB taxonomy): Bacteria > Bacteroidota > Rhodothermia > Rhodothermales > JBCCMF01 > JBCCMF01. Next base: position 11,240 of record JBCDJT010000107.1, read on the forward strand.
TTCGTGTCCTCGCCGACGGTCGGCGCTGTGCGCTCACCGCTGATGGTCAGCACGTTGTCCTTGACGGTGATGTTGAGGTGGTCTTTGGGGATGCCCGGCACGTCGAGCGTGAGGACAAAGCTGGCCTCGGTCTCCATGAGGTCTACGCTGGGCGTCCAGGCAGCGTTGGAGCGGCCAGTCGGCACGAAGTGATCGAACAGATCGTCGATTTCACGCTGGAGGCTGAAGAGGTTGGTACGAGGCGAGAAGCGAATCAGGTTGTTCATTTTAGTCTGTATGTGCTCGTTTGCGTTGATTTTGCATTGACTTTGCATCATGCAAGATGCTGTGCCGAAGCACGCCTGATCCGTTATCAACGGCTGTGCCAATGGATCGAAGGTGCCATCTTTGCCGTGCCGCCCTACCTGCCACTGCAAGCCTGACAGCGCGCGTGTCGCTGTGACAGACGCTGGCTGTCGTACTCGTCAGCCACCGATGGGCAGCCTGTCATCCCGCCCTGAAATCCTGACAGCCATCACTGCGCCGGCTGTACTGTGCCTCGTGCCTCGCCGAAGCCGATGCGGAGGTCGCCACGCCGCGCCTCACCGCGCAAGACAATGGTGTCACCGTCTGCCAAGAATGTGCGCGTACTGCCGTCAGAGAGCATGAGCGCTCGTGCGCCGCCTGTGGTGCGCTCAAGCAAGCTGCCAAAGCTGTGCGGCGCAGGTCCGCTGATGGTGCCCGAGGCCAGTAGGTCGCCCGGTTGCAGGTTGCAGCCGTTCACGGTGTGATGTGCTACCATCTGCGGAAACGTCCAGTACAGATACTGCGCATTGGTCTCGATGATAGACATTGCGGTACCGTTTTCCGCCATTAAGTCCACCGCGAGGTCGATGTCTATCCCCAACCGCTCACCCTGATTGAGGTAGGGCAGCGGCGCAGGCATCTGCGGATCGAGTGCAACGCGGAACGGCTCGAGCGCGGCGGCAGGCACGATCCACGGCGAGATCGTGGTGGCAAAGCTCTTCCCGAGGAACGGCCCCAGCGGCTTGTACTCCCATCGCTGGATATCGCGCGCGCTCCAGTCGTTGACCAGCACGTAGCCAAAGATGTGTGCTGGCGCCTCATCGACGGGGATAGGCGCACCGAGGGCATTGCCCGTGCCGATGACCGCCCCCAGTTCGACTTCCAGGTCGAGTTCTTGCGAAGGCCCGAACACGGGCGCCTCGGCACCGGCCGGACGCATCTGTCCCGATGGGCGGCGGATGGGTGTACCACTCACCACCACGGAGCTTGCCCGGCCGTGATACCCGATGGGCAGGTGCAGCCAGTTGGGCGGCAGCGCATTATTGGGGCCGCGAAAGAGCGTGCCCACGTTGGTCGCGTGCTGGCGTGAGGCGTAGAAATCGGTGTAATTGCCTATGCGTACGGGCAGGTGTAGGGTGACGTCGCTGAGTGGATGCAGGACCTGTGCCTGCACATCGGGCGCATCGCGGAGCGTAGGCGTCTCTACAGCCAGGAGCTGCTGCAGTTGCTGCCGCACACCAGCCCACACCTGTGGCCCTGCCGACATAAACGTGTTCAGCGTGGGCGTATCGAACAGCGGTAGGGCAGCCGATGACGGGAGGAGGCCCCGCCGTTCGAGGCTACAGAGATCGAGTACCGCCTCGCCGACGCGCACGCATGGCCGGGGGGGCTGATGCGGCGCGCTGAAGACGCCGTACGGCAGGTTGGCCAGCGAAAACGCGGACGCGTCCACACCGGAGATAAAGCAAGAACTGCCCATGAGTACATCGGGAGGTGTTTTGTGGAGGAAGGTGCGGTGCGGAACCAGTAGGTGGATGTATGTTGTAAGAAACGTGAGTCAAGATTAGCTTAATCTGGCTTTTTTGGGGCGTTACAGCGAGCAACATCCGTGTGGGTTGCGTTTCTTACGCGTCTGTGACGACGGCAGGACTATGGCCCCCTTTCCTGCCCCTCTTGCCTTTACACCACCATTCCCTACTCTGGAGGATACACACTTTATGAAACGAATCGCATCGTACCTTTGCGTGTTCGCATTAGGGCTTACCCTGATGGGCGCCGACGGCTGCTCGAGCGACCCCAACGTGGAAGGCGCCAAGCTGGACCTGCGCAACAAGGACTATGACCGTGCTATCGAAAACCTGAACACGGCCCTGGAGCGCAACCCAGACAATGCCGAAGCGCTCGAGCTGAAAGGCCGCGTGATGATGCAGCAGGCCGACGGTACCAATGACCCGAGCGTACACGAAGGCCTCATCCCTGAGATCGTAGAGTCGTTCGACCGCGCCATGGCCGTCGATCCCGGCATGACGGAGCAGATCGAGAACAACAAGAACCTCGCCTACTACAACACCTTCACCAAGGGCGTGCAAGCGTTCAACCGCTCGGCTAACGACGTTACAGAGTACGACAACGCTGCGGCGTTCTTCACGCTGGCTTCGGTCATCCGCCCCGACTCGGCAGGCGCCTATGTGAACAAAGCTTTCGCGCTCTACAACTCGGGCAACCGCGAAGCCGCGCGCGAGCCGCTGGAGATGGCTATTGAGAAGGGCGAAAACAACGTGCAGTCCTACATCCTGCTCTCGAACATCTACACGATGCAGGAAGACTACGATAGCCTAGTGGCCCTGCTCCAGGAAGCCATTGAGCTTCACCCCGAAGATGCCGACCTCCGCGCGCAGTACCTGAACGCGCTGCAACGCACCGGCCAGTTGGAGATGGCCATGAACGAGTACAGCACCGCCGTAGCGAATGACCCCGACAACCCGGTGTACCGCTACAACTATGGCTCCATGCTCCTCGACGGCAAGATGTACGACGAGGCTGAAGAGCAGCTTCGGAAGGCCACCGAGCTCGACCCCGAGAATGCCAACGCGTTCTACAACCTGGGCGCCGTCTTCATCAACCAGGCCTTCGACATCAACGAAGAGATTGCCACCGCTGATGACGCCCTGCGTGCCGATCGCGGCAACCTCTCGGATGACGAGATTGCCTCCCGCGAGGCGGCTCTTGATGCGATGGTAGAAAAGCGCAGTCAGATGTACGCGAACGCCGTGGCTCCCCTGGAGCGCGCCAAGACGCTCGCCGAACAGGAAGGGCTTGACCAGTCCGGTATCTGCAACGCCCTCTTCCAGGCCTACGTCCAGACAGGCGAGCAGGAGAAAGGCGCCGCAGCCGCTGAATGCGCAGGCATCGACCTGAACTGATCTCGTTGATGGCCGCCATTTAGGCCCAATACCTGAGCGCCCAGGCTTCTTCGCGAAGCCTGGGCGCTCGCATTTTGACACATTCGCGAAACAGCCCGCTGCGTGCTCAGGTAGATGGTTTCTAGCCAGACCGTAGGCCCATGGAACCGCTTCGCAACATCGCCCCGATTTCCGTCGAGCAATACCTCGACCTTGACCAGCGTATGCCTCAGGGTGTGAAGCTCGAATACTTCGACGGCTACCTCTTCTGCAACGGCTACCTCATCGACCCGCTCGGCGCGCGCGAAGAGGCTGTTGCGATGGCAGGCGGCAGTCCCAACCACAACGTACTGGCTGCAACGATCGGGGCTGCGCTTGTCAATGGCCTTCCCGACAACTACCACGTTTCTGGCTCAGGCCAGCAGACGAAGTTTCACCCGGCTTCTCGTTATGGATACCCTGACGCTGTAGCTGCCTGCGATCCTGACTTCAACGGCGTCATCCTCCAAAACCCGCAACTGATCGTCGAGGTGCTTTCACCCTCAACCGCGGCGTACGACTTGGGGCGTAAGTTTGAGGCCTACAAGCAGTGGCCCTCCGTGGAGGAAATCTGGTTTGTCTGGCAAGACGTGGTTTGCGTGAGGCAACACTTCCGCACCGATCGCGATACGTGGAGCGAGCGGATCTACACCACGCTAGAGACCGCGCTCGTAAGCGACTACTTTGGGCTGCGGGTTCCCCTCAGCGCAGTGTACCAGCGCGTACGGCGCACCTGAGCCGCTTGTGCGAGGACGTGGCGTTGCCTACCATGCAGCCCTTCGCTCAACTCTCGCCTTGCCCGATGCACCGTCTCCGCGCTCGTCTGCTGCTTGTAGCACTGCTTTTTTCGCTCGCAGCGTGCTCATCAACACGGGAGCCAGCATTGGACACTCCCTCACAGGATTCGCGCTCGCTGATGGAGACCGTAGCTGCGATGCAGACGCAAGCGCAAGCAGTCGTCGAGACCATACAAGCCAGTGGCGCGCCGATGCAGCTCACGGCGGGGGCCGCTGTTGATACCGTCTTGGCCGATGGTGACGAACGCACGCTCACCGTTTTCTTCAACCGTGCGTTTACCGAGGTGCCCTTTCGCGAAGCGCCAACGGAAGCGCTGATTTCCCAACTCACCCAGAGGCTGACGCCGCTGCTGCCAACGGGCTACATGCTCCGCCTCCGCGCCGACGACCTGCCCATCCGCGAACTCATCCCCAACGCGTACCGCAGCGACCCACGTACGTACGACACCAACCGCCTGGCGCTATCCACGAGGGCACCATCGCCTGTGGTTCGACCGCTGGACCGCCCGTGGACGCCGACGCAAGGTTTGGACGGTCGCCACGTGGCGCTGTGGCATAGCCACGGCTGGTACTATGAGCCCCGGCTGGACCGCTGGGAATGGCAGCGGGCGCGCGTGTTTCAGACGGTCGAAGATCTGCTGCCGATGGCGTTTGTGGTGCCCTACATCGCGCCGATGCTAGAGCGAGCAGGGGCCACCGTCTTCATGCCCCGTGAGCGCGACACGCAGCCCCTCGAAGTCGTCATGGATAACGCTGGCGATGGGTACCGCGAAGCAGGAACGTGGACGAGCGGCGGCCTGGGCTTCGCGGTGGGAACCCCACCGTATGGCGACCATGTCAATCCGTTTCAACTTGGCAGCACGCGTCAATCGCAAGCCTCAAACGCCTCAGCCACCTACAGCAGCACTATCCCTGAAACAGGCGACTACGCCGTTTACGTCTCCTACACGCACGGCGCCGACCGCACCACGGCGGCGCACTACGCCGTGCATCACGCGGGCGGCACCACCACGTTTGGTGTCGATCAGACGCGAGGCGGCGGCACGTGGCTCTACCTTGGGCACTTCCGCTTCCTGGCTGATTCCACCGCTGCCCCGCGCGTCACCCTGACGAACGGCGACGCGGCTGGTGGGGGCGTTCTTTCGGCAGATGCGGTGCGGCTGGGTGGCGGCATGGGCACCATCGCCCGCAACGGCAGCACGAGCGGACGGCCGCGCTTTGTGGAGGGCGCGCGCTACTACCTCCAGTACGCGGGCTTCCCCGACACGCTCGTCTACAACGTCACCGAAGACGCTGCCAATGATTACGTGGATGACTACCGCAGCCGTGGCGAATGGGTCGGCTACCTCAACGGCACACCCGCAGGGCCCAACAAGGCGCGCGGCGAAGGGCTGGGCATCCCCATCGACCTCGCGCTCGCGTTCCACACCGACGCCGGTTTCACACGCTCCGACTCCACCATTGGTACGCTGATGATCTACAGCGACCGCGGTTTAGAAAACGACCGGCAGTTTCCCAGCGGCACCTCACGGCTGGCCAACCGCGACCTCGCCGACATCGCCCAGACCGAACTCGTCAATGACATCCGCGCCCTCTATGACAGCACCTGGACGCGCCGGAGCCTGTGGAACCGGGGCTACAGCGAGGCTGTGCGTCCCAATGTGCCGAGCCTCCTGCTGGAGCTGCTATCGCATCACAACTACCAGGACATGGTCTTCGCCTGGGACCCGCGCTTTCGGTTCGACGTGAGCCGCAGCCTTTACAAGGCGGTGCTGAAGTTTCTAGCGCTACACCACGGCTTCGACTACACCGTGCAGCCGCTCCCGGTCACGCACTTGCGGGCTACGCTCAACGGCACCACCGCCCGGCTCGACTGGCAGCCGCAAGCCGATCCGCTCGAACCCTCGGCATGGCCCAGCCGCTATGTCGTCTACACCCGGCAAGGCACTGGCGGCTTCGACAACGGTGTGGTCGTGGACCAGCCGTCGTACGAGGTGAGCGGCTTAGCGCCGGGCGTGGTATACAGCTTTAAGGTGGAGGCACTGAACGAGGGCGGCGCCAGCTTCCCGTCGGAGGTGCTGGCCGTTGGCGTGGACACCTCCGGCGGGAAGC
>JBCDJT010000108.1:0-17264 GCA_038747545.1 Bacteroidota bacterium
GGCCTTCCTCGAAGGCGGCCTCGTGCAAGACCTGGGCTGGCTCACGCAAGGCCAGCTCCTCGACGCCATCGCCGTGGGGCAGTTCACGCCCGGCCCTGTGCTCTCTACCTCCACCTTTATCGGCTACCTCATCGCCGACATCCCCGGCGCCATCGCGGCTACGCTCGGCATCTTCCTGCCGTCCTTCTTCTTCGTGTGGATGCTCAACCCGCTGATCCCGCGCTTGCGCAAATCGGTGTGGCTCTCGGCCTTCCTCGACGCCATCAACGTAGCCGCCGTAGCGCTGATGCTGGCCGTGACGATCCAGCTTGGGATGGACACGCTGGTCTCGTGGCAAGCGGGCCTCATCGCCGCGCTCGCAGCGGTGCTGGTGCTGCGCTTTAAAGTCAGCGCGCTGTGGATTGTAGCCGGCAGCGCCGTCCTCGGCTGGCTCCTTTCGATGCTTTGAGTCTGAAGGTCGGCAGGTCGAAGGTCCAAAAGTCTAAAGTACCCATTCCTCAAACGCTGACCTCTCAGCCTGTCGCCCCCAAGCCCCACAGCGAACGAAGTGAGCGTCCCAAGACCCCAAAACCGACCACTGCTTCTTCAAGGAGCTTCAGTGACGTCTAGCCACGCTCCCGGCAACCAGCTCAACAGGTCCGTGGCGAGCATGGTGTTGGGCGGATGCGCGGCGGTGTAGGCTTGGGCGGCGCGGCCCGTCAGGTGGAGGGCGCAGACAGCGGCATGGAGGGGCGCACACCCTTGGGCGATGAGCCCTGCGGATATGCCCGAGAGCACATCGCCCGTGCCAGCAGTGGCGAGCGACGGGCTCTGCGCGGTGGCTATGTACACGGTGCCCCCCGGGTCAGCGATGACGCTGGGGTTGCCTTTGAGCAGCAGGGTGGCGTTCCACTTGGCCGCGTAGCGTCGTGCTGTGGCGATACGGTCGGTGAGATTCACATCGGCGCCCGCCAAGCGCTTGAACTCGCCGTCGTGCGGCGTCAGCAGCCAGCGCCCCTGCGAGCAGGCGGCAAGTTGGTTGGTGTGGCCGATGAAGGCGTTGAGCCCGTCGGCATCGAGAACGCATGGCAGCGTGCTTTGCCCCAGGAAGCTGCGGACGAAGGCGGAAGTCTGCGGCGCACGCCCCAAGCCGGGCCCGACGAGCAGCACGTCGGCGCGGGCGAGCTTATCGGCTAGCACAGCTTGTGCCGCGCCGCGGTCAATACCCTCCTCGCCCACTGGCAAGCCGAGCGTCATAATCTCGGTAAACCTAGCCGCCAGTACGGGCCGCACCGACTCGGGGCAGGCACAAATGACGTAGCCCGCGCCTGCCCGGGCAGCGGCCGTCGCCGTCATGATGGGTGCGCCCGTCAGCCCGGGCGAGCCCGCCACGGTAAGCACCGTACCTGAGGTGAACTTGTGGCCATCGCGCCGCCGCTCAGGCAGCCATCCGCGCACGAGCGTATCCGTGATACGGTACATGGGGGCCTCCGCTTGCACATCAGCCATGATGTACGGCGGTATCCCGATGTCGGCTACGACCACCTCGCCCGTGTGGTCGGGGCCCCGTCCCATCAGCAGGCCAGCCTTGTGCGCAGCCATTGTCACCGTCAGGCTGGCGCGGACGGCGGCGCCCAGCACGGCGCCTGTGTCAGCGTGCAGACCTGAAGGGATGTCTACGGCCACGACGGGGATGCTGAGCGCATTCACGGCATCCACCCAACCCCTCATCGGCTGGCGCACAGGGCTGCTCAGGCCGATGCCTAGCATGGCGTCGATAATCACATCGGCGGCCCCCAGCACGTCGGTGGGCGTGGCACTGGCGTGGCGCAGGCGGAGTCGGCCCTCGGCATCGTGTTCGGCTAGTGTGTCTAGCAGTGCGGCATTGTGATGCGTGCCTTCGGTCATGCCTTTGCGGTCGCCAAACTGTACGACCGTCACGTGGGCGCCCCGCGTGTAGGCTACGCGGGCCATTACTAACCCGTCGCCGCCGTTGTTGCCTTTGCCGGCCAGCACCACGACGCGCTTCCTTGACCATGCGCCGAAGCGCGCTTCCACGGCGGCACAGGCGCCTCGGCTGGCCGTCTCCATCAGTGTCAGGCTAGGCAAACCAAACGTATCGATGGTCTGCTGGTCAGCGAGGTACATCTGAGCAGCCGTGAGGACAGGCGACATCGGCATCGGGTTGGGCGTGGACGGATGGTTCAGCGGAGTGGAATGACGAGCGTGTCTTGGACGGCCGTCTCCCAGCGCGCACGCACCTCGGGCAGGTCGGTGAACCACGCGAGCGGCTCGGCCGGGGCGAACGGATCGAGTGTGCCGCCATCCCATACGCCGTTGCCGTTGCGGTCGCCGACGAGTCGCATCCGGTAGCCGCCGCCTGCGGGCAGCCGTGCAAACAGGAAAGCGCCTGTGGAATCGATGGCGGCACGCTGGAGCAGCACATCGTCGGCGGTGCGGTAAAGTTCGGCCACGAGCGCTACGGCGCCGCTGTCGGCGCGTGCCAAGCCGCTGAGTTCGCCCAGGTCGTCATCGCTGATGCGTTGGAAGCGCTGCGTGTACACGGTGTCGGCCGAGGCGAGGGCGTTGGCATCCACGCGCAGCTCCACGACCTGCCCTGACGCAAAGCCATCGTCCAAGGTGACGGCATAGCGGACCCCGTCCGTGCTGCGTGTCGAGAACGCAAGCGCCTGCCCGGTGGTATCCTGGGCCGTCAGGGCAGCGACCAACACCTCGGCAGGTACGGCCTGGTTAAAGCGCACCGTAGGCTGCTGATCGGCAGGCACGACGAGCGCGCCGGCGTCGCTTGTGGTCAGCTCCTCTGGCAAGAATGCCTCGAAGCGCACCTGTGTGGTGTCAGCGAAGAGGCGCGGCGCAAAGGTCAGGGTATCGGGCACGAGCGGGTTGAAGCTCGAATCTGTGAGCGCCGATGCGACGAGCGTATACGGCCCCGGCGCCAGCGAATCGGTGACGAGGTAGGCCAGCGTAGCGTCGCTGGGCCGCAGGTAGAGGCGTCGCAACACATCGAGGGGCGTGCCGAGCGAGTCGCGCACCACCCACTGCGCCAAGTCGAGGCTGTCGAGGCGGATGCCCTCGGAAAACCGCAGCGTGTAGCGCTGACTGGAGAGGCTGCGGATGCGTTCCAGTTGGGGGCCGAGCGTGTCCTGGGGCACGCGCAGGAGCCAGCGCAGCGAATCGGGCCGCACCTGCACGGTGTCAGCCAGGACAAAGCTACGTGGCGGGACCGCGAAGCGCTCAAACGACTCCAACCTGCGATTCTGGTTGAGGTCTTGCACAGCCACCACATGATACGGCTGCTGCGTGAGGTACTTAAAGGCGAAGGTGCCATCGTCGCCCGTCTGCGTGCGATACGCTGGCCGCTCTGGCAGGGGTGCAGGCGGCACGCGGTTGGGGGCGGCATAGGCATACACATCGATACCAGCCACGGGCTCGCCTGCTAGCGGCTCAATCACGCGCCCTGCGAGGCGGCCGCGACTGATAGTGGGGCCTGTGGAGAAGGCGATGGTGATCGGCTGCTTCAGCGACACGCCGCGCGCGTCGCGCAGTTCAGTGCCCAGGGTGATGATGTAGGTCGTGTTCTCGCGCAGGGGATCGCGAAACGACAACGTGGCCGTGCGGCGTTGCCACTTGATGTCGGGCAGGCGCTCGGGCTCGGGCGTGATGTTGAGGGCGGTGAAAAACGACGACGTGTTGAGGTACTCCGAAAACGTGATCGTTATCCGCTGCCCATCCACGTTCACCGCCTCGTCGGGCGGGTTGCTCTCCAGGATAAAGGGCGGCTCTTGGTCCGGCGGCCCACCCGTGGGCGCCACGGGCACAGCGCACCCCGCTACCACCAATAGAAAAAGGTACCACCGAGCCATCGGCACGCTCTGGATGCTTTGCACGGCGCTTCCTACGCCTCCGTTCAGGCGGGTTCCATCCGGTGATACAGGCCGTGCAGCCCTAACTTATTAAAATATAATTTCCATTGCGTCGTATTTGGGTGGCGCCTCAGCGGTCCGTATCTTTGCGGAAATGCCCTCTATCGGTTTAGCGCGCCGCAGGGCTACCCTCGGAGACATCCTGCACGCCTCACTTCATCAACGGCCCGCACTCCACTCCTCTCGTTGGTCCCCACCAGACCATGCCTCGTCTCCCTCGTCCCTGCTATGCCGCGCACGACGGCGCGGACACCGCCTCGCAGGCGCTCTACCGAAAGTTTTTCGAGCTTTCGATGGATCTGGTATGCGTGACCAACGCGGAAGGCTATTTCGTGGATGTGAGCCCCAGTTTTACGCGCGTGCTAGGGTACACGCCTGACGACTTGCTGGGGCAGCACTTCACTACTTTCGTTCACGCTGATGATGCCGAAGCGGCACAAGCTGAGCTGGCTACGTTGGCGAAGGGCATCCCGGCGATGGGGTTCGAAAACCGATACCGCCATCGCAACGGGCAGTACATCTGGCTCTCCTGGAATGCCACCCCAGACGATGGGGGGCGGCTCTACGCCATCGCCCGCGATGTGACGAGGCAGAAAGAGGCTGAGCGTGAGTTGGCGCTGCAGGCCCAGTGGCTCAAACGCGCGGAAGAGATGGCACAGGTAGGGCACTGGCGTGTTAACGTAGCCGAGGGCACGGTGGAGTGGTCCGACGAGATCTACCGCATCTATGGTCTTGACCGCGCCGCCTTCACGCCTACGCTGGAGACGGCCATTGCTGCTTATCACCCCGACGACCGCGACCGGGTCACGCAGGTGGTGCAGGATGCCATGCGCGAGGGTACGCCCTTCAGCTTCGACTTGCGCCTCCTCCGGCCCGATGGTAGCATCCGCTACGTGCGGGCGCGCGGTGAAGTCGCGCTCGACCAACACGGGCAGGTTGCCACGCTCTTCGGCGTCTTTCTGGATGTCACGGACGACCACGACCTCCGCAGCGCGCTGGCGCTCTCGCAAGTCAACTTCACGACGATCTTTGAGGCCGTGCCGGATGCCATTGTCTTCTTCGATGCCGACTACCGAATCCGCTTGGCCAATCCGGCCTTCGCCGAGTTGTTTGCCTTTCCCACGCCGCAGGCCGCTGAGGGGAAATCGCTAACGGTCCTGCTCGCCTCCGAAGACACAGCGGCGGATGTGAAAGCAGAGGGCTTTGGTCTGCCGGAAGCCGTCGCGCTGACCTTCTGCCGGCACGACGGCACAACCTTTACGGGCGACTTCTCGGGCGTGAACTTGACCCCAGCCACGGCCTCCACGCCGCGTGGGCACCTCGCCGTCATCCGCGACGTCACGCAGCGCCAGGCAGACGTCCAATCGCTCAAGGACTACGCTGAACTGCTGCAGCGCCGGAATGAGGAACTCCAGCAGTTCGCCTACATCGCCTCGCATGACCTGCAGGAGCCGCTGCGCACCATCAGCAGCTTCACGAGCCTCTTCGCGCGGCGCTACCAGGGCCACATCGACGCCACGGCTGACGACTTCATTCGCTACATCGTCAGCGCGGCTGACCGCATGCAGCGGCTGATCAACGACCTGCTGTCATACTCGCGCATTGGGCGGTGGGAGGCCAACCTCACTACGGTTGACATGCACCAGGTAGCGCATGAAGTCGTCGAGAGCCTGAGCGCTACGCTTGAGCAGCGCGGCGCCGTTGTCCACATTGCCAAGAATATGCCGCTCCTCACCTGCGACGTGCGTATGCTTAGGGTGCTGATCACCAACCTGATCACCAACGGTGTCACCTACAACAACGCAGCCGTACCCACGCTAGAGCTCCGCGCTGAAGCGCGTGAAGACGTGCTTGTACTGGCTGTGCGGGACAACGGCATCGGCATTGACCCGCAGTTCCAGCACCGCATCTTTGAGATGTTCAAACGGCTACACGGTCGGGATGCCTATTCAGGGACTGGGATCGGGCTGGCCGTTTGCAAAAAAGTCATGGATGCGCACCAAGGGTCTATCTGGGTCGAGTCTGCTCTCGGCGAAGGTGCTACCTTCTACGCCGCTTTCCCACGCTCCGCCGCTTGACCGCTCCCACCTTACCTCATTCTCCATGCTCGTGGCTGCCGAGATCCTGCTCGTAGAAGACAACCCAGCTGACATCCGCCTGACGCAAGAGGTGCTGGCCGACTCTAAGCTGAAGAACGAACTGCACGTGGTGAAGGACGGCGCTACAGCGCTCGATTTCCTCTATCAGCGTCACGGGCATGAAGACGCACCGCGCCCAGACTTGGTGCTGCTAGATCTCAACCTGCCCGGCGTGGATGGGCATCAGGTGCTCAAGACCGTGAAAACCGATCCTGCCCTGCGCGCCATTCCCGTGGTCATCATGACCACGTCGTCTGCCGATGAGGACATCCTCTCTACCTACGAGAACGCGGCCAACTGCTACGTCACCAAGCCCATCGACTTTGATCAGTTCATCAAGGTCGTGGAGACGCTGGAGGAGTTCTGGTTTACCATTGTGCGGCTCCCCAAGTCAGACACCTGAGCCCTACCGCTCACTCTTTCGGACGGAGGCGGTAGTACGGCCCGTCCAGCGTGTAGCCTGTGTAGCGCTCCAGCAACCGGCGGCGGAACTTGAACAGTGCCCGGTACGGCCATGCCTCCGCCTTCTCGATAACGTCGGCGGGGACACCCATGGCGTGCGCTGCTTCTTGTGGGCTCAGCCCCTGGGCCTCTCGCACTTCACGCGCTAGCTCTGGCAAGTCGCGGCGGGTGACAAATCGCCCTTGGACCTCTGGATAGTGCAGGAATCGTTTCATAGTCGTGCCCAGTGTTGCTTGTGCGGCAGCGCTCTGCACGGTAAGCATCAGCAAATGATCCCAATCTTCCTGTATTATCTTTGTATTAAAATGATATTACGTAAATTAATTAATCAATATACCAAATTTAAGCTTACTAATGTTTTCGCGTGTTGAAGACCTGTTTCAGGCCAACCGCAAGGCTTGCCGCGCGAAAACCGTCAGGTAGTCGAGCAGCGCATCGCTGGCTGCCGCTGCCGCATCGGGCTCTTCATCGACTACGTGTTGCAGCAGACCGACGTGGAGGTCTACTGAGCGGTCGAGGTCGGCGCGGTGGTGGTGCTGTATCCAGAAGCGGCGGCAGTGAGTGTGGAGGGGCGCCACCGCGCGCGCAGCAAACGGAAGGTCTGCGGCGGCTTCAACCCACGCATTGCTCTGCTGGTCGGCCTCCATGAATGCCTGGACATCGCGAGAACGGCCCGCCTCCAGCATGCGCTGGGCACAGCTGCGGAGGCCTTGGCGCTGCGCTCCGGTGGCGTGGGTAGCTGCCGTAGCCACCAGCAGCCGATCCAGCACACGCCGTGTGGCGAGCAGCCCGAGGAAGCCGCCTGCCTCTATGGCCGTCACCCGGATGCCTCGCCGAGGCATCGCCTCAAGGAGCCCCTCGTAGGCGAGGCGTTGCAGCGCTTCGCGGAGGGGCGTACGACCGATGCCGATGCGCTGAGCCAGTTCGGCCTCGGAAAACACGTGGCCGGGCGGCAGTGCTAGCGTCACCACCAACTGCTCTACGATGGCGTAGGCCTGTGCGGCCTTGGTCTGCCGATGGGTTTTCACGATACCGGACACGTTGAGCTAGAGCGTGGGACGTGCAGCCAGGGCGGTATCGATGACGGCCTGTACGCGTGCCCGCTCCTCGCCTGCCAGCGGGAGGCGTGGCTCGCGGACGTACTCGGTGCCATAGCCCGCCGCCTGCTGGGCCAGCTTGATGTTCTGGACCAGCTTCGTGGATACGTCGAGGTGGAGCAGCGGCATGAACCACCGGTACAGCGCGCGCGCCTCTTCGAGCTTGCCTTCTTGCACGAGGTCGTAGATGGCGACGGTTTCCTTGGGGAATGCCCCGACCAACCCGGCCACCCACCCAACCGCGCCCAGCAGCAGGCTTTCCAAGGCGAGGTTGTCCACGCCCGTGAATAGCGCATACCGATCACCCACGCGGTTGAAGATGTCCGTGAGGCGGCGCACGTTATCCGACGACTCCTTGATGGCGGCAAACCGCTCCTCGGCAGCCAACTCCTCGAACATCTCCGGCGTGACGTCCACCCGGTAGCCCACAGGGTTGTTGTAGATCATCAGTGGCCGCTCCGAGGCCTGGGCTACGGTGCGGAAGTGGTGCAGCGTCTCGCGGCGGTCGGTGGGGTAGATCATAGGCGGCAGCACCATGAAGCCCTCAGCGCCAAGGGTTGTGCCGCGCTTGACGAGGGCGCAGGCCGCCGCCGTCGTGTTCTCGGCCACCCCCATGAGTACTGGCACCCGGCCAGCGCTCGCCTCTACCGCTGTTTGCAATACCGTCAGCTTCTCATCGGCGGTGAGCGTGCTGCTCTCGCCGAGTGAGCCTGTGGTGATGATGCCGTGGACGCCCGCGCCAATGAGCGCGTCGATGTGCTGCGCTGTGCCTTCGGCGTCGAGGGTGCCGTCTGGGTGGATCTGCGTGGTGACTGCCGGGAAGATGCCGTGCCAGTTCATGATTGTGTGCTGATGATAGAAAAGTCATTGCTATACTACTGATATATTAGTGGTGCGTCAATGGTGACATCCCCTGAACAACTTCGCCGCTCCGTTGCCCGTAGAGCGCACGTACATATGTTCTCATCAACAACTCCCCCGGTATGAAGCATCCGAACTGGGCCTGCCCCAAATGCCACAACCGCAACTACGAAGTGGACGAATTCCGCGCTACGGGTGGCCGTCTTGCCAAGGTCTTCGACGTGCAAAACAAGAAGTTCAGCACGGTCTCCTGCGACCGCTGCGGCTATACAGAGGTCTACAAGGCCCAGACCTCTGCGCTGGGGAACCTCTTCGACTTGTTCGCAGGAGGATAGCCAGGGCAGGGTCTGCTGCTGGCCGTCCGCTTTAACGCACTCCAGAGCGGCCGATACTTGGGTAAAGTGTCCGCGCCCACGGATGGTCCCTTAGCACACCCGCCCATGCAGATCCTCATTGTAGACGACGACCGGCTGATCCGGATGATCCTAAAGCGCTGCCTCTCGCGCTTTGGCCACGAGGTCGTGGAAGCTGTTGATGGCGAGGAAGCGTGGGCCATCCTGCAGGAGCAGCCCATCCAGTTCGTGATCAGCGACTGGATGATGCCCAACCTCAACGGCATCGACCTGTGCGCCCGCATCCGGCAGACGGACATGGGGCGCTACATCTACTTCATCTTGCTTACGGCCCGCAACACCAAGCAGGACATCATCGAGGGCATTGAAGCGGGTGCCGACGACTTCATGCCGAAGCCGTTCGACGAGCACGAGCTGCGCGTGCGGCTCCGCTCGGGTGAACGCGTGGTGGCATTGGAGCGCGATCTTGCTGAGCAGAACCTCAAGATCCGCGAGGCCTACGACACCATCCAGCGCGACCTCAAGGCCGCTGCTGAGATCCAGAAGAGCTTACTGCCCGCCTCCCAGCGGTCGTTCAACAACTACGCCATCGACTGGATCTTCCAGCCCTGCGAGGTGGTGGGCGGCGACGGCTTCAACTTCGTCCAGATCGACGAAAACCACCTCGCGTTTTACATCTGGGACGTGGCAGGGCACGGGATTCCTGCCGCCATGCTGTCGGTGACGATCAGCAAGATGCTGACGCAAGACCTGATCAGCAACGCGTACGAGCACCAGGACCGCGAGACGCTGACGCCCGCCACCATCCTGGCCAAGCTCAACAAC
Organism: Bacteroidota bacterium; assembly: GCA_038747545.1. Taxonomy (GTDB): domain Bacteria; phylum Bacteroidota; class Rhodothermia; order Rhodothermales; family JBCCMF01; genus JBCCMF01. The sequence continues at coordinate 9,660 of JBCDJT010000108.1, forward strand.
AGCTTCCAGGCCGACGACGACGCGATGCAGTATTTCACCATGATCTACGGCATCATCAACATGGATACGGGCAAGGTGCTGCTGGGGCAGGCAGGGCATCCGTCGCCGCTGCTCATCAAGCCCAACAACGAGACGGTGGCCGTGGGCGAGGGCGGGATGCCACTCGGCCTCATCCCCGACATGACCTACGACGAGGAGGAGTACAGCGTCTACCTCCAGCCCGGCGACCGCTTGGTGCTCTACTCCGACGGGGTGACCGAGTGCCTGAACCCAGACCGCGAGATGTTTACCACAGAGCGGCTCATCGACCACCTCACCGTATCGACGCAGCAGCCGTTGGACACCACCTTGGAAGCGCTGCACGACTCGCTCATCACCTGGCGTGGCTCCGACGCATTCGACGATGACGTCTCGCTGTTCGCCATTGAGCGGCGGGCCGCTTGACGCTACGCTGGTATCAGTGCCCGATCTTCAAGCGGCATCTGCACGGCCACCTCGGTCCCACGCGCTGAGCCCGACACCGTCAGGCTCGCGTTAATCTGCGCAGCGCGGTCGCGCATGGTCTGCATGCCAAAGCCCTCGTTGAGCGATGTACTCGGCCCCTTGAAGGCTCCATCATCTTGTATCCTCATCGCCAACTGGCCGTCGGCGGCGTAGCTGAGGCGGACGTGCAGCGTCTGCGCCTCGGCGTGCTTCACCGCGTTGGAGATGGCCTCCTGGGCGATGCGGAACAGCTGGAGCGCTTGGGTGGGCCGCAGCATGACGTGGTGGGCCGCCTCGGGCGCGTCCAGCGTCACCTCGGCGCGTAGGCTTTCGGCGTAGCGCACCCGCTCGCGCGCAAACTTCCGCACCTGCTCGGCAAACGCGGTGATGGACGTCTCGTCTTTGTGCAGCGCCCAGATGGTCTCGCGCAGGCGGGCCATCGTGCCCCGGGCGTCTTCGTCGAGGCCGTCGAGGTAGCGCATCATCTTGTCGGCATCGCCGTGCTCGGCGGAGAGGTGGACGAGCTCCACGGCTGCGATGATGTTGGAGAGCTGCGCGCCCACGTGATCGTGCAGGTCGCTGGAGATGCGCTCGCGCTCTTGCTGCACGCGCTGCTCAGCTTCCAACTGGCGGAGTTGGCGTTTTAGTCGCAGCTGCGACACGTAGCGCGTGATGACCGCCACGATGCCGATGGCCACGAGTGCGTAGATCAAGCGCATCCACCACGTTTGGTACCACTGCGGTGCCACCTCGAACGCGAAGCTGGCCGGGGCGCTGATAGCGCCCGAGCGGTCGCGCGCGCGCACCTGAAACGCGTAGCCGCCCGGCGGCAGGTTGGTGTAGTCCTTCTGCGTCTCGTCCGTCCACGCCGACCACTCGTCGCTGCTGCCCACCAGGCGGAACTGGTAGGTATGATTGTCGAGATCAGCGAAGTACGGCCAGCCGTAGGTGAAGCGCAGCGCGTTCTGCGCCGCCGAGAGCGGCGCCTCGCCGTTGTACCAGCCACCGTAGGTCGTGGAGTCGGCGAAGGTGAAGGCGGTGAAGATGTGCGCGTCTGGCACCTCGACTGGCGGAGCATTGGGCGGCGCGGCGCGGCGGCGGTCGTAGCGGAACAGCCCGTTGCGCGTGCTGAACCACACGAGGCTATCGCCCTCGGGCACGATGGCGGTGATGGTCTGGTTGGGCATGCGGCTGAGCGCGGCAAGGTCGAGCGTGTAGCCGCCCTCGGCGCTGGGCCACGCGACGGCGTTGCGCTGCTCGCTGAGCCGCAGCCACCACGCGCCATCGGGGCTGCGTTCAGCCTTGAAGACCCCATCACGCCCATCGACGAACGAGGCGCCGAACAAGGAGTCGGGGACAAAGGCGACGGTCTCGTCGTCGTAGCGATACCAGTTTGGGCCGCGGGTGCGGCTGCCTGTGCGATGGAAGTAGATGGCATCGCCTGTGTCGACCAACCCAGCCGCCAGCAGGCGCGTGCTCACGTCTTCAATGCCCGGCACCTTGGCGAAGGTTGGCACAGCGGTGTCCAAATCAGCGATGCGGTAGACGCCCCGGTTGCGCACGGTCGCCAGCACCGCGCCAGGGCCGACCTCGACCAGCTTTATGGGCTCTGTGTGGATCTCGGCGTAGGTCGAGTCGTCAAGCACGTGGTCGAACGCCCACTGCCCCGATGCGTCTCGGCGCAGCGTGTAGAAGAAGGGCGTGCCCGCAGCGTAGATGAAATCGGGGTTGTACCGCGACCATACTTGAGTACGGGGGGAGCTGCTTTCCTCGTCTGCGTTCTGGTAGACCTCCTCGAAGCTCCCGTCGCTGTTGACAAGCACGGAGGTGCGGCCACTCACCAGCAACTGCTCACCGGCCTCAGTGAGCTCGCCGAACATGGTGTTGCCTTGGCCTTCCGGGAAGACGAAGTCGGTGAACACCGCATCCTCGGCGCCACTGGCACTGAAGTTTAGCCGTTTGATGCCGCCTAGTCCCCCGGCGTACAGCTGTCCTTCATGGCGTTGGAGATCCTCGACCGTACCGTCTATGCCCTGCAGCTCGCCGTAGGTGAGCCACGGCTGGCTGTACTCGATGAGCGCGACGCCATTGCGGGTGAGCGCCCACACGCCGCCCTGCTGGTCCTCGTACACATACAGCACCGTTGCGTCGGGCAAGCCGTGGCGCTTGGTGAGGTGCATCACCAACTCGCCGTCGGGCGCAACGATGACGAAGCCGTTGCTGCGCAGGGCGAGTCCGTAGTTGCCGTCGCGCAGGCGGATGCCTTGGTAGATGCCGTTCTCGCGCAACAGCGCATCGTTGGTGGTTGACAAGCGCGTGGCTTCGCCCCCCCTGATGACAAAGAGTTCGCCGCCGTTCGTTCCGATGAGCAGGCCTTCGCCGGGGTATGGCATGATGGCAAACCCGAGGTTAGGCCCGGCCGAGAATAGCTCACCACCGGGGACCTGCACCAGCGAGTCGCCCACTACGCGCACGAGGCCTCGGTCAAAGTCTGCCGCATACGCTGTACCCTCGGCCTGCACGAGCAAGGCTGCCCTATCGGGCTTGGTATCTAGCACACCCACTTGCTCGCCGTCCCACCAGAACACGGCGCGGCGCCCGGTGAAGTACGCCCGGCCATCAGCATACGCGATGCGCCAGACAGCACCGACCTGCTGGCCTTCCGGGAGCTGATCTTGCAGCGCGTGATAGCGGAGGCTGCCCAGGCTGTCGCGTGCAACGTAGCCAAACGACTCTTGGCTGCCCACGACGACGTGCCCCTTCGGCCCTATCCCTAAGCTGAGCACGGGGTTGCCCATGACCAGCGTCATCCAGGTGCTCCCGTTGAAGATGAGCACAGAGGTGTTGTTGGCGATGTACAGCACGCCCGACGAATCCTGCACCGCCGACCAGTTGGCGTACCCGGCCTTGTAGTCGTCGGGCGAGAACGCCGTGATGAACGGCACGCCCTGCTCGGCGTCGAAGCGGAGCGGGACGGGCTGGGCGAAGGCGCTGGAGGCACTGCCCAGTAGCAGGGCTAACACACAGCAGGCACGCAGCATGCAGTAGAGACGCAACATACCGGGGGAGATGATGGAGCGGGTGGGACGCCGCGTAATGACGCACATGGCTGCGACACATGCAACCCGATCTGCGCGATCATATTGTTAGGTGCCGAACGCATCGCGGAGGCGCTGGCACGCGCCTTCGAGCACGGGCATCTCCTTGGCGTAGCAGAAGCGCAGGTAGTAGCGCCCGTCGGCGGGGTCGGCGAAGAAGGAATTGCCCGCCACGGTGCCTACTCCGGCCCGGTCGATCAGCGTGCGGGCGGCAGCGTGGTCGTCCTCGAAGCCGGGCTGCGTCTTGGCCAGCTGCTCGAAGTTGGCGAGCACGTAGTAGGCGCCCTGCGGCCACGCCAGCTCGAACCCGATGGCTTCGAGCGTCTCGCACAGCAGCTGGCGCTTGGCCGTGTAGGCGTCAAGCATCTCCGTGTAGTACGTGTCCGACATGTCGAACGCGGCGGCCACGCCGTGCTGCAAAGGCGTGGGAGCGCAGATGTAGAACAGGTCGTTCAGCAGGCCCATCTTCTCGATCAGGTGCGGCGGCGCCACCGCGTAGCCGAGCCGCCACCCTGTCATGTTGAACGTCTTCGAGAAGCCCGAGAGCGTCACCGTGCGCTCGTACGCGCCCGGCAGCGATGCCAGCGACACGTGCTCGCGCCCGTCGTAGACCATGTACTCGTAGATCTCGTCGGTAATTAGATACAAGTCGTGCTCCTGCGCAATCGCGATGAGCGTAGTCAGTTCGTCACGCGTCCACACCTTCCCGCTAGGGTTGTTGGGCGTGCAGACCACGATGGCCTTGGTCTTGGGCGTCAACGTGGCACGCAGTGCGTCGAAGTCGACGGCAAAGTCGGGGCGTTGGGTGCGGACGAAGCGCGGCACAGCGCCCGCCAGCGGTAGAATGCCCCGGTGATAGCCGTAGAACGGCTCGAACAGGATAACCTCATCGCCGGGATCAAGCAGCGCAAAGCAGGCCGATACGAATGCCCCCGTCGACCCGACGCTGACCATCACCTCATCGGGCGAGGTGGCGGGTATACCGTTATATGCCTGCACCTTCGCTAGAATGCGCTCGCGAAGTGGCCGGATGCCTGCCAAGTGCGAATAGATTGAGCGGTCGCCATCGATAGCTGCCTTCGCCGCCTGCTTGATGGGGTCAGGCGTAGGCATGTCGCAGATGCCCTGCCCCAGGTTGATGCCGCCAACGGCGTTGACGAGCACCGAGACGGCACGGATGTCACTTTGACGCAGGCCGTCGGCACGAGTGGCGAGGGGTTTCATAGCAGCGCAGGTGAGTCAGCAGGGCCTCGATGATACGAAGGTTTCCGCCCACGCTCAATTGCCGTGTGCCATCACGGCGCAACCTCAAACTTATGCACTCAGTGCATCCGAAGCCGTGTCGTCATCAGCCCCCATCACCCTGCCCGATACATCAGTATCAGGAGGTATGGTGAGCATGCTGTGATCGTCGAAGGTCGGCGGGGTGATTCCGGGGATGCCCTCTGTCGTCTTTGCAGCTGCCCTACTCGGCGTTGGCGTTGGCAAGGGCGTGCTTGCCCCATCCCCTACTTCCGTACGCTTCTTGCGGCCACGCTTCTTGGGCTCTTTGATACGCGAGAGCCCATACTCTTGCCCTACGTGGTCCACGATCTCATTGTAGAGATGCTGCCAGGAGGGATAGGGGTTGTTGCGGCCATGCAGCTTCTTGAGCCCTTCAAACCTGAACTTGCAGATCGCCCGGACAGCCCCCTTGTGACCGTGCTTGGTCAGCGACAGTGTCTTGGTGATGAGTTGGTTGCCCTCACCCGGGATGTGGCCCCGCACGTGGATGTTCATGCCACGCTTGCCCTCGTGCTCGTAGAACATGATGCCTGGCACGCCGCTGTTGTTGCGCCTGTCGCGCTTGCGGTAGGGCTCAATGGCCCGGTCGCGGTACTCATTGGCGTAGCGCGGGTACTCTGCATCGCGGTAGGCGATGGCGGCGCTGTAGGCTTCATCGCGCCCACCGTGGATGCCATCACTGAATAACTTCGAGCGGTATTTGACCTGACCCTCCACGCGGTAGTAGAACCGCACTTGCCAGCCATGGGTGCTCTTACTTTCTATGCGAATCGGCTCACTTTTTAGCTTAGGCATTGTTAGGCATTACAAGTCACAGGATAGTAGCGCGCTGCAAAATGTAACAAAATCGATGGCCCACGGCAATTGACTCGTCTTGGAACATTTTAGCCACTGGAAGCGCTTCTTTCGTGCTTTATGCGGTCGCTATTGGCCGCACTCCCCTGCTAATCCACATGTTTATTAACGCTTTATGTCCAATTTTCTTGCTCAAGTTGACCGTATGTTCGATAAAGCTGCCCGGCACACAAATTTGCCGGAAGGTTTACTCGATCAGATCCGCTTATGCAACAGTGTCTACCAGATGGAATTCCCGCTACGGCGCGACGACGGGACGCTGGAGGTGATTGCGGCATGGCGAGCCGAGCACAGCCACCATAAACTGCCCACCAAAGGCGGCATCCGCTACGCCGAGAATGTGGACTTGGATGAGGTCAAGGCGCTGGCGTCTTTGATGACCTACAAGTGTGCCATCGTAGACGTGCCGTTCGGCGGTGCCAAGGGGGGCGTCAAGGTGAACCCGCGCCACTACTCGGTGGCCGAGTTGGAGCGGATCACGCGTCGCTACACGTACGAGCTGACCCGCAAGAACTTCATCGGCCCAGGCGTGGACGTCCCCGCCCCCGACTACGGCACCAGCGGCCGCGAGATGGCGTGGATCGCCGACACGTACCAGACGCTGACCGAGGACACGCTGGACTCGCTGGCCTGCGTCACGGGCAAGCCCGTGGGGCTGGGCGGCGTGCGTGGACGCAAGGAAGCCACCGGGCGCGGCGTCTTCTACGGCGTCCGCGAGGCGTGCTCCATCGCCGAAGACATGGACGCGCTGGGCCTGACGCCCGGCCTCAAGGGCAAGCGCGTCATTGTGCAGGGGCTCGGCAACGTGGGATATCACGCCGCCAAGTACATCGAGGAGGGCGGCGGCGTCATCGTGGGCGTGGCCGAGTACCAGGGCTCCATCTACAACGCCGAGGGCTTCAGCCTGGAAGCGCTCATGGCACACCGCCAAGCCACAGGCTCCGTGCTCGACTTTGCGGACGCCGACAACCTGGAGCACCGCGCCAAGGCGCTGGAGATGCCGTGCGACATTCTGGTGCCCGCGGCCTTGGAGAGCCAAATCACGGAAGAAAACGCGGGGCGCATCCAGGCTAAAATTATTGCCGAAGGGGCCAACGGACCGATCACCGCCACTGCCGACGAGATCCTGCTCGAACGCGGCGTAGTAATGCTACCCGATGTCTACCTCAACGCGGGCGGCGTGACGGTGTCGTACTTTGAGTGGCTGCGCAACCTGCAGCATGTGCGCTTCGGCCGCATGAGCAAGCGCTTCGAGCAAGGCTCACACGAGCGCATGCTGCGCATGATGGAGCACCTGACGGGCCGCACCATCGCCCCCGGCGACCTGCTGGAGGCCGCGCACGGCGCTGACGAGATCGACCTCGTCAACTCGGGCCTCGAAGAAACGATGATCCTGGCGTACCGAGAGTTGCGGCGCCTCAGCCACGAAAAAAATGTTGATTTACGCACGGCGGCGTTCGTAAACGCCATCGAGAAGGTGGCGGTATCGTACCAAGCCATGGGCATTTTCCCGTGACCGGACCTATTGCGTGTAGGATGGCGTAGGGTTAGACTAATCACGTTCCAAATTGCGCGTTGGGCCTTGACAGCCGCGCGCAGAATGTCCCACGAATGGCGCGCAAGCGTATACTGCATGTCAAAACAAAAGGCAATCAAGCAAGAGGGCACCGTCATTGAAGCCCTCCCCAACGCACAGTTTCGCGTTGAACTCGACAACGGCCACGTCATCCTCGGGCTGCTCTCAGGCAAGATGCGTAAGTTCTTTATCCGCATCCTCCCGGGCGACCGCGTGGATGTCGAAATGTCCCCGTACGACCTGACGAAAGGGCGCATCGTCTACCGTCACAAGGTCTGACCGCAACGCCTCGCCGTACCGCATACCCTA
>JBCDJT010000109.1:0-17122 GCA_038747545.1 Bacteroidota bacterium
CGCCGGGGCTACAACGCGTTGTACCTGAATCGGATTATGAGAGCTTTAGATGTGCGGGCTGATGATGTGCTAAATCGGGAATCCTACGAGCGCTTGTGCGATTTCGGCGCTATCGCCGCATAGACCTGTCCGCAGTATTGAAGATAAATCACTGAATCAATCCAGAAGGCAGATCTTAGACGTCAACTCGATCCGCCCTGATGATCTTATCCAGAGAGTTATGCCATGAATCACGCCCTCCAGCGTACTCTGCTCGTCCTGCTCATCCTCTTTGTCGGCTGCGCATCGCCTCAAACTCCCGAGCATGAAATAGACGCCGTCGTCCTATCGCGTGCGGAATACCACGATCGGCTCTACGGCTTCTGGCTGGCGCAGTGCATCGCCAACTGGACCGGGCTGGTGACCGAGATGGACAAAATCGGCAACATCGGCGAGGTGAAGACGGGGCCGTTCTATACTCGCGCCGATTGGGGACAGCCCGACCAGCCCAACATCTGGAGCGGTAACGTACTGGATGGCTTGTCGCCCACCATCGACTTCGTGTTCGAAGACGAAGGCGGCATCTGGGGCTCGGACGATGACACCGACATTGAGTACATGTACCAGCACTTGCTCGCCACGCACGAGACGACGCGCCTGACGCCCGAGCAGATCCGCGACGGCTGGCTGACGCACATCTACGACGAGAATGAGCCCACACCCTTTGGCAAAGACACCGAGACCACGTACGAGAACTACCTCTGGGTCTCGAACCAACGCGCCTACGACCTGATGGCCGGCGGCATGGCGCCACCGTCTACAGGGGCGCCCGCGCACAACGAGCATTACGACATGATCGATGCGCAACTCACCACGGAGATCTTCGGCCTGTACGCGCCTACGCAGCCCGATCTCGCGCTGGAGTTGGCGCACCTGCCCATCCGCACGACGGCCAGTGCCGAGGCTGCAGAGATTGCCGAGTTCTACGTCGTGATGTACGCGCTCGCGGCCGACTATCAACTGGGCGCTCCCGATGCGCAGATGATCATGGCGATGGCCGACGAGGCGCGCACCTACCTCAGCGAGGGCGCCTATCCTGCTGCGATGTACGACTTCGTGAAGGCGCAGTACGAGGCGGGCGTGACCTGGGAAGCGGCCCGCGATGCGGTCTACGAGCGCTACCAGGTGGAGCAAGCCGACGGCTACACCATCACGGATCGCAACTTGTATTGCAACGGCTGTTTCGCCGCAGGCATCAACTTCGCCGCAAGCCTAGTGAGCCTGTTCTACGGCGAGGGCGACCTCGTAGAAACCATCAAGATCGGCGTGCTTGCCGGATGGGACTCCGACAATCCCACGGCTACCTGGGGCGGCATGCTCGGCTTCATGCTCGGGCGTGCGGGCGTGGAGCAGGCGTTCAGCCGCACCTTCGCCGAAGCGTACAACATCCACCGCACGCGTCGCAACTTCCCCAACGACGGCCTCGACACGTTCGACCGCATGGCCGAGGAAGGCGTTGCCATCGTGGACCGCGTTGTAGAAGGAGAGATGGGCGGTACCTTCGATACCGAAAGCGGGTCCTGGACTATCCCCATTGCGATAAGCAGCGACTAGGTTGGCAAGCTGCTTGCCTGAGGGAACGCCGTCCGCATTCCCGACATGGCAGAAGTGCTGCTCGCATGGCAGAAGGCCAGGAAAAAACATTTGACCCTACCGCGCAACGGATCCGAAAGGCGCGGGAGGACGGCAACGTTTTTCGGTCGCAGGAAATCCTCTCCGTTGGGATGCTCACCACGGGGCTGATCATGCTGTGGGTGACAGGGACGGGGATCTTTGAAGAGATGCGCCTGATGAGTGCGCGCCTGTTCCTCGGGGCGTCCACGACGCAGCTCAACATGGGCGCCGTCCCGCCGCTGCTGTACGAGGTCAGCTACTCGGTGTTGATGATGTTGCTGCCGCTCTTCGCGGCCTTTCTGGTCGTCGGCATTGCGGGTAACATCTCCCAGACGGGCTTCAATTTCACGACGAAGGTGCTGGAGCCCAAGCCCGACCGTATCAGCCCGCTTAAAGGCCTCAAGCGCATCTTCTCGTCGAAGGGCGTCTTCGGCGTGGTCAAGTCGCTGAGCAAAATCGTGATCGTGGGGCCGATAGCGTACTTCAACATCAGCTCGCGGATGGATCAGATCATGATGCTACATACGATCCCGCTCCAGGATGCGCTGGCGCTGGCGGGACCGTGGCTGGCCAGCCTGCTTATCCAAGTGGTGCTCGTGCTGGCGGCGCTCGCCATCGCGGACTTCGCCTTCGAGAAGTGGAAGTACAACGAAGACCTGAAGATGAGCAAGCAGGAGATTCAGGACGAGCAGAAGCAGAACGAGGGCGATGCGCAGATCAAGGGCAAGCGCCGCCAGATTGCGATGGAGATGGCGCGGCGCCCACGCCTGGACCATGCCGTGCTCAAGGCCGATGTAGTGGTCACCAACCCAACGCATTACGCCATCGCGCTGTACTACAACCCCGAGGAGTCGCCCGCGCCGCGTGTGCTGGTGAAGGGCATCCGCAAGCGGGCCTTGCGCATCAAGCAGCTGGCCCTCGACAACGGCATCCCCACCATCGAAAACCGGCCGCTGGCGCGCGCGCTGTATGCCACCGTAGAGGAGCAGCAGGAGATTCCCGAAGAGCTCTACCAAGCTGTGGCCGCCATCCTCATTGAAATCTACCAAACCGAAGGCCGGCAGCCGGGCCAACCGCGTGCCTAGGTGGGCTACAACTCGACCGGGGCGACGCGGACGCGGGTCTTGCCGTCGGCATCCACATCGGTCCAAGCGAGCAGCAAGGTGCCGTCGTGTGCCGCCAAACGCGGATAGCCACTGGCCCGCGCCCCGCTGACGCGCTGCGCGGCTATCGGCTGACCTACGAGACCGTCAGCCGTCAGGGCTTGCATCATGATCATCGTGGTCTCTGCGTTCGCGTCGGTCGTCTCTAGCCATGCGGCATAGGCTGTGCCGTTCACGAAGGCGACCGCGACGCGACCGATGGGCTGGCCTTGGTCGATGCGCATCGTCTCGCCAAAGGTGTTTCCGCCATCGGCAGAGAAGGCGGTGAGCACGCGGGGCTCTTGCTGGGCACCGGTGAACCATGCGACCGCCGCCGTGCTTGCATGCGTACGCGCCGCTGGACCGTTGACGGGGCACCCGGCGATCTCCCACCCCTGTCCGTCGAGTGCCCTCAGGGGCTGTGAGCCATCGGCAGCGGCGAGGTAGATGTCGCGAATCTCGGCGTCCGAGCGGTCGCGGTAGAAGACCAGCGGTGCCACGCCCGATGGAATCATGGCAATGGGGCAGCAGTCGCAGACGCGATTGTCCAGCGCTTTCTCCTCACCCAGCGTACCATCCCATGCGACGTGGCGACTGTGCAGCGCCATCGCTGGTGTGCCCTTCGCGTGTTGGTTGCCATCGAGCCAGGCGAGCTGCCAGCCATCGGCATCAGTCACGCCCGAGACGAAGCCATGCTCACTCGGCGAGCGGTCGTCGTGCAGCCAGTTCATGCTGCTCCACGTATATCCCGCATCCGAAGAGACCGCATAGCGCACGCCGTAGGTGTACGTGCCCGTCCCGTTGCGCTCCAGCCAGTAGGCCAGCACCTTGCCGTCGGGCCCCGGCATCACCCCCGGCACATCCGCCCAGTTGACAAACCACGACGTATCCCGGGCGATCTCACGCGGCGCGCTCCACGTCGTCTCACCGGGCGCCATCGACGCCAGCTTCAGCACATGCCCCGGCGCTACGGCCTCGACCCACGACAGGTAGAGCGTTCCGCCCGGCGTCTCGGCCAGCACAGGCACGTTGCTGCCCACAGGTCCCGTGAAAGCGTACGGTGCAGACACGGCCGAAGGCCCGTCCTGCGCCGCGCAACCCGTGAGCATGATGACAGAAACAAGGACCAGGATGGCGAGACGCATATTCGGCAAAGATGGCTGAGGTGGGTGTGGTAACCTACAATCTATCGCTGTAACGATCGCAACCAAAACGAAGTCGCTGTGGCTGATCGTGTCAAGGGCGCACGCCATGCGCCCCTACGATAACCATGACGGATGGTAACTAGAGAGAGCACTTGTGAACGAGCCTAGGCGAGCCGCCAACGTCGATCTCGTGGGCAGGAGCGCGGTGGGAAGAGCGGACGGGCAGCGTTCAGCTAGCGAGCAACAGCATCGCGCTCTGAACCATCGCTGACCTTTCCGCTCGCTAGGTGCGGGATTGTGCGTCGGAAAGTCCGCTGTGCGTTTGCGAGATCGACAAGCACTTTTGGTTCGTTTTGGTGCCATCAAAATGAACGACCAAACCAGCGAAGTCGCCAACGATCTTGGAAGCGAGAATCATCCGAAGCCGCGACAGGCCAGCGCCAACCCCTACCGCAACGCCTCCTCCAACGTCGTCGCCGCGCTTGTCTGTGCATCGCGGTACTTCACGATGACGGGCGCATACAGGCTGAGGCCGTGCTGCTCGGCAAAACTACCCGATGCCGGACGCGATCCCGGCACGACGACCGCGCCTTCGGGCACCTCAAGCACACCTGCTGTCCGCTGCAGGATACGCTCGTGTACCAGATCGTAGATCTTCGTGGCGCCCGTCAGGATGACGCCGGGGGCGAGCACAGCGCGCTTTCGTACGAGGCAGCCTTCGTACAAGCCACAGCCTCCGCCGATGAACGCGTCGTCTTCCACGATCACAGGCAATGCCCCGGGCGGCTCTAGCACGCCCCCGATCTGCGCCGCCGCCGAGAGATGCACGCGCTTGCCGATCTGCGCACAGCTGCCCACGAGCGCGTGCGAGTCGACCATGGTACCTTCGTCCACGTAGGCGCCGACGTTGATGTACATGGGCGGCATGCAGATGACGCCGGGCGCCACGTAGCTGCCGCTGCGGATGGCCGAGCCGCCGGGCACCACGCGGATGCCGTCGGCCAGCGAGAGCGCTTTGACGGGATACGTGTCTTTATCGAAGAAGGGGAGGGCGCTGCTGGACTGGTCGGTCAGGATGCCAAGCTTAAACCCAATAAGAATAGCGGATTTGACCCACGCGTTGGCCGTCCAGGCGCCATCAGGCTGTGGCGAGGCGGCACGGACTTCGCCCGCGTCGAGCGCGTCGCGGAGGGCGTAGAAGAACGCCTCGGTTACGTCACGCGGCGTGTCCGCGTTGAGGGCATGAAACCGGGCTTCGAGCGAATCAGACATGCAGGAGAGTAGAGCGGGGCGACAATCAAGGCGCGCCTAAGCTACAACACCGGGCTACGGTGCCCCGTGCTAATCCTGCAAAATTGCGAGGTGCTGAACCGATCAGGCGATCACCGTCGTCGCGACCGCCATCAGAAGGGCTATACCGATAAAGAGGCTGGTAACCAGCAGGGCTTGCAGCGACAGGGTCGCGGGTCGTGCAGTTTCAGCGGTGTGGCGGACGGTTGTGTGAGCGATCATCGGGGGGCCTCCCCAAGTCTGGGTTCAAGTGAACAAGCGATGTGTAAACGGTGAAGCAAGCATGATGCCTGAATGACCGTCCCTACGGCGCCAACGCGCAATTCGTTACGCGGGAAGCGCCGTCACCCTACAGTTTCGACGGTGTGCGGGATAATTTTAAGCAGGCCAGCTTTTGTGAAGCCATTGTGATACCTTCGGTCACGCCGTCCGTCTCAGATTGCTACATACCGATGAGCCTTACCTCGCCCGCTGCCCGGAAGCGCTACTGGCGCAAGCAGATCCGCCGGATCACCGTGCTGCTTACCATCTGGGCCGTCGTCGCCTTCGGCATGAGCATCCTCTTTGTGGAACCGCTCAACGCCATCAACGCCGACAGCATGCCGCTGGGCTTTTGGATGGCGCAGCAGGGCAGCATCTACGTGTTTGTCATCTTGCTGCTCGTCAACGCGCTGCTCGCCGACAAGGCCGACCGCGAGTTCGGGCTGGACGAAACGGCCGCCACCACCTCCAGCGCCTCCGACGCGCACTGACCCACCGCAGCATGGACATCCAAACCTGGACCTGGATCATGGTGGGCGTCACGTTCGCCGCCTACCTGTACATCGGCTACCGCAGCCGCGTCAGCAGCACCAAGGGCTTCTACGTGGCGGGCCACGGCGTGCCTGCGCTGGCCAACGGCGCCGCCACCGCCGCCGACTGGATGAGCGCCGCGTCGTTCATCTCGATGGCTGGGCTCATCTCGTTTAGCGGCTACGATGGCTCGGTCTACCTCATGGGCTGGACGGGCGGCTACGTGCTCCTCGCACTGCTCCTGGCGCCGTTCCTGCGCAAGTTCGGCCAGTACACCGTGCCCGACTTCGTGGCGGCGCGCTACTACTCGCAGACCGCCCGCGTCGTGGCCGCGATTGCAGCGATCTTCGTGTCGTTCACGTATGTGTCCGGGCAGATGAGCGGGGTGGGCGTGGCGTTCAGTCGGTTTCTGGAGGTGCCCGTCGAGGTCGGCATCGTGATCGGGATGGCGATTGTAGCCTTCTTTGCCACGCTGGGCGGCATGAAAGGCATCACCTACACGCAGGTGGCGCAGTACTGCGTGCTCATCTTTGCCTACACCATCCCTGCCGTCGCCATCGCGCTCGTCCTCACCGACAACCCGATCCCGCAGATCGCCATCGCCGAGGTGCTGCCCAAGCTGGATGCGCTCCAGCAAGACCTGGGCCTCTCGGCGTACAGCGATCCGTTCAACAACTTCAGTATGCTGAACGTCTTCTGCGTGACGCTGTGTCTGATGGTGGGGACGGCGGGGCTGCCGCACGTGATCGTCCGGTTCTACACGGTGAAGACGGTGCGCGACGCCCGGTGGTCAGCGTTCTGGGCCCTGCTGTTCATCGCGCTGCTCTATACCACCGCGCCCGCCATCGCGATGTTCGCCAAGTACTACATCCTGAACCAGTTCACCGAGCTCGGCCCGGCCATCACCGACGTCAGCTGGGTGCAAAACTGGAGCACGACCAACCTCATCGCCTTCGGCGAGGGCGGGCCGCAAACCGTGGAGGCGCTGCTCTCCGGCATCAACCGCGACATCATCGTGCTCGCCACGCCTGAGATTGCCGACCTGCCCGCGTTCGTGGTGGCGCTAGTGGCGGCTGGCGGCCTTGCTGCCGCGCTCTCGACCGCGTCGGGGCTGCTGCTGGTCATCTCGTCGTCGCTGGCGCACGACATCTACGGCTCTATCATCCGGCCTGAAGCCACAGATCGGGAGCGGCTTCGCGTGGGGCGGCTGATGATCTTCGTCTCGGTCATCCTCGCTGGATTGCTCGGCATCTACCCGCTTGGCTTCGTAGCCGAGGTCGTGGCGTTCGCGTTCGGTCTCGCCGCCGCGTCGTTCTTCCCGACCATCGTGCTGGGCATCTTCTGGAAGCGCATCAACAAGGAGGGCGCCGTGGCGGGCATGATCGCCGGGCTGGCTTTCACCTTCGTCATGATCGCGCTGATGCGGGCGCAGAACGTGATCCCGGGCCTCGACGAGCCCATCGTACAGGACTTCTTCGGCATCAACGCGCAGGGCATTGGTGTCATCGGCATGCTGATCAACTTCGCGCTGACCATCGGCATCTCGCTGCGCACCCCGCCACCGCCTGCCGAGATCCAGCAGATGGTCGAGCAGATCCGCTACCCCCGCGTGATGGAAGCCGCCGAGCTAGACTGACGGCCTCCATCTATCGAGTCAAGGATCACGCGGTGGGCATGACGAACTGCTTAGCAAGTACCGCCATGTGCTTGGAGGTCACGCCGAGCCGCAGTTCTTTGAGGGGGGCATACTCGGGTGCTTCATACCATCCTCTGAAGGTTTCTTCCGAGTCAAAGCCTAGTACAACGTAGGCGTGCGTCTTCTCGCCCTCTAGGGACGTGGCCTCGTAATCGGCTACAAGCACCTCGCCGCCGCTCGCCAGCAGTTGCGGGACGACGCTTTGCACATAGCGCCCGTATTCTTCTTGGTTATCGATGTTGTAGGTGGCGATGAAGTAGACAGACATGGCAGAGTTGAGTCATTGGGAGAAACAAATGATGCGTGGAGGCCTGGCTTCCATAGTGACAGGCAACTCCTTATGTAGTCATAGCGACACACGCCGGCCATTCACCCGACGCCTCGTTAACTTTTTTCGGGATCGGCCGGACAAGGTGGTTTGACGCCCACGTCACAGGGATCTACTTTCCTTTCACTGCTGCCCGCTAGAGCGCTATGAATCCCGTCACCGAAGCCCTTGCCGCCGTCCGTGCCAATGACGCCGCCGCGTTCGATGCACTGCTGGATGTGGTGTACGAGGAGTTGCGGACGCAGGCGCACCGGCAGTTGCGGCACGAGCGGAGCGACCACACGCTGAACACGACGGCGTTGGTCCACGAAACGTACCTAAAGCTAGTGGGGCAGATGCACATGAACTGGCAGAACCGCGCCCATTTTTTCGCGGCAGCTAGTGTAGCTATGCGACGCATCCTCACCGACTACGCCCGCAGCAAGCAGCGCGACAAGCGGCGCGGGCTCCACGTCACGCTCTCGCATGCTGAGGGCATCGCGCCCGCTCAAGGACCGTCGCCCGACTACCTCCTCTCGCTCGACGCGGCGTTGGATCGGCTGGGACGGCTCAACCCGCGCTATGTCCGCGTGGTCGAGTGCCGCTATTTCGTGGGGCTGACCATCAAAGAGACCGCCGAGGCGTTGGCTGTAGCGCCCTCGACGGTCTCGGAAGACTGGCGGTTTGCCCGAGCGTGGCTGCGTCGCGCCCTCGCCGACACGCCAGAGGGTTAACATGGAAACCGTCCCCTCTATCGCCGACCTGTTCCGCGCTGCTCTTGCACGCCCGATCGCTGAGCGTGCACAGTTCCTGGATGAGGCATGTGCCGGCGATGCTACCCTCCGAGCTGAACTCGACGCGCTGCTCGCTGCCGATGCAGCGGTTGACGAAGAGGGCTTTCTGACCAAGCCGCTCGCTCGGTTTGCCGAGGTGGCCTCGTACGAGGGGCAGCTAATCGGGCCGTATCGGGTGGCCGAGTGTGTGGGGCAGGGCGGGATGGGCCGCGTGTATCGCGCCGTCCGCAGCGACACGGGCACTGAAGCTGCGCTCAAGTTCATCCGGTCCGACGTGGCAACCCCGGCGCGTCTCGACCGCTTCCTGCAAGAGCGGCGCATCCTCGGACAGCTGCAGCATCCTGGTATTGCCCGGTTCTTGGATGCGGGTGCTACACCCGATGGCACGCCATTCGTGGTGATGGAATATGTGGCAGGTCAGCCTCTGACCGCCTACGCAACAGCAGCACACCGCTTCGATGTGCATGCCCGCCTCCGGCTCTTCTTGGACGTCTGCGCAGCCGTCCAATACGCGCACCAGAACCTGATCGTGCATCGCGACCTCAAGCCAAGCAATATTCAAGTCACCACCGATGGGCAGGTGAAGCTGCTCGACTTCGGTATTGCTAAGCTGCTCGATGATGAGATGGCGTCGTGGCAGACGGTCACCGCTGAGGCGCTGCTCACGCCCGCCTATGCCAGCCCCGAGCAACTGCGGCGTGAGGCCATCACGATCGCCACCGACGTATACGCCCTGGGCGTTGTGCTCTTCGAACTGCTCACCGGTCAACACCCTTTCGCCGGCGCCACCGAGAGCCCGGCCACCACAGTCGAAGCGATCATCCACCAACCCGCGCCGAAGCCATCAGAGGTTGCGCACAATCCAGAAGCAGGTCGGCTGCGGGGCGATCTGGACACGGTAGTCCTCAAGGCGTTGCGGAAGGCGCCAGAGCGGCGCTATGCCTCGGTCGAGGCGCTGGCCGAGGACATCCGATGCCACCTGGACCGCCTGCCCATCGCTGCGCGCCGTGAGTCGTGGACGTACGTGGCACAGAAGTTCGTGCAGCGCAATCGCATGGCGGTGGGCGCCAGCGCCTTTGGGCTTGTCGCGCTCGTCATCGGACTGGTGGTAGCCGTGTGGCAAGGCGACCGGGCCGCGCACGAACGCGACCTCGCCCGCCTCGAAGCCGAGAAGTCAGACATGGCCGCGGCGTTCATGGTCAAACTGTTTCGCGTTGCCGACCCTACCCGCCCCAACGCCATCCGCGCCGACACGCTGCGCCTGCCTATGCTGCTGGATGTGGGTGCTGAGGCCGCCCATGAGCGGTTTGCCGATCATCCCGAAGTCCGCGCTCGCGTCCTCGATAGCATCGCCGAGATGCACCGCATGGTGGGCGACTATCCAGCCTCAGAGGCGACCTATGGCGCGGCAGCAGCGGCGTGGCTCGATGCAGAATCCCGCGAGAACGAGGACTACGCCCGCAGCCTCAAGTATCAGGCGTTCCTGCTCATGATGATGGGCGACTTGGAGGCTGCCGAGCCCATGCAGCGCGAGGTCCTGGCGTTGCGGCAGCGTATGCTGGGCGACGAAGCTGAGTCGGTGGGCTCCATCTCCAAGAACCTGGGCACCACCATGCTGCTCAAAGGCGATTTCGAGGCCGCCGAGGGGTTCTACGACACCGCCCTGCGCATCCGCAAGCAGTTCGCCGCCACTGACCCGTTAGGCGCGTTGCAGATGCAGGCGTTTATGGGACGGCTCTACTTCATGCAAGGTCGCTATGCCGAGGCAGATAGCATGCTATCTGCCTCGCTCAGCGGCCACATTGATGGTGAGCACGCTGTTGGGAAAGCACGCATACTCCATTGGCTCGGTTGGGTGCGGCGTGCACAAGGCCAACTCGCCGAAGCGGAGGCGCTGCATCTGCAGGGACTGGCACTGCGCCGCGAACTCTTCGGCGATGGCCACCTGCGCGTAGCCGAAAGCCTTGTCGCCTACGCTGACGTACTGTGGCATCAGGAACGATACACGACAGCTGAAACTGTGCTTCGGGATGCCATTGCCATCTACGACCGCCTCGGGTGGGATATGCTGGACGTAAGCCATCCCCACACGCAACTGGCCCGAACGCTCTTGGCACTAAATAAGCTCGACGCAGCCGAGGTTGCGCTGAGTCGCGCACGCGCCATTCGCACGCGCTTGCCGCCCAAATCTCATTGGCAGAGCGCTGAAATAGACGGGCTAACTGGTGCGCTGCTGCTCCAAGGAGGCGAGGCCGAGCCAGCCCAAAGCCTGCTCGAGCGCAGTATCACGACGCTGACGGCCACGCGCGGCGCGGAGCACCCGATCACGGTAGAGATGCAAGCCTACCTACGCATGCCTTGACCAACTCAGCGGTCCATCACCACGGCCCGCGGGCAATGGTGAGGTCGTCCCAGTCTTCCATCGCCGCCCGGGCGAACGCTTGCATGGCATCGAGCTGTTCGGTAGTGATCCATTGGCCCATCGTGCAGCGCCGCAGCAACGCCAACGCGGCCAGGAAATCATCGTGGTCTAGGTCGTAGCCGCTGTGGTTTGCGCCGTCCGCCCAGCCGCGTGCGCCGCGCCACTCGCGCATGAACTGGGGGAGATCGTAGTCGGCGATGTCACCTTGGTGCCCCTCCTGGAAAAACTCCTCCAGCGCCAAGTCCAAGTAGCTGCGGTCGAAGAGGATGGCGTGGTGGCCGTCAAACGACGCGTACCACAGAAGCCCGATGTCGCCACCGTATGTGGCGGGCAGGGTGAGGTCCGCGACGATGGCGAACTTCACCATCTCGCCGTTGACGTCGAGGGTTTTCGTCTTCATGAGATCGCGGGCTAGTACATGCCGCCGAACACGTCGCCTTGACGTGGCGGCGGTTCCAGGCCAAAGTGCGCATAGGCGCGGGGCGAGACGATGCGGCCACGCGGCGTACGTTCGAGGAAGCCTTCCAGGATCAAGTAGGGCTCGTAGACCTCCTCGATGGTGCCTGCGTCTTCACCTACCGACACGGCCAGATTCGAGAGGCCCGTGGGACCGCCGCCGAACTTCTCGATGAGCGTCATCAGGATGCGCTTGTCCATCTCGTCGAGGCCGACTTCGTCCACGTTCAGCTCATTCAGGGCGTAGTCGGCGATGGCGCGGGTAATGCGTCCGTCGCCGGGGCGTCCGTCGCCGGGCACCTCGGCGAAGTCGCGCGTGCGGCGCAGCAGGCGGTTGGCGATGCGTGGCGTGCCGCGGCTGCGGCGGGCGATCTCGTAGGCGCCTTCTTCCGAGCAGTGCAGCCCCAGCAGGCTGGCCGAGCGCATCACGATCTGCTGGAGCAGCTCCGGGGTGTAGTAGTCGTAGCGGAAGTCGATGCCGAAGCGCGCCCGCATCGGCGCGGTGAGCAGCCCCTTGCGCGTCGTGGCGCCCACCAGCGTAAACGGCGGCAGCGCAATCTTGACGCTCCGCGCGTTTGGCCCGGCGTCGATCATGATGTCGATGCTGTAGTCCTCCATCGCCGAGTACAGATACTCTTCTACCACGGGGCTCAGCCGGTGGATCTCGTCGATGAACAGCACATCGCCTTCGTTGAGGTTGGTCAGGAGCCCGGCGATGCTGGCGGCCTTGTCGAGGACGGGGCCGCTGGTCGTCTTGATGCTGGCGCCCATTTCTTCAGCCACGATGTACGCCAGTGTCGTCTTGCCCAGCCCTGGCGGCCCGGAGAGCAAGACGTGGTCCAACGCCTCACCGCGTTGCAGCGCGGCCGTCAGGTAGACGCGCAAGGTCTTCTTGATCTGGGCTTGGCCGATGAAATCGTCGAGCGTGTTCGGCCGGAGCGCTTTCTCGACGTCCTCGTCGCGGCGGTTGGGTTGGGGGGTGATGGGGCTGGGGCGTTCCATGCGGGTTAGTATACGGAGTTCGTTCGGCGCGTAACATACGCCGCCAAGTGGGGAGGCGAAACGCGTGAACATACGTGGCCTCCGATGACAGGGTAGTGTCATAGCACATCCAAGACGAAACTCACGGAATCAGTCGATGCCTACCGCGCGTTACGGGAGCATTCGTACGCACCCGTCAACTATTGCTTTCGCTGTGATTACGCTCCGCAATGGCCTCCGCATCCCTGAGTCCGAGATCGAGATGACGGCCATGCGCTCGCAAGGCGCAGGTGGTCAGAACGTCAACAAGGTATCGACGGCGATCCACCTGCGGTTCGATGTGGAGGCGTCATCGCTGCCCGGTCATGTGAAAGCCACGCTGCGCCGTGCGCTCAAGTCGAAGCTGACGAAAGACGGCGTCCTCATCATCAAGGCGCAGCGGCAGCGCACGCAGGAGCGCAACCGCGCCGACGCCCTCAGCCGCCTCCGCGACCTGCTCATGCAGGCCACGGCACCGCGCAAACGTCGCAAGAAGACGAAGCCGACCAAGGCGTCGAAGGAACGACGGCTGCAGAGTAAGGCGCGACGTGGTGCGACCAAGAAGTTACGGGGCCGTGTCGACCCCGACCGCTAGCGCAGCGTAACACATCTGCCCGCCCGATCACGTAAGCTGTACCTGATTCTCTCGATCGCTCCGGTTCTTTCCGATGAAATCTCTTTTTTCAGTGCTTTCCCTCGCCCTCGCCGTCTTGACCATCGCGTGCTCGGCCCCGGCCAACAGCGGCAGCGGTGCCACGCCCGACGAGCGCCAAGCCATGCAAACCCTTGATGCCGCCGTGGCCGACACCGCTGTATTCGCTGGTGGCTGCTTCTGGTGCATGGAGCCGCCGTTCGACGAGATTGACGGCGTCGTCGCTACGATCTCTGGCTATGCTGGCGGTACGGTAGAAAACCCCACCTATCAGCAGGTGGTGACCAAGACCACTGGGCACGCCGAGGTGCTGCAAGTCATCTACGACGCCGACAAGGTCTCGTACGAAACACTGCTCAACGTGTACTGGCGCAACGTTGACCCGTTTGACGGCGGTGGCCAGTTCTGCGACCGCGGCTCGCCTTACCGTCCTGTGATCTTCCCTGCCAATGCCGAGCAGCGCGCCCTGGCGGAAAGCTCTTACGGCGAAGTCGATGCGCGCTTCACGCAGCCGCTGGCGGTAGAAATCACGGACCTGGAGACGTTCTACCCAGCTGAGGACTACCACCAGAACTTCTACAAGACGAACCCGCAGCGCTACTACAGCTACCGTACCGGGTGCCGCCGCGACGCTCGCCTCCAGCAGGTCTGGGGCGACGAAGCCGGTGGGGCGATGTTTGCCGCGACGGACGGGTAAGCCTGCCGCTCAGCGCATCATGCCGAGGGCCCAGGCCGCTTGCTTACGTACTTCTGCGCTGGTGTCTTCCTTGATGACCGCAGCCAGCGCGTCCTCGGCACGGCGGCTGCGGATCATGCCGAGCGCCCATACGGCCTGCTCGCGCACCTCGGCGTTGCCGTCCTTGCGCACGACCTCGGCGAGCTGTTCCACAGCCTCTGCACTGCGGATCATGCCCGTGCCCCAGGCAGCCTGCTTGCGCACCTCGCTGCTAGCATCGTAGCGTGCGATGCGGCTGAGGCGTCCTGCAGCGTGGCCGTCTCGTATCATGCCGAGTGCCCAGGCAGCCTGTTCGCGCACCTCAGCATATCGGTCGTCTTCAGCTGCGGTGAGGAGGGCATCGGTGCCTCGGTCGCTTTGTACCATGCCGAGTGCCCATGCAGCCTGCGAGCGGATGTCGGCGTGCTGATCCGTGCTGAGCATCCTAGTCAGGGTATCCACCGCACGGCGGCTGCGGATCATGCCGAGCGCCCACGCTGTGTGCTCGCGCACGTGCCCATCCGCATCGAATGCGACCGCTGCCAGCCCGTCGACGCCGCGTTCGTCTCGCAGCATGCCGAGTGCCCATGCGGCTTTTCCGCGCACCTCTGCAGCCTCATCGTTCAAGGCGGCCACGAGGGGCACTACGGCACGCTCGTCCTTAAGAAGCCCTAAGCCCCAAGCGGCATTGGTCCGCGCCTGCACGTATGAGTCGCCGAGGCGATCAATCAGTGGATCTACCGAGCGGTTGTCGTCCAGCAGGCCCAATATCCATGCGGCCTCGGCCCGGACTACGGCGTTGTCATCGGTCAGCACAGCCAAGACAGGGGTGAATACGCCACGCTTAATTTGCACGAGGGCCCCCGCTGCCTGCCGACCTACCGACGTGTCCTCGCATGTTCTCGTAGTATCGGTCCACTGGCAGTTGCCGAAGCGTGCGTGACCATGCTCAGCGCATACATCGCCCGGCAATGCGGTTTCGTCGCCAAGGAGCGCAATGAGGCCATCCACAATGCGCGCTGAGCTTCGCCCCTCTTCGCCTAACGCACAGGCCGCTCGGGCGCGGACTGTGGCGTCAACGGACTCAAGCCGTGGCAGCCATGTGGCGGTTTGCGCGTGGGCGGAGGTGGCTATGCAGATTAGGAGCGCAAGAAGGAGGGTGGAACGAGACATACGGCCGTGTTTATGATGCTTAAAATTTAGCACCTGTACGGCATAAAATGTCGAAGTTGCAATATTCGCTAAAAAATTAGCACTACAGCTTGACCAGCGTGTGGGTGATGTCGAACCGGAGCCCAACGATACGGACCAGATAGACGCCCGGCGGAAAGACACTGCCGTCAACCACTACCGTTTGATCCTCGCCGGAGTCGGCTATGCCCTCGAATGGTCGGCTGACTTCGCGGCCTAGTACGTCGTGTACCGTGACGCGAATCGGTTGCGACTCGTCGAGATCGAAGCGAAGAGTGGCCGTCTGCGTAAACGGGTTCGGCGCCGGCGCGCCTATACGCGTCACGAGAACGGGGACGTCAATGGGGTCTGGGTTGTCTGGGATGAGCTGTCCCAGGGGCAGGTTGGCGTCCAACCATTGCAGGCGTTGCCGAAGCCAGGACTTCAGGAAGGCGACTTCGCTGGCATAAGTGCTGCCGATGAATGAGTTGGCCCAGACGTATGAACCGAGCACAGGCCACCGACGGAAGTTGCGCGCCTGCGCCTCGTCCAGCAGCGCAGCCTGCTCGTCGACGAACGACATCAGCGAGTCCTCTGCGAGCGCACCCGTGCGTAGGGCTTGCCACCGCGCTTGAGCGCGCGCGATGAAAGCAGGGTCACGCGCCAGCTTCCGCCACCAGAACGGGTTCTGATGGCTGTCCTCTGCCTCGGCGAAGGCGACCTGATACCCCGCGGGCCGCTCTGCGCCGTAGTAATCGGCGATGCCAAAGGCAAAGTTGAAGTCCCAGATAGGCCCTAGGTAGAGCCTGCCGCCTGCACTGTCACGGGCTTTGTAGAGGAACGAACTGAGACGGTAGCCATCCACGTTTTTGCCAAGCTCGTTCAAGAGCAGGAAGTCCACCGCGCTGTCCACATCCAGCCAAGCTGGGTAGCCGCTGGCTGGATCAGTCCAGCCGTCCCCGTCCATCATGGCTTCGAACTGCGTGATGTAGCTGCGGATGTACGTGCGCTGCGCGTCGGTGAGGTTGCTTGGGTTGGGGTCGTGATACTGGTAGAAGACCTGGCGGTTGGCGAAACCCTCGGGCAAGTAGGGCGAGGCCCAGCCGTCGTCGCCGAATGCAGGCCGGTCTACCTTGACGATGTACCCGCCCGTCAGGGCGTCGCCGCCGTTGTCATCGGGCGTGAGTTCGTCGATGGGCACGCGGTCATCATCTTGCTTGATGCGTTCCATCAACACGTAGACCCCGCGGTATTCGCCGTTCAGCACGACCTCCACGTAGCGTGTGCGTACGGCATAGCCGCCCATCCGCCGGGCAAACTCATAGGCCAGCACGTTGCGGGTCAACGACTTGTCGGCGTAGGGGGCATAGAGGATCCAGTCGTTCTCGCGTGGCAAACCTAGCAGCCGCACGTTGCGGTTCTCACCGTCGGCCCGTCGCGTTTCGAGCGCATAAGACTTCTTCGGGTAGACCGCCTGCGAGCTGGCGCCTCGCGTCTCGATGCCGATGTAGCCGGCATATCCCGCGTATGGGTCGCCCAGGCGATTCCGCTCGCCCGGGCCGTTGTCAATCACACCCATGAGCGCCGTGACCTTGGGCTCATCAGGAATACCCTGCGCATTGGGCGTCTCGATGACGACGATTGGCAGGTTAGAGTCGGTGAACGTGACGCCTCCGCCTACCGCTTCGGTGAGTTGTGCAGGTGCTTGGGCCTTTGCCAGCGGAGCCACCAGAGTAGCCAGCAGCACAAGCGCTGGGAGACGAAACATGCCACTCTTTCGCATGGCGCTCCGGGGGGTTAGTCGAGCGTGCGGATGCGGATGTTGCGATACGCTACGGGATTACCATGGTCCTGGAACGCGATGTGCC